>JAAYNC010000041.1:0-16512 GCA_012521055.1 Eubacteriales Family XIII. Incertae Sedis bacterium
CTTTCTCAATACCTTCTATGTAGGTGTTGATTTTAATGGTCACGGATGCGCTCAGATCCTCTTCGGTGGGAACGCCATCCTCTGTTACGCCAATGCCTTTGACCTCTTCAACGGTCTTGCCGATTACATAGTCGGCAAGGTCATTTGCCTGCTCGTTCCACTCTTTGCCGAGGGAAGATGCTTTAGCCATGCCATAAGCGGGACCCATCTCCTGCTTTCCGGGGGATACCGTATCAAGCGGAGTTACGATTTTACCGTCTGCCGAGAAATTGATCTTTGTCTGTGCATGATCGATTACACAGTTGGTGATAACACCTTCATCATCCACGGTAACTGCCACGATGGTGGAGTCAACTTGGGCAAACCCATCCGCATCCCCAGCGTCAGTGGATTTTCCTGCGGTAGAAATAACGGCATATCCGGTTTTTACTGCACCGGTTGCAGGTGCTTCCGGAGTTTCCTCTTCAGGAGGTGTTGCCTCTCCTCCGCCGCAAGCGGCAAAAGCAAGTGCTGCCAATGCCAATACCAGTACTAATGCAAGTTTCTTTTTCATACTCCTCCTCCGAAAAATAAAGATTTTTTTATTATTTATTTCATACCAGCCTTTTAAAGGCCGGCAGAATAAACCTCAATAACGTTGATGTGACAATTCCCGCAATAACACCCGAAACAAGCAATATCGGCAAATAGGGCAATAAATTCATACCCGTATATAAGAGAATTATCACAAAAAACTGTCCGATATTATGTGACACTGCTCCGAAAATGCTGATGCTCAGGTAAGATATCTTCTCTCGCAGCAGCACCAGGAGCAAAAGCATAACTGTCACGGATAGCATTCCTCCGGCAAGACTTAAAGCGCCTGCAACAGCTCCTCTGGTAATGAACGCGAATCCGCCCTTCAGCAGAGCTATTACATACGCCTTCTCCCACCCGAGAAAAAAGAGGGCATACATCACCGCGATATTGGACAGCCCGAACTTCACTCCGGGTACGGGGATTGGGGGCGGAGGCAACATGTTCTCCACCACGGCCAGCACCAAAGCCACAGCCAGTATCAAGGATGTTAGCACCGTGACCTGTGTCTTGCTTAAATTGCCCAAAATATTTTTTTCTACCATATATCCAGCCATCTTCAATCCTTATCCTAATATCCAACGATGATGTCTGCATCATCCTCGTTCCTTTCTCCTTTGGGAACGATTTTCATTATGATTCCGTTGGGCAGACATGCCGCGTATTCGCCGACCCTATGAATCCGCCCCGTATTGACGCATACCTTGTCCGGACAATCGGAGGCAATAAATGCGATGCCGCCGTCCTCGTCCAGATGGAATACCACCTTCGGGTTTTGCGGAATTGAGAAGGTGCGTTCTTCTCCCCTGTCCAGCTCCACCGTCTCCACAAGTTCGGAGTAGTAATAAATCTCTGCCTTCACTGATATATCTTTTACCAAATGATCGTAAATGATCCAAGAGGCCAGGCTGACAAGCAGGATTACTGCTATTATCACTATATCGGTTCTCTTGAAAAATTTCATGATACTTCCCGCCTCATGTTATCAGCCCGCTTATAAAGATCGTCAAGGTGAAGGCCGTCATGATCATGATGTAATTCTTGATAGCCACTGCGAAAGTCGTCTCCTTTTCCTGCTTCTTAAAGAACACCTTTATATTTCGCTGCACAGGAATGATTATCAGGAGAGAAAGCAGGCAAACTGGATGCAGAATTTTCATGATCACCATGACGATGGTTGCAAGGTACGTCATATAATATATCCCGGCAAACAGGTACAGGGCTTTCTCCTCCAAATAATATGGAAGCGTAAATCTCTTGACCTTTATATCTCTCTCAACATCGCAGATGTTGTTCGCCAGCATTATGTTGGCGGTACAGCATACCGGATTTACGGAGAGCAAAAGCAGCGTCACCACAGGCATCACCTGTATCTCTACACCTACCGTCTCAAAGCTCAGGTCCAGTGTCAGGTAATAACCCTCAGGCATGTTGATGTAAAGAAGCAGAAAGGGGATCATGAGCCCGTAGAATATACCTGACATGAGCTCGCCCAAAGGTTGCCTTGAGATGGGAACCGGCCCGTAGGTGTACAGTATGCCGCAGAGGAAACAGATTCCTCCTGCTAACAGCACCACCAGATCCGTCAGCAGGACCAGCCAGATTCCGAAAGCAGTGCTGAGGGCTAAGAGAACATATATGATGATCAAGGCTATCCTTCTCTCAAACTGCAATTTCTGGTCATTGGTCTTGGTATCTATGTAGTTATTGATCGCCGTTGTGGTCAGGTCGAAGAGGAACATCCCTGCCAGGAAAATAAGCGTATGCGGAAGCGCAATCGGCTGTCCTGCATAAAAGAGGAAACTCAGCGTCATTAAAAAGGCAAAGATGCTCGTTATTTTCGTCCTTATCTCCACATAGCTGAGAAATCTGGCGGCCACAAGGTTCCTCCTGGCTACGGTCACGGTCTTTCGCCGGTACCAATATTTATTTTAAAAAGTTCGGTATGCCTTATCCAATATGGATAAGATCTTTTCTCTTTTACTTTCCGATAATACCATCTCGTCGATTATTTGCAAAGATTTATTATAATATTTATTTGCTACCATGCGAGTGTAACCCAGCCCGTCTGCTTTTTTAACCGCTTCGTCTATCTCATTGCGAGATAGCACACCCTTCTTCGCCTTTTGTTTCAGACCTTCCATCCTCCGGAAAGCCTGGATTAGAGGAAGCGTAATGACTTTTTGCTCATAATCCGACTTCACAGGTTTTTTCGCCACTTGCTCTGTCGTTTCAAAGTCCATGCAGTCATCGGTAAGCTGGAAGATCATTCCAATATATTTTCCCAGCTTGGCATACAGCCTCAACTGGGATTCATCCTCCACGCCGAATATCGCTCCTCCGTAAAAGGATGCTTCGAACAGGGCGGCTGTCTTACCCGCAATTATTTTTAAATAACGGTATACGGAAAGATCGAAGTTGCCGTTGTTAATGTGCTGATTCAACTCTCCCAAACAGACTCTGCTCATGTAATCAGGCACTCTGCCCTTCACATATTCGTCTTTATCCTCTATGAGAGAGACCATTTTTAGAGCGATACAAAGCAAATAATCTCCGCATATCACCGCAGTTCGCTTTCCGTATTTCTTTTGAAGAGAGAGTTCGCCCCTGCGGAGATCTGCATTATCGATGACATCATCGTGTACTAATGTTGCCAGATGCATCAGCTCCACAGCTGCGGCGAGCCTTATCGCATCGCGATGAATCAACTCCTCCTCGTCAAGGGCACATGTCAATACGGAGAGAGCACGGATATGCTTACCCGTCGAGCAGGTCAGGTGCTTCATGTATTCGCGAATTATAAAGGGCGAGGTAGATAAGGTATTATCTACCTCTTCCTTTACTGCTTCATAAGCTTCATCAAAATTGTATCGCTCTGCCTGTTCTGTGCGCTTATTTTCTACCACGGATAAGTTAATCTCTGTATGCTTATTTTCTACCACGGATACATTAATCATTATAGATATACAGCTTTCTAACCAAAGGTATTTTCTTCCATGCCTCTTTAAGCACCGGCATCACATAGTAGTCAAGTCCAAATGTCCGGCCTCCGCCGATCAATACCGCAATTCCCGCAAAGATCATCCAGAACGTACCCAGGTAGAGCCCTGTAGTACATACGAACATGAATTGCAGTAAGAGCGAAAACGCTGCAGCCGGTGTTGTAAACAGTCCTGCAATCAACGCCAGTCCGATGAGAATTTCGGCTATGACGATGGTGGTCTGCATGGTGACCTGCATTCCGCCGCTTGCCAGCACAAAACTATCTACAAACCAATTCATAAGCGGAATATCCAGCTTAAACGCAAAGTCGCTGAGTGTGGATTGGGCAACTTCCTTTCCGCTGACAAACAAAGCTCTGACCAATCCGAAGAAGTCCCAATCGATTATTGCCGTTCCCGCCGAAGCCACAACTTCTCCACCGCCGGCACCGGTAGCGGCTGTCACCGCATCTGCCGCGCCTGTTGCGGCTGTTGCTGCATCGGCTGCTCCCGTAGCCTGGGTCGCTCCGTCTGCGGCACCGGGGTTTATTATGCTATCATACCAGGCCTTGGCTCCACCGAAAAAGCCTTCCAGCTTCGGTTCGGAAAACCAGCCTTCTTTCCACTTCTTTATACCTTCAAAGACCCATACACCGCCGAGCCATGCTCTAAGAGGAACGAGCAGGAAGCTTGGCGTCCTGTTTGAGAAATGACCTCCCACATAGCTTCTGCAATGACGAATGGTGAAGAACTCGTGCTTGCTGTAGCTCCAGACTTTGTTCCATCCGAGGATCTGAACAAAGTAAACCATATTGATCGCATGCTTCGCCATCATTGCAAAGAAGGATGGGAGATTGATCATGAAGTTCGGGAAACCTACGCGGGCTACACCGTAACGACCTCCCACACAAACCATGAATCCATGGAATTTGGGATTGTACTTCTTCATTTCGCCCTTGCCCGTAATCAGGCATGTCAGGTTGTGCACGGCTGTAGCGGCACTGTGCTCACAGTTCTCTACAATCTGCGGTACGGGTTTGTCCGAACCTTCAGGTATATAGAGCATATTATCTCCGAGAACGAAAACTTCCTGATTATCTACGGAACGAAGATATGTATCGATTTTGATTCTTCCCCGGTTGGCAGACTCCAGCACCTTGGCAGCTTCACCTGTAATATCGGCACTCTCGATACCCGCACCCCATATTACGGTAGAAGCATCTTTGCGGATGCATACATCCTGTCCTGCCGGTTTAACTTCAATGTAATCGGGACCCATTGCGCACACATTGTGACCTAAAAGCAGGTTCACGCCCATTTTCCTCAGTCGCTTTTCCACTTTAACGGAAAGCTCTTCGGGAAGGTTGGGAATCGTGCGGTCTAATACGTCAACAAGGGTTATGTTAACATCATCCCGGTCAATTTCGAATTTGCTGCATATAATCGGCAGATACTCTGCCAGTTCCCCGGCCATTTCCACGCCGGTAAATCCTGCTCCTACGATATAGATAGAGAGCAGCTTTCTCCTCTCTTCTCTGTCCGCAATACGGCAGGCTCTACGGAATAGGTTGATCAGGTGATGACGTATAATAATTGCATCGTCATATGACCAGAGCTTGAAAGAATACTCTTCCGCTCCCGGCACTCCGAAGAAGGTCGGCTTGGAACCTGCGCACAGGATCAAATAATCATAATCATAATTATTACGCCTTCCTATGGCACGCTTGTTATCGAAATCAAAAGATTCGATGGTGTCAAGAACCACATCCACTTTACGGCCTGCAAAAACTTTTTTCAGGCTAACGCGAATGCTGTCCTCGTCCACACGGTTCGCAGCTACTTCATGGAGCTCGGTAAGTAAAGCGTGGAACGGGTTTTTGTCGATGAGCGTAATAGTGACATCATCATTTTTCTTGAATCTCTTTGCGAGTTTTTTTGCGGTGAGAATACCTGCATATCCTGCACCGACAATTACAATTCTTTTCCCCATACTGTCCTCCTACAAAGACCTCCTACTCAAAATATGCTTAATTCTCTCAAGTACGACCTTATTTGTCAATAGGTTCACGACACTTCATTTCCACAATTTATGTTAGTTTTTTAACACAAAAAACAAATTTTTGCCCCTTTTTCCTTTGTCGTTTTATTAACATACCCAAAATCATTAAGTTTAATCAATATAACTAACACTTTCCGTACCGGGTGAATAGAATGATAAAAATGTGTCGTATCACGCCGGAAACGGAGTTAAAAATTTAACCATGATTAGCGATAATATTAACCTATTATTTCTAATTACAGCAATAATTATTATTTTAATAATTTTATTTTTATATCTAAACCCTATTCTATTTATCCGAAAGAGTGCCCGGCGTCGTGCAGAAAAGCAACAGATCCTTGATGCCATAACTCTGGCCGGATACGCCTACGACCCCCGCCAGGATATATTCTATTCCAGAAGGGACGCCTGGCAAAAGGATTTCGGATACAGCCCGATCTATGACGAAGCCGCCGCCCCTCTGAGCATGATCCTCGACTCAGAACCGGTGCGATTCGATTACGGCGGCAAGAAATGGCTTGTCGAATTCTGGAAAGGCCAGTATGGAATGGCCACCGGCGGCGAAATCGGGATCTACACTAAAGCAGACTCTGACACGGAAGCCCCGGGAGCTTCCGGTTTAACATTTTACGATTGCGCCAGTGAGGAGGATCAACTCTATATGGCCTTCCTTCTCCGGAAGAACGGCCGGCCGCTATTCAGCAGGGAAGGAAAGCACTGGTGGCTCACCGGTTTCATCCTCGGCGAGTTTTCCGATCCGGATGAGCTCCAGATGGAAGTTGGCATAACTCTCAAAAACAGGGAAATGTGCCTGGCATTTGTGGATGCCCTGCTTCAGATCGGCTATTCCGAACGCAATATGAAGGTCTTTTCCCCTACGGTATGGCTGTACTTTAACAAACCCTTTTCGCCGCAGCCCTTGACCCGCACTCCTATCACCGGTGCCATCACCCAGAAAAAGAACCGGTTGCTCTGCGCCAAGTACCAGGAGCTTACAAAAGAACATGCCAACAGCCTTGATAAACTGGCGTCGCTCTATGTGAAGGCCCCGGAACTCTTCGACTTGGTGCTCAATATAATGAAACCCCGAAAACTATTTAATCGATAAGGAGCTTCACCCAATTATGTTTATACAAAAGCGCATCTCGCAAGTATTCAATGAAGCCAAGGAGGTCCCTTTTGACGATAGTTCTAAAATCGTAATCATGAGCGATTGCCACAGGGGCGACGGAAGCTATGCGGACAATTTTGCTCACAATCAGAACCTGTTCTTTGCCGCCCTGGCCCAATATTACCACCACAGATACACATACATTGAGTTGGGGGACGGTGATGAGCTTTGGGAGAACGACAAGATTTCCAAGATATTAGATGTTTACGACAATGTGTTTTGGCTCTTGTCAAAGTTTCATCAGGATTCCAGGCTCTATATGATGTACGGTAACCATGACATGGTCAAAGGCAAAAACAAATCCTTTTCAAATCAGTTGATATACTGTGAAAATGATACCGATGAAAAATGTCGTCCGTTTTTCCCGGGCATTGAGTTTCATGAAGGAATAGTGCTCCGGCATAGGGAACACCAACTGAAGCTTTTTCTCATCCACGGCCATCAGGCGGATTTTATTAACGACAGGCTATGGCAGATGAGCTGCTTTCTCGTCCGTTTTCTGTGGAAACCCTTGGAATTGCTCGGTATCAACAATCCGACCAGCGCAGCTACAAACCGGAAAAGAAAGCAGTCAGTAGAACGAAAATTGATTGATTGGATTGAAAAACACAACCAGCCTCTCATAGCCGGCCACACCCATCGAACCGCTTTCCCAAAGCCGGGCGAGCCTTGGTATTTCAATAGCGGAAGCTGTGTTCACCCCCGCTTCATTACTGCATTGGAAATTGCCGACGGCAATATCCGGTTGGTCAAATGGAGCTATAAAACAAGGTTTGACGGAACCCTCTATGTAGGCAGAGATGAACTGGGAAATCCTATAGGTCTGGCAGGATTGCTCTCAAAGCATGGGAAAAAGGTGCCGCAGGCTATCTGACTTCCCGAGTTCCCCGCCGGCTGACTTCGATAGTCATCCGGCCACTCGTGCACCACGATGGCCCTCCCCATGATTTCCCGGGGAACGAACCGGTCCGAATAGACGATCATAAACGCGTGTCCGTAGTAAGCCATGAGCACGGGCAAGTCTCCCGCATGGTAAGGATGAGGCTGATCCGTCGGGGAGAAATGTCCCCCTATTCCTTCAAATCCGGTATATCCTTCTCCCGGTATGCAGGGCCCTCTCTGATGAATATGAAACCCGTAAAAACCTGAAAAAGGAAGCCCCTTTATATCGGCAACGAGCAAGCTGCCTTCTAAAAACGGGTAGACCCACACTTCTCCTATAAGGTTCGGATTTAACTGACTACCCCTGACCCTGGCGCATGCCATGGGGTGTCGTGAAAAGGCTTCAAAGAGTAAAGGCATTGTTTCCTTCAGCATGGTGTCCCTCCTGTTTACCTGCATAACAATTGATATATTTTATGCACAGCTCCTGAGAAAGGACACAAGATGCGATAATAAAGGCCCCTTTCGGGGCCTGATATCTTGAATATCTTGATTTCTTACTCTTTACTTCTTTTCCTTATCTATGTTCTTTCCTGCTTTTCTACGTTGTTTGACGCACTCGCTCAATAAATACTCGATCTGACCGTTTATGGACCTGAACTCATCCTCTGCCCAAGCAGCCAGCTCCTTCCAGAGCGAGGGTGACAAGCGGAGCAGGATCTGCTTTTTCTCTTTATCCTTGGATCCCATGCATCACCCTCCTCTCAGCAAGACAGCTCTTCTTTGTATTTTAGTATAAGGAACCGCTGTTGACAACCGGTTGCGCATCCTTGTTGCCGCATAGCACTACCAGCAAATTGCTTACCATGGCTGCTTTGCGCTCCTCATCCAACTGCACGATTTCGTGTTCGTTCAGTTTAGACAATGCCATTTCAACCATACCGACGGCACCCTCTACGATCATCTGCCTTGCATCTATGATGGCAGATGCCTGTTGTCTCTGAAGCATGGCCGCGGCGATTTCAGGAGCATAGGCCAAGTGGGTAATCCTGGCTTCCAGTATTTCCAATCCTGCAACCTCGACCTTTGACTGGATTTCTTCCCTGAGTTTATCTGCAATTTCCTGGCTGCTACCTCTGAGAGTCTTTTCGTTGTCATCTCCCGACACGTCGTAAGGATACAGCCTCACGATATTCCTTAGTGCAGAATCGCACTGTATGGACAAATATTCGAAATAGTTATCCACATTGAAGACGGCTTTCGCTGTGTTCACTACTCTCCAGATCACCACGATACCTATAATGATAGGATTGCCAAGCTTGTCGTTGATCTTCTGCTTTTCGTTGTTCAACGTCATGGTTTTAAGGGATATTTTCTTACTGGCGCGCACCGGCAAATTCAGTCCCTGTAAAGAAAGCTTGCCGCTTTGCGGTGCGCTGTCTGATGTTGTTACGGTGCCTGTAGATGTGGCCAGAATTTCCGGGCTCGTTGCGCTGACAAAGGGATTTACAAAGAAAAAGCCTTCTCCCCTCAAAGTGCCGTAGTATTTACCGAAAAGGGTCAAGACCAAAGCTTCGTTGGGCTTGAGAATCTTCAGCCCGATAAAAAGAAGCGGGCTTATAAGGAAAATATAAAGCGCGCAGGCTATAAGCAGGGCGATCCACATTCCCGGATTGCCTACCTTCTCGCTCAACCTAATAAGGCAGAAGATAAAACCTAAGATGGCGGCAATACTAAACAGGATATTAAATATGAGCACCGGCATACCTTTGATGCTCGCCGCTTTCTTTTCCTCCGTTATCAATTTCTTTTCATTTATTTGATCAGACATTCTTCTAACCCCCTTTTGTTTTATGATATCATTCTGATATCATTTTTATATTATTATGTATTTATTATTATGTCAAGGGGGAATCAACTTTATTTATCCGATTCTTCTATGGGCTTTCCGGCTTCAAGCAGCGCCTTATTTCCCAACAGTATAAAACCTTCGATTACCATTAACAGACCGGTGGCTATTAATATCCACTCGATGGGAATCACATCACCCAGAGGACCGAAGAACAGCATGCCAAGAGGCGTCATCATGCCCGAAATCATTGTCATCACCCCAAAGACTCTTCCTATATAACTCTCATCCACTCGCTGCTGAAGCAATACCGTTGCCGGAGTGCTGAATAAAGACATGGCAACTCCTGCCAAACACATGAAGGAAAGGTAGATCCAAAAGTTGAAGACAACACCTAACCCGACAGTGCTTAGAGCAAAAACCAAGAAACCCAGGATGATAGTATGAATTTTGTTTTTAAATCCGGTCCAAGAAGCGATCAGAATACCGCCCAACATCATCCCTACAGAAAAGATTAATTCAATAGCGGTCAGCCTCCACACATGAGCGCCGAAACTCCTTGTAACCTGAAGGGGCGTGAGGAAGCTGACGGGAGCTATAAGAAAATACAGTATAGCCAGCAATATAAAGAAATCCCTTAGGTATCGCTGACTTCCGATGTAACGGAATCCCTCTTTCAGGTCTCTGAAATAATTGATCTTTTCTTCTTCACCGGTTTTTTCGCGAGGAGGTATTTTCAAAAACAAGCCTAAAAACCCCACCGCCGTCAAGGCCGTGCACACATCGATGAAAAAGATAGCTTCAATGGAGGCAAAGCTTAGAAGGGCGCCGCTTAACATAGGCGAACCCAGCATGACAAGGGATTGAATGCTGCTATTGATGCCGTTTACTCGCATCAGTTTCTCACTGGGTACGATCTGCGGAAGAAATGCGCCCACAACCGGCATCTGAACGGCGCCTCCCAGAGATCGAAAGGCAGCTGCTATTATAAGGATCCATAACGTACCGTGTCCGGTATAAAATAGAATTGCCAGGATTAAAGTAACAAAGGCTATAAAAGAGTCGGAAAGCATAATCAGCTTTTTACGGTCGAAACGATCCGCCCATACTCCAGCAAAAGGGGAAACGAAAAGAACAGGCACCAGAGTGGATATTATATAGATTGTCATCATGATGCCTGAACGGGAAGTAAGGGTAATATACCACAGTATGGCGTATTGCACCAGAAAAGAGCCGAAAATAGAGATGGTTTGGCTGCTCAAAAAAAGAATTGTGTTTTTTATCCAGTTGTCCTTTTGTTCCATAGATCTGACTGTCTCCACTAGTCTAGGCCACAGCCAACAAGCTGACAGCCATTACCATCATTCCCGCAATCAAACCGTAGATAGCAATATGATGTTCGCCGTACTTTTCCGCCGTAGGCAACAGTTCATCCAATGCGATGTAAACCATGATCCCTGCAACTCCGGCAAATGTAAAACCGAACATGGATTCATTGAAGAACTGCATAAACAGGAAATACCCCAATATGGCTCCAAGAGGTTCGGCAAGACCGGAAAGAAAGGACAGCTTGAAGGCCTTTTTTCTGCTGCCGGTGGAAAAATATACCGGTACGGACACAGCCACACCCTCCGGAATGTTGTGAATCGCAACGGCAATAGCAATGCTGATGCCCAAGGCAGGATCCTGTATCGCCGCGATAAAAGTCGCAAGCCCTTCAGGGAAATTATGTATGGCAATAGCCAGTGCAGAAAAAAATCCCATACGAAGCAATTCCTGCTTACTGCAGCCATTCTCCCTAATTTCCTCCATCTCGGTCACATCCCGCATTTCATGAGGGTTTTCACCGCTTGGTATCATCTTATCTATGAATCCCATAACGAAAATACCGATGAAAAAAGCCAAGGTTGTATATCCATAGCCTTTGGGATATCCGTATACCGCTTCCAATGATTGTCTCGCTTTTACGAGTATCTCCACCATGGACACATAGATCATAACGCCCGCAGAGAAACCCAAAGCGGCAGACAGGAATCTCGTATTTGTCTGTTTTGTATAAAATGCCAGTGTGCTTCCTACTCCCGTAGACAACCCTGCCAGGAGAGTCAGTCCGAAGGCTATTATCAGATTATAACCGGTTATTTCCATTGCTTTCTCCAAACACCCCGCTAACATATTGCTAACATATATTACCCAAATAGAGCAATTCGTAACGTAGCACTTACATTAATATATTAAGAGATGTATCTTCATCCGTCAATCAATTGAACAAGTTGAAAAGTCCCTCAAATCCCGCATACACCTGAATATTTGCACAGTTCGGTTTCTATCCGGTGTCAAAAAAGAAAGACACCTATTACAAGTATTTTTTGAAACGCAGGGTTGCTCTCCCGCTCGATACGCTACACGCTGCGTGCCGCATTGTTTTAATACTTATAAAAGGTGTCTGATATCATAACTCAGTATTTTATTTCAATAACCAACTTGCCCAGTTCCTTCAGCTTCTTCGATATAAGTTGGACGGCAGTAAGCCGCGGGCGAATACCTATCTGTTTGAAAAGCAAGGAGGTGTGCGCGTCGTTTACGGCGCTTCCCACAATAAAGGTAATAACGTCTGCCTCCAGCATCATGGCGCAGAATCTCTCCACCAATGAGCTGTCATCAAGCTCGCTCCTGTCTTCATCAAGAATATTGTATACCTGATTGAGCATGATGGCTCCTTCAGTAACAAGATCAATACCTTCTATTTTATATTCCGGCGGCGAACCGAAAGACAATCCTTTATTTACCAGTTTTACTTCCTTGCCCAATTCTCTGGACACGATGTCCGCCGTGGTGGATCCGGCCACAACATGGATGCCCGGGGTGTTTATGAACTTGTCTACAATTTCCCTGTCTTTCGAACGCAGCGCGGGCGGCCCCGTTAAGACTACCATCTGACTGGCTTCACGGCACTGAAGAACCGCAACGGTGGAATCGTCCTCGTATATACCGCCGCACATCCTGGCAGACATCTCGAGAACTTCGCCGGGAAGACGTCGAATATTCTCTTTGTGGCTGGATCTGCGGTTAATAAAATCCACAAGCCCTTCCGTTCCGATGCCAAAGGCGGTTCCTCTGCCCAGACCGGACTGAGTTATCCCATCGGAAACGATGACCAGACTGTCTCCCAATTCCAGTTTTCCCGTAGATTCTCCGATGATCTCATATTCTGCCGTATGGGCTACCGGTTTGAGAGGGACTGCCAGCCCGTCCCGAATCATGATGGGAGTCGGCGCCTCATAGGTATATACGCTGAACAGTCCATCATTGAGTATCTTGACAGCGGTAAAGGCAGAAAAAGGAATCCTTTCCTCCCTGGCCCGGTGCATGGAATCCGCCACCATTTCACTCATGGTACGCATAGAAACCCCGGAACGATAAAGTTCCGCCATCCGATTGGCGCAGGTAATTGCCGCTATATTGGCATAAACCCCGGACCCGATCCCGTCACAGAGCACGAAAAATGTACTTTCCAATGTACGTTCACAGATAAAGGAATCGCCGCACACAATGTAATTATGCTTCGGCCGTTGCTCAACGATGTCCTCGATAAACTTCAATAGTTTCACCTCATGTACTAAAGCTGCTTCTCATCCGCATAAAGATCCGTAATCTTTTTGACCAGTTCTTCGCTCTGGGCAGTACTCTCACCCAAGTAATGCGCCATTGCCTGAGAAAAACTAATCTGATGGTACAACAATTTCCGCACATGTTCAAGGGTCTGGTTCTTTATGGCATCAATCTGCCCTTCATCGAACTTGAGCTTGGAGACATCTATATAAATTCCTACATATTGCTTTTCTTCCCGGAGGGCATAGGCTACTTCATGGTATTTTATACCCTCTTTGACACGGATGGAGTCCCGAGTTTCGGTTTTGCCCGATGCCAGCTGTTCAAAGCTGTCCACATCCAAAATGCAGGAAACGTGCCGGCCAAGCAGGCTGTTGTTGCAAGAAAACAGCTTTTGAAAAGCCGGATTCATATGCAAGATATGTAGATACTCATCCAAAATTACTACGCCGTTGGGGCTTGTTTCAATTATAATGTCGGTTCGCTGCTGAGCAAGTCGACGCATGTAGGGCATACACATGTCAGGTTCTGCCATGCCTCTCGCTACTGCAATGGCATTTTCCCGGCAGCTTTTATAACCGCAGGCGCCGCAGTTTAACTGCAGCGAGGGGTCGCCCTTACCCGTTTCCTCAAGTATCTCATTGATCCTGCTTTCGCTTATTTCCTCCGAAACCACAGAGGCTGAATCGTCGGTAAAGTCTGCGCTGCAATCCACTTCATCCTCCACGCTTTGTCCCGGAATTCTATTGACTTTTTCCAAATAGGAGAAAAGCTCCTGTCTCCTTGAGAACAAGTTCTTTTCATCGGGAAAACAAGGGCCGTTTATACATCCGCCGGCGCAGAAAAGCGGTTCCACCACGTCGAAGTCCCACTCTTCCGGCGGCATATCGAACAGTTCCATCACATCTTCGCTGCCGCTTATGCATAGCACATCCGTATTCGTTGCGTCATAGGAAATATCTCCCGTCTTAAGCATTCCTCCCTCTAAGGGGAAAAGCCTGGCCCTCTTCAAATTTCCTCTGCTTTCAAAGCCGCTTTCCGAACAAGTGGCAAGATCAATGCCTTCTTCCTCCAGCCACTGAATCAGTTCCGAGAAGGTAAGCACGCCGTCTATGATTCCTTTATGTTCAGGCCGCAGGGCTTCCTGTTTTTTCGCTGCGCAGGGTCCGATGAACACTACTGCCCAATCCTCACCAAGTCTCTGCTTCAGCAGTTTGCCGTGGGCAATCATCGGAGATGCGATAGGAATCAAACGATCTACGTATTCTTCTCTGTATTTTTCTATATAATTGACTACCGCAGGACAGGCCGTACAGATATTGCTATCTCCCCGATCCTTGAAAGCCTTTTCCGCCACCAACAAGGCTCCCTCCGCCGTTTCCGAGATGTAGCTAAACCCCAGCCGCCTCAGGGCAGAAGGAAGGCGCAAGCTCCGCCATCCGCTGAATAAAGCAGGAAAAGAAGGGGCCACGCTGGCGGCCACCTTCCTTCCCGAGGACAGTAGGATCTTCACTTCATCTATACTGGACCGAATGGTCTTGGCACCTTGCGGGCACTCGCGCACACAGGTGCCGCATTTGATGCAAAGCTCATCTTCAATATATGCCTGCCCGCCGCTGACCCGGATGGCCTTGACAGGGCACACCCGGACACAGCGATAACAGTCCTGACAGTTCGCTGTCAATGTATAAATAACATTATCGTGGTTTTTATTCCCGTTAGCACTGTATACGACTTGCATCAATCAGGCCTCCTTTAATGAATCGCTTTTTGAATCTCCTCAATCGCCTGTTCATAGGTACAGTGTTCAATGGTCTTGCCGTTCACTCTGAGCACTGGGCCCTTTTTGCAGCGCTCTGTGCAGAAGGAAGCTGTTACTTCCGTTCCTTCTTCCAAGCCTTTCTCTCTTACGTATTCCATAAGCCTGGTGTAAAGCTCCTGGGCTCCTCTGAGGAAGCAGCTGGTTCCGAAACAGATGTTGAGCTTGAGGCTCTTATCGCCGCCCACTTCCGTCAGCGCTACTTCTTCCGCATGGATCCGCTTCCGGTTGTTATACTCGGTATGCAGAAGTTCATGGGCTTTTTCCCTCGTCAAACCGTCGTCATAGAGTTCGCGAACATATGGATTTTCATGAGCGCTATGGAATTGAAGCATCTTATCATTATCAAAGAGCTCACGGGCGCGGCTCTCAACCGCCATCTTCTCTTCCGTTATAGGCTGACCGCCACCGTTTACACAGCCTCCGCAGCAAGCCATGACTTCTATAAGGTCGTAATGCTCTTCACCTTTTCTTATCTTGTCAATGAGTTTTCTGGCGCTTCCCAGTCCGCTGACCACCGCGAGTCTCAGATCCTTATCGCCGAAGCGTATGTTCAGGGTTTTCACTCCTCCGGAGCTGATCTCCACAAAACCTGTCTGTATGCCCTTTCCTTTGGAGAGTTTCTCTGCGGCATATCTGAGCACCGCTTCGCTGACTCCGCCGGAACTTCCGAAAATCACGCCGGCTCCCGTTTTGAATCCGTACGGCATATCGAATGAACCGGGCTCCAGCTGACTGAATGTGAGTCCCCGCTCCCGAATCATCAAGGAAAGTTCCTGTGTTGTCAGTACATAATCTACGTCTTTATTCCCTTCTACGCTGAATTCCGGGCGGTTGGCTTCGAACTTTTTAGCGGTACAAGGCATGATGGAAACCACTACCAGCTTTTCCCGGGGAATATTCAGTTCTTTTGTCAGGTAGTCTTTAATGACCGAACCGAACATTTGCTGTGGAGAGCGGCATGAGGAGAGGTTGGGGAGCATATCCGGATAATATTGCTCGGCAAACTTTACCCAGGCCGGGCAGCAAGAAGTAAACTGAGGGAGGTTTTCTCCTTTTTCTACCCTTTCCAGGAATTCATTGCCTTCTTCGATCACCGTAAGATCCGCCGCAAAGGCAGTATCGAATACCTGATCGAAACCCATCAACCGCAATGCAGTAACAATTTGTCCCGTAGTTGTTGTGCCGGGTTTGTATCCAAAGTACTCGCCGAGGGCAACTCTGACCGCGGGTGCGATCTGAACGACTACGTATTTTTCTTCATCGTGCAGGGCGTCCCAGACTTGATCAATCTGGTGTTTTGGAATTAATGCTCCTACAGGACAAACCTTGACACACTGACCGCAATTGACGCACTCAACCTCTCCTAATCCCTTATCGAAGCATGCCACGACTCTGGCATCCGCTCCCCGATCTGCAAAATCAAGTACACCTACTGATTGTATTTCATCGCACACTCGTACGCAGTCGCCGCATAATACGCATTTTCCCGGATCCCTTATAATCGCATCCGATGACAGGTCGGGAACTTTATCCTGGTTCACCTGCTTAAAGCGAACCTTA
>JAAYNC010000167.1:0-5010 GCA_012521055.1 Eubacteriales Family XIII. Incertae Sedis bacterium
CGTTTCCTCCGAAAAGTAACTATTTATTCCAATGCATACCAATGCTTATTTTACATTTACTTCTTCAATTTGGCAACATTTTGTTTTATATTACTATTTTTATTTTTTTTTGCAAATAGTCTATTGACAATTCAAGGGGACATGTATAAAATCAAAACATATTGTTTTATTATGGTAGATTAGGGGATTGATAGAAGTCAATATAAATTGTGAATATACAATGGAAAAGGTGCTTGCAATCAGACATCCATTCTGATCCTAACCGACTGTACATATCTGATTCGCGATAAGGGTATTAGAGTCGGTAGAGATATAATATTATTATGGAGGAGAAAAACTATGTTTGCGTATTTCGGCGACATCCGGACACTGATTCCGGAAATATCCGGACAGCGTATCGGAAATATCCGGACAGCATATCGGAAACATCCGGACACCTTGCCTGGCTGACAAATTAACTGGTATCCTTAGAGTATCACACTTTAAGGAGGGCCGAGAATGAGGAGGCTGGACATGTCTAAAGTTAAAGAAATACTCAGGCTGAAATTCGATGTCGGGTTATCCCTGAGGGATATTGCCGCATCATGCAACTGCGGAAAGTCAACTGTTAATGATGTACTAAAAAGAGCTCAAAACGCCAATATTACCTGGCCCTGCAATCTGAATGACAAAGAGCTCCTGTCCTTGATTTATCCCCCTGTAGAAGCCAGAAAAGCGGCTATCGAGCCAGATCTGAATTACATCTTCAATGAGATGAAGAAGAAAGAAGTAACCCTGATGCTCCTGTGGGAAGAATACAAGCGAGATCACCCAGATGGTCTCATGTATACGCAGTTCTGCGAGCGGTATCGGAGGTTCAAAAAAGCCAACCAAATCTCCATGCATATGGAGCATAAAGCCGGAGAGGAAATGCAGGTAGACTGGGCCGGTAGTACAATTCCATACACAGAGCCTGCCACAGGCGAAGAAAAACAGGCATATCTATTTGTATCCGTCCTCCCTGCCTCCGCATATCCCTTTGTTTTCGCATATAAGGATATGAAGAAGCCAAACTGGATTAATGCTCATGTCAGAGCCTATGAATATTATGGTGGGGTACCAAGGGTTACCATTCCTGACAACACCAAGACTGCCGTTAAAACACCGGACCTGGTTGATCCTCATTTGAATGCAAGCTATGCGGAAATGGCCCAGCATTACGGAACCACCTTAATCCCGGCAAGACCTAGAAAACCAAAAGACAAAGCTGCCGATGAGAACATGGTTGGTAATGTATCGAGGCGCATCATAGCCGCACTCCGAAATCATCGATTCTTTAGCATTATGGAGATCAATCAGGCCATAGAAGTCGAACTACATAAGTTTGTCAACCGGCCATTTCAGAAGCTGGAGGGAAACCGTCTGACTGCTTTTGAAGCGATTGATAAGCCTGCCTTAAAACCCTTGCCTGCTACTCGTTATGAATATGCAGATTGGATAGATGCAAAAATTGCTTTCAACTATCATGTTGAGTACCAGGGCTTTTTCTACAGCGTTCCCTACTGCCACATCGGTAACCTTTCCAGAATACGGGCAACAGCTTCCGTTATTGAAGTATTTGTTGATGGTGTAAGGATAGCTGCTCACAAGAGAAACTTCAACACCTACAAGCGTTACACAACATTGCCGGAGCACATGCCGGAATCACACAAGGCTGTCACCGGATGGAACTCCGAACGATATTTGTCCTGGGCCGAAAAAATCGGGCCAAAGACCAAGGATCTGATTGCGAGAGTTTTGGATAGTAGAGAGTATCCGGTTCAGACTTACCGTGCTTGCATGGGAATCATGCGCCTTGCATCGAATTACTCTGCAGAAGTGGTAGAGACCGCCAGCAAGGAAGCAATGGATACGGGGACCTGCACATACAAATATTTCAGCATCATCCTCAGACAAAAGGCGCTGAAAGAAACAGATACCGTGAGCGAAAAAGTCATATCCAACACCAACCTACGGGGAGCGAAAACCTATGTGGGAGGTGGGATGAATGCTTAACAATCAAACCATAGAGAAACTCCAAGATATGAAACTAAAAGCCATGGCAAAGATGTTGAGTGAGCCTCTTCCGTCTGATCTGGCACTGTCCTTTGAGGAGCGACTTGGTCTTATGGTTGAAAAGGAATGGATAGCCAAGAAGAACACCAAGATCAAGCGCCTGCTTAGGAATGCAACTCTCGGTTTAGATGCTTGCATTGAGGGCATCGAATATTCATCAAACAGAGCGATTGATAAGCAATCTATCCTCCAACTTGCAAGCTGCGGTTTTATTGAAAAATCACTGAATATTATTACTACCGGCAAGACCGGTAGCGGGAAAACCTATTTGGCTTGTGCCTTTGGCAGCAATGCCTGCAGAAAAGGGTATTCCGTCAAGTATTACAGAATCCCGGAACTGCTTCTGGAGATACAGGATGCAAAAGCGCATAATGAATACTCCAAATTTATGAAAGGGCTTCAAAAGGTTCGTCTTCTGATTCTCGATGATATTGGGCTCAGATCTTACAACCTTGAAGAAAGTCGTGATATTTTGGAGATTGCAGAATCACGCTACAACAAAGGATCTACGATTCTGGCCGGGCAAATAGCACACGGACAGTGGTATGAGCTCTTTCCCGATCCTACGATTGCGGATGCAATCATGGACCGAATTATCCATAACTCCTACATCCTTGAACTGGACTCGAAGATTTCGCTAAGAAAAATTATGGCGGCCAAGAAGATGCGAAGTATGGATGAACTGTAAATTTGGATAATACTTGTTGCCGAAAAGCAACAAGTATTTTACAATCAATTTAGCCGGCAAAGTGTCCGGATACCTCCGGTTTCGTGTCTGGATGTTCCCGGAACCGCCGTCCGGATATTCCGGAATACGCAATTGATGAAACATCAAAAAAATATTCACGTTATTGCCACTATATTTCATTCAACATCCTGCATAATAACGAGGATGCAGATGAATGTGTCAATGATACATATCTGAGGGTGTGGAACTCGGTTCCTCCACATCGGCCTAACTGCCTGTCAACATTTTTGGGTAAGATAACTCGCAATCTGTCATTCGACAAATACAAGAAATATAACGCTGAAAAGCGGGGTTTCGGGAAAACTGACTTTGTTTTGTCAGAGTTGGATGAATGTGTGCCATCATCTGAAAGCGTTGAACAGGCAGTTGATGAAATGGCTTTAGTGGAAGCGATTAACCGTTTTCTTGCCTCACTGTCACAGGTAGATCGTATGGTGTTCATGCGCCGGTATTGGTATGTAAGTCCGATAAAAGAAATAGCCGAGGCTTATGGAATGAGCGAAAGCAAGGCGAAATCGATGCTGTTGAGGGTACGGAACAAGTTGAAGCTACATCTTGAGAAAGAAGGTATTGTAAAATGAAAAATGAAGTGATTTTCAATGCCATTGGCAAAGCCGATGACAAATATATCAGAGAAGCCGCACCTGGTGAACCAAAAGAAACTCAAAAGCGCCCTTGGGTGAAATGGGGGGCTTTAGCGGCTTGCCTTGCTTTAGCTGTATTTGCTGTTATCAAGATTATTCCTGAAAATCCGGTTGAGCCTGCGCCCGGACTGGGCGGCCTGCCTATGCTTGCAATTACAGACGATTCAAGTGACGAAATGGGCTATGAGGGATACATGGCATATGATATTTCGGAAATTGTCAATAATAATCCGTGGACTGATGCTACGGAGATTTCTACATTGCCTGTTTATCAAAACTTGCTGGCTTATGATGAAAACTATCAGGTTTCTGGTGCTAATTTTAATAAGATGAAAGAACTCCTGCTCAACGTTGCGAATAGGCTGGGTATGGATGTTGATAACCTTGAAATTACCGATAACGCTCCGGATGAAAAGACACAGGCTGCCATTACGGAGAAATTCGCAAAAATAGGTGAGAACGTTCCGGAGGATTACTTCTCTCCAAGCGCCGTTGTTATAGAGGACAATGGTATAAAAATTGAAGTAAACCAGCAGATGACGGCGAAGGTAACGTTTGAACCCGCCATAACGCTTCCGGACGAATACAACTTTACACATTATGCAACTTATGAACAAATTGCCACGGTAGCGGAATATCTGGAAGAAAAATATAAAGACTTAATTGGAATGGATAATCCGCAAGTAAATATCCATGGGGGAGATTATGCAATTTTCTCCGGAGAAGATATAGAAAGCTACGGCGCACAACAGGCGCAGGGATATAGTATCGAGTTTTATGATGGTAGCGGAGATAGTACCAATCAAATTATAAACTACAATTTTTTCAGAGTTGCATTTTATTGCAATGACGACGGTACGCTGTACCTGGCAAGAGTTTTTCAGCCTAACTTATCCGGCAAGGTTGAAGATTATCCTATTATAACAGCCGATGAGGCGAAAGAACTTCTTGAAAATGGGAACTACATCACGACTGTTCCAGAGGAATTGCCCGGATTGGAATATGTAGCAAAAGTTGAACTGGTATATCGCACCGGCGGCACGGAACAATACTTTATGCCATATTACCGTTTCTATGTTGAGTTACCTGATATGAAGAGAGAGAACGGATTGAAAACCTACGGAGCTTATTATGTACCCGCCGTGGAGGGAGAATATATCTCCAATATGCCCGTATGGGACGGAAGGTTCAATTAGCATCTTGTAGTGCCTTACTAAGCAAGTAAAGCAAGGCACTCTGCTCTAATATAGCATAGAGTGCCTTGCTTGTATTCAGACTTAATCATTCACAGCCACCGTCACGCCGGACTTGAATTCCACGGTGAATTTGTCCTCGTAGACAGTGACCTTTTCAATCAGATGCCGGACAAGCTGCTCATCGTATTCGGTAAGGAAGGTGGATTGCTTTTTTAGGAATGCGCTCATGTCTGCAATCCGCTTTTTGAGTTCATCACGGTTGGCGTTATCAAGGAGCAGTTTCTGCTTCTGGTCACGAAGGCGGTGAATCTCATCGCCAACTTTCTCA
>JAAYNC010000055.1:0-4678 GCA_012521055.1 Eubacteriales Family XIII. Incertae Sedis bacterium
ATCGGCGGAACACCGCTATTGAAACTGACAAATTACGCCAAAGATAAAAACCTTTCAGCAACCATACTCGCCAAATTAGAGTATTTCAACCCTGCCGGAAGCATCAAAGACAGGATTGCAAAGGCCATGATAGACGATGCGGAGGCGAAAGGCATATTAAAGCCGGGCTCAGTCATAATCGAGCCCACCAGCGGAAACACCGGTATCGGACTCGCTGCAGTTGCAGCGGCCAGGGGCTATAAGGTCATTTTGGCCATGCCGGAAACCATGAGCGTTGAGCGCCGCAATTTATTAAAAGCCTATGGAGCGGAGCTTGTCCTTACGGACGGAACGAAGGGCATGAAGGGCGCGATTGAAAAAGCGGAAGAGCTTGCTGCCGCAACGCCGAACAGCTTTATTCCCAGTCAGTTTACCAACATGGCAAATCCCGCAGTACACCGCAGTACCACCGGCCCGGAAATCTGGGAAGCCACCGATGGGAAAGTAGACGTCTTTGTCGCCGGCGTAGGCACCGGCGGGACCGTGTCCGGCGCGGGCGGATATCTGAAGTCTAAAAAGCCTGATGTAAAAGTGGTAGCGGTTGAGCCGGCAGACTCCCCCGTGCTTTCGGGAGGAAACCCGGGGCCCCATAAAATTCAGGGGATCGGTGCAGGCTTTGTTCCTGATACGCTTAACACAAGAATCTATGATGAAATTATTACAGTTAAAAGTGAAGACGCCTTTGAAACCGGCAGAACGCTGGCGAGAAAAGAAGGCCTTTTGGTAGGCATTTCTTCAGGTGCGGCCTTATTCGCAGCTACGGAGGTTGCAAAGCGGCCCGAAAACGCGGGCAAGGTTATAGTGGTAATCCTGCCGGATACGGGAGAGCGATATCTTTCAACTCCGATGTTTTCTGAATAAATGATGGTCGCAAACTGCGTGTCATGGAACATACGTCAAAGGACATGAAAAAGGGCGGGGATGCCTGTGTTAACAAGCATTTCCGCCCTTGTTGTACGTGTTAAATTACATAATCTATTATTTGTTCGTTTTGATGATCGAGAATATCCTGCAAAGTGATGCTGTCCAGATATTCGTTTATGGCGCGGTTCAATCCCTGCCACACGTAAAGGGTTGGGCAATGTTCGCTGCGCTGGCATTGGCCGGACTCATAATCCATGCAAGCAACGGGAGAAAGGCTGCCCTCTGTAATCCTCAAAATATCACCCACCGTATATTTATCGGGGGACTTGGCCAGCCGGTATCCGCCCTGAAACCCGCGACAGGTCTGGAGAATATCGGATTTGTTAAGAATGGGAACTATTTGCTCCAGGTATTTTTTTGATAGGCCTTGACGCTCTGCAATATCTTTTAATGGAATGTATCCTTCATTTTGACGTTGGGCCAGGTCAACAAGCATACGCAGCGCGTAGCGGCCTTTGGTTGAAATCTTCATTTATTATCGCCTCTTTAACATATTCTTTACTTAATTCTTCATTTATTGACCCATAATACCATATATTTGGTAGGTTTTCAATTCGGAAGAAGTTGTATTTAGTGTCTGACACTAAATACAACTTCTTGTAAAAAGTGTCAGACACTAAATGCAGACACCGAATGCAACACCAAATACAAGGGCGACGGTTTGCGCCATATAGTTCTGTTGACTTTTCAATTGTTTGGCCATATCATATAACTAGAAGAAAGTGTATATTTACAAGCGGGTTTAGAGGATTTTGGGTTAGTTTATTAGGAGTTTTTGAGTTTTTTGTTCAGGGAATATGCTTTGGGGGGACCTTGCGTGGACTATAATAAGAAGAAGCGAGTTATTACTAATCTTCTATTTGTCGGCCTTATTGCTTTACTGATTTATGTGATTTTGGCACATGTTTTGAGACTCGTTTCTCCGTTCATCTGGGCCTTCGTCTTTGCTTATATATTACGAAGACCGGCCCTTTTATTACACAAGAAAATCGGTCTTCCCTATAAACTGGTCGCCTTTTTGCTGGTTCTGATATTTTACTGCGTAATCGGAGTATTAATTGCGCTTCTCGGTGTCAGAGTGCTTACGGCCATAGCCGACTTACTTGCTTTACTGCCTCCTCTTTATGCCAATGAAATCGTACCCTCGCTCAGCTCTTTCTTTGAGGAAATTGAACAGGCCGTTTCTCGGATGGACCCCACGCTGATACCGGTGGTAAAAAACATGTCATCCCAATTCATTCAAGCCATCGGCGAACTGGTTTCCAACATCTCTGTCAAAACGGTTACCATAATTTCAACCTATGCCTCTTCGTTGCCGGGCCTGTTTATCAGAGCGGTGCTGATGGTAATTTCCACGTTCTTTATTTCCATGGATTACGAAAGGGTGACAGGATTTATCATGCGCCAATTCTCCGAAAAGATCAGGGAGTTGATGATAGAAATTCAGAGATATGTAGTCGGCACGCTCTTCGTATGCATTCGATCCTATGCCTTGATTATGAGCATTACATTCGTAGAATTGTCCATCGGGTTTACGATTATCGGAATAAACAAGCCTATTCTGATTGCCCTTCTCATTGCCGTCTTCGATATACTTCCCGTAGTTGGAACCGGCGGAATCCTGATACCCTGGGCAATCATTTCATTAATACAGGGCAAATACTCTTTTGCACTGGGGTTGTTCCTTATTTATGTAATCGTTACGATAATTCGAAATATCATTGAACCGAAAATCGTCGGAAGCCAAATCGGACTTCATCCAGTGGTTACATTGATAAGTTTATTCGTGGGAGCGCAGCTGTTTGGAGTTCTGGGTCTTTTTGGGTTCCCCATCACATTGTCTCTGCTCCGACATCTGAACGAAACCGGCACGATAAACCTGTACAAGTAAGCAGGCCGCCTTATCTGTGGGGGAACGGTCCTCGTCTATGTTTTTTTACTTCATTAAACGGTTGATGAATATGCCGATCAAATAGCCTAAAGCGATTTGGCCCAAGTATGCATTTTCAACAAAGTAGGAAAGGAAGCCCAGCTGTTTCATTGTAATCAAAGCGCCTCCCAGACGAGAGAACGCCACCAGGAGAGCGAGTAAGGCGAGAATATACACGGCCGGGTTCAAGCCGGCCCGGCGGGTTGTCCTAACAATTTGAGAGAGCAAGAATCCAAACAGAAGATGGACACACAGGCTAACGATCATAGGAACAAGTGGCGAATCGTTGATGTTGCTCGCAAAAGAAAGGAGGGGCTCCCTCCAATTGATTCCTATAATAGCGATAATCAGTATGTACGGAATATATTTTTTCATGGTTTGCATTTCCTTTTTTTATTCTTTCTTTTTGTTCGCAAAGCTATCCGGTCACAAATCGCCCATAGGCGATACGCTATAACAAGCAATCTCGCCGGAATTGCCGCATGACGCCTATACATTATATCAAAAATCCCTGGCAATGAATAAAAAAGCTGAAGGAACAATGGCCATTAATTTATACGATGGAAGTGTACGAAATAAAAATTAATGCAAGAAACAAAACAAAGGAGGGGCATCCATCCCTCTATTAATGTAACAATGTGAATCAGAGCTCTTTTGCGATATTCTCCAGTTCTTTGGAAATGCTTTTTAACTCTGCTATCTTCATCCTGACGTTTTCGGTTTCCGCCACCTGTTCTTCAGTCGCCGCAATAGCAGTATCGGAACTCTTAAGGGTTACCGCATTTGCATTTTTAATTTCTATCAGCAGTGAGTCGATGTTTTTGGCAATTTGCATGGATTCTATCGATAGTTTTCGAATCTCATCGGCAACCACACCGAAACCGACGCCATACTCGCCTGCCCTTGCCGCTTCAATCTCAGCATTTATACCGAGCAGGTTGGTTTGCATTGCTATTTTTTTCGTATAGGCAAGGACTTTGCTGATTTGCTCAGTAAGTTCATTTACTCCGAGTATGTTTTCCCGGAGTTCCTTTTCGCTGTTCATTATGTTTTCTGCCAGCGCGGTAAGCCCTTTTACGAACTCATTGATATCGTCTACCGCTCCGTTTATATTGTCGGCAACTTCGGCCACCTTTTTTTCCATGTCAAGGCTTATCCCGATGGAAATACATCCGACAACATTATGATTGCTATCATAGATTGGAGTGTTGATGTCCTTGATGACAATTCCCAGAATGCCTACCATTTCCTCACATCGCAGGGCTTTTCTCTGCCGCATTGCCTCGCGCATGGGATCGTCTTCGCCTAGAATCCCATCCGAACCGATATCCAGTTTGTGGCCGGGAAAATATCCCAGTAAGTTTTCCGTATCAGATATCCATACTATCAAGTCTTTTCCGTAAATGTCTTTCAGATAAGGTGCAACAGCCAAAAAATGCTCAAGAAGTCCATCTCCGATTATCACAGCGATCCCCTTTCAATACTGTAGAAACAACTTCGTCAGCAAAAAACCTGATGAACAGCAGTTTCTGTCCATCAGTCCGCATACAGAATATATATCGACAAAAAATTATTAATCTTTAGCATAGATGTTGTATTTGTTGCCAAAGTTATAAAAAGTGTCAGACACCAAATATAGACACCAAATACAAAATTCGTATGAAAAATCGAAGCAAGGAAGCAATAAGGTGTTGACTACTATATGGCCAATAATAAAGTAATCGATATACATAGAAACAGAGAAAGAAACGTAATAAATATAGTTGGCTATTCTGAATACGTAAA
>JAAYNC010000071.1:0-4194 GCA_012521055.1 Eubacteriales Family XIII. Incertae Sedis bacterium
GCCATCTTAATCATGTCCTTTCCCCCCGTATGAAGATGTCTTAGCAACATTCATCATACAGGAAAGTTCGATTAAGGTGGCCTATTTTTTGCCCGGCATCTGGCCTAATTTTAGGCTAGCATTAACAAAGGGGATTTTATATGGGTGAAAAATAAAGAACAGTTGCTTGAGGAACTGGCAGAGGTACAGAAAATGTTGGAGGAAAAAACCGAGATCCAAGGTCAGATGATAAAGAAATTTCAGATGCTTATCGCTAATGACGGGCTGTTTTCGCAAATCATCGATTTTTTCCCTTATCCCATCGCCATATTTACGCCGCAGTATACACTGGCAATAGTTAATCAGGCTTTTGCGGCGGAAGCAAAAACGCAGTTTATGAACCTGGAAAAACGAACCGTCCGCATTCTTCAACACAAGATCAACAATATACAACTGGCTGCCGCCGTCAGGGGGGTCTTTGCCGGGAATACCTTCTTTTTGGAGGACTTAAAGAACCCGTTTTCCATGTTTTCAGGAATTATGCAGCAAAGCGCGGCGGAGCCTGACCGTTTCAACAGGGTTATTATTTTCCCGGTTCCAGCCTATGACGCCAAAATCACCCACGGCGTGATTGTGTTCTTGCCGTGAGTAAGGAGGTGAACAGGTCACAGGTGGCGTGAGAATCGAGGGGATGGACCTCAACCTCAGAGAAGTGGATTGAACGAAAGGAGGCAAAATTAATGCCCAAAAAATTTGTATTGTGCTCTTTGGTCTTTATACTATCTGCCGTGTTACTAGTCGCGGGCTGCGGTGGCGGTAACAAAACAGAGCAAGCGTCCTCCGATCCGGCGTCTTCTGACAAAGGTGGGGAACTATCGGCACTTTTTGCCAAAGGTAGCGCAGTTGATGAGCTGTATTATGAATTTGTAATCGCGGAGGGAGAAAAGGAGGAAGCTCGAGGGAAAGCCTGGGTCAAAGGAACCCGGATGAAAAATGAAATGACGGTGAATGACGAGACGATCATCAGCATTTTTGATACTGCCAAGGCTGAGAATTTAGTATATGTTGAGGGTATGGACATGGCTATGTTATCGACTTTCGACCCCCAAGCGTTAGGCGCGTATGACTCTCCCACCAATTATTCCGATGATCTGGATCTTTCCTCGATGAAGATAGTGGGTACCGAAACCTACGATGGACATAAGTGCAAGGTAATTGCTATGACCGACGAACAAGGGCAGGAAGGAGCAAAAATGTGGGTATCAGAGAAATTCGGTATCCCGCTGCGGATTGAAGATGAAATAGCCGGAGTTACAATCGAGTATAAGAATCTCAAGGTCGGGTCGGTTCCGGATGATGTCTTTGAGCTTCCCCCAGGAGTCAAAATAACGGATAACCGTTAGCCCAATTAATTATAGGTAATTGTACATAAAGAAAGTGTGACAATGTAAAGTTAAAAAACGATTTATTAAAGGAGGAAAAAATGAAGAAGAGATTAATTGCCTTAACAGTAATGGTTACATTAATCTTAAGTATAGCTGGTAGTGCGGCATTCGCAGCCGATCTGCCGACGGGCGACAGTCTTGAGGCCCCTCAAAACCTGACGGTGGAGCTCAAGAAATGGCAAGATGGAAGACCCTACTTTGCGCTTAAGTGGACTAACCCTCAAAGTATATGGAAACTGCAGCGATACGGCGTCGAACATGGAGAGTGGGGTGCAGAGTATCAGATTGATATGAAGATCGGTGACGGAAAATGGCTCTATGACATGGGCGAGGTTCTTTACGGGAATGGGATTAATTTTGATGAAGAATTGGATGAACCCGGAAATTATGTAACCGATGACGTTCTGTGCGATCCTGTGGACCTCGGTGCGGCTGGTAATGTCGATATCAAGGCAAATGTCTATCATTTGCGGGTGAGATACGCCTATTTAGTCAATCAAGGCAGCGAGGGCAACGAATATTATATATACAGTCCGTTTTCAAACGTTGCTTCTATCGGTACCGGCGCGTTCTACAAGGAAGCGTCCGATTGGGCAAAGTCCGAGCTTCAGAAAGCCAATGATCTCGGCCTGATCCCCGCCATATTGAAGGGCGCCGATATGACAAAGCCCATTACGCGGGAAGAATTCTGTGAGCTTGCCGTTTTGCTATATGAAAAGGTTACGGGACAAAAAAGCGAGCCGGTTTCTCCGAATCCCTTTACGGATACATCAAACCTGCAAATATTGAAAGCATATAACCTCGGTATCACCGCGGGGACCTCCCCAACCGCCTTTTCCCCCAAAGTGCTGATCAACCGGGAGCAATGCGCGGCCATGCTGTTCAGAACAATTAAGGCTATTCACCCTCAAGGGGATTACAGCGTAGCGGGCGTTAAGGATTTTCCCGACCAGAAGTACATTTCAAGCTGGGCGGTTGAAGCGACGAAATATATGAGTAAAACCGGTATTATAACCGGCGACGCGAAAGGCAACTTTATGCCAAAGGCAACCACGCCGGCGCAGGTGGCCGCCGGATATGGCATGGCAACAAGGGAACAAGCCATAGCTTTATCGGTCAGAACCTATGAGAAAGCGCCGAAATAAAGCATCCAGCGCAGATAATCCAATCCCGATGCCAACGCGTCGGGATTGGCGGCGAACAGCTGCCCCTTACCACGAATGTAAAAGCGCGAAATTACCGGACGGATTTCCCTTTGAAGCCCTTTATTTGTATGTCGATTTGTTGAAAGCTGCAAAGGATTTTCCACATACAAAGAGGATTTTTCACATACAAATAGGATGGCGGTAAGACCTGCTTCGTTGGCAGTATCAAGGAAGTATGGAAAAAGAAGGAACATACATTCACTTTATAGAAACAAGCAACAGTGTTAACAAGCTTGCCGGGGATTTTGAGCAAATACTAAGGTTTATAAATTTTTTAAAAAAAGGGAGGAGATACATATGGCGTTTTGTGGTAATTGCGGAAATCGGATGCAGGATGGAGTAAAATTTTGCCCCTCGTGCGGCAACCCGGCACAGCCTGGCGGTGGACAGGCGGCGCGGATGAAACGGGCGGATGAGGTGGAATTCAAGATATACGGCGAGGATCTACAGTTTGTGGAAATCATGCTCGATCCTGGCGAAACCGTCGTGGCCGAGGCGGGAGCCATGATGTATATGGACAGCTCTATTCAGATGGACACGGTTTTCGGTGACGGCTCCGGTCGCAACGAGAGCAAGGGGATAATGGGGAAGCTGGTTTCGGCCGGCAAACGCGCGATCACAGGCGAAAGCCTTTTCATGACCACCTTTACCAACCGTGGTCGTGAAAAGAAATGCGTATCCTTTGCCGCTCCTTATCCCGGTTGCGTGATCCCTGTCGACCTGACCGATGTGGGCGGAAGGCTTATCTGCCAAAAGGATTCCTTTTTGTGCGCGGCGAAGGGCGTCTCCATTGGCATCGCGTTTCAGAAGAAGATCGGCGCGGGCTTGTTCGGCGGTGAAGGGTTCATCATGCAGAGGCTGGAGGGCGACGGTCTTGTCTTTATGCACGCCGGCGGAGCCATCATCAAGAAGGAACTGGCATCCGGGGAGACCCTGAAACTGGATACCGGCTGTTTGGTGGCCTTAACCAAGACGGTGAACTACGATGTTCAGTTCTCCGGCGATGTCAAAACCGCGCTGTTCGGCGGTGAGGGCATGGTGTTGGCCACTCTGACCGGACCGGGAACGGTCTGGCTGCAATCATTGCCATTTTCCCGTATGGCCGACCGCATCATTTCTGCCGGAAAGAAAGGCGGTAAGGGAGAAGGCAGCCTACTGGGCAACACAGGCATCGGTACTCTGTTCGGCGGTGATGACTGAAACTGCCGCTATGAAACTTTTACGGAGGCAAAAGGCACCTATTTTAATTTTATTGATATTGCCTGATCTATAATACATCAGCGTGACCATCTACTGTGAAAAGGAGCATCTTAAAGCCGCTGAATCAGCGACAAGATGCTCCTCACTTTTTTTCCCGAAACGCCCGGAAGGAATCAATGAACTGACACGATCCGGCGTAAGAATTCAACGGTTGCGAGAGAACTGAATATTGCAAAGACTTCGTTCTATCAATAACGGAAATGCAGTAAGGTTGGCGAGGAAAAAAAGGGTTTTTATAAATATTATAGAAGTACAATATTAAGTGGTTGCGGACTCTGGTTTCATAAAAGAATCCAGCCCAAGGA
>JAAYNC010000183.1:0-1618 GCA_012521055.1 Eubacteriales Family XIII. Incertae Sedis bacterium
AATAAGGCTTCCATAAATGGATCAAGGGAAAAGGACTCTTTTACCAGTATCATCAGGCCATTTATGGATTTTCTCATGTCCGTTGGTCCACAGCATATATATACAGGCTTTGAATTAAATTTTATCATAGTTGGATATTCCGCTGTGGCGGAGCCACGAATCCGGTGTGGCGTGAGCCACTTGTCCGGAATCGTTGAGCCACCACTAATAAGTAGTTTAAGTATTGAGTTATTCGCTGAGCGCTTTTGCTAGTCCATAAACTTCACGCATTGATATATCCTTTGAAGGATCAATGTTCTCAATATTAATTTTGTAGGCATCGTGTACAATGCGATCAAGGATAGCATCGGAAATAGTGCTGCTATTGCCACCTAATTGATCATACCAGCCTTCCTGGCGGAACTGGGAGCAGAAAATAGTTGACGAGTTTTTTCTGCGTTTGTGTACCAGCTCAAAAATATCTTTACATTCAGATTCACTGGGTTTAAGTAGAAGCCACTCGTCAAGGATCAACAGTAAAGGTTTCGTGTATTTGGTAAGAACCTTCTTGTAAGTACCTTCATTACGTGCTGCTTCCAGATCAAGGAGCAGGTCCGGCATTCTGACGTACTTAACAGTATAATACTGTTTGCAAGCTTCCATACCAAATGCACAAGCCATGTATGTTTTACCGCTACCAGTAGCACCAGTAATAAAAATATTGTGGTGATCAATAATATACTCGCAAGAGGCGAGCCTGGATATTAAAGCCTTGTTAAGCCTGCGTCCAGAGGAGTAATCGATATCCATAATACTTGCACCCGGTTGTTCGAACTCAGCACCTTTAATAAGCCTTTTCAGGCGATTGTTCTTTCGATTGTTGTATTCGACGTCAACCAGCATTCCGAAGCGGTCTTCGAATGGTACCTCTTTCATTTTAGGGTCACTCATTTGATTACGAAATGCATCTGACATGGCAGTCAGGCGCATCTCAATTAATTTATCTATTGTGCTTTGATTTATCATGATTCCTTACCTCCTGTAGTAATCGGCACCTCTTGTAATACCGAATTTATTTGATGTGTGTTCCGGTTCTACTTGCTCCGGTTGCAACAACTTATCCTGCCCAGTTGTGAGTATGTTTTTAATACTCTTGTAACTAGGTGCAGCTGTGTATGACAACGCCTTTTTACAGGCGGCTTCTAGGCGTTCTACGGAGTGTTTATCCGCTAGCTTAAGAAGCCCCATACAACTTCTGTAAGTTTGCTGTTCCACTCTCTTGGAGGCCAGGATTGCATCGACAACTTGATAAGTACTGTGTCCTATGCGTTCAGCCCATTTACGGAAACGATCACCATTCCATTCAATGTACCGCTGGTGGTCCTCTGGCATATGTTCCACTATGGTGCTGTATTGCCCTTTACGTCCACGAAGACGACGATGAGAACAGATACGGGTATGGTTATAGAATACTTCGATTGTGGTATCAGTTATTCGTATGTCGACCTTGCGCTTGATATATTCATAAGGGACTGAGTATAGCATTCCGTCTACAGATATGTGATAATTAAATTGAACGGTAGCTTGCTTCCATTCCGCCAGTTCATATCGGGTAGCGGGCAAAGGGATCAGTAATGGC
>JAAYNC010000120.1:0-30384 GCA_012521055.1 Eubacteriales Family XIII. Incertae Sedis bacterium
CGGATACCCCCGGATGCTTTTACCTGCAATGCATCCCCGACTGTATCCTTCATCAGCTTCACATGATGCGCAGTTGCTCCACCCGTGGAAAACCCGGTAGAAGTCTTCACGAAAGCCGCCCCCGCATTCTGTGCGAGTTGACAGGCTTTTATTACTTCATCGTCTGTCAAAAGACAGGTTTCCAGAATCACTTTAACGATGGCACTCCTCTTTGCCGCGGCCTGCACCACCGCCCGCATATCCTCTTCCATGAAGTTGTAACGGCCTTCCTTCAAGGCTCCTATATTAAGTACCATATCGATCTCATCCGCACCTTCCGATACGGCAATTTCAGTCTCACAGACTTTGGCAGCCGTATGGGCGGCGCCCAGAGGAAATCCCACTACAGAAGCGACCTTCACCCCGCTGTCAGCAAGTTCCTTGCTGGCTAAAGACACATAGCAGGAATTAACGCATACAGCATAGAAGTCATATTCGATAGCTTCCTTGCAGAGTTTCCGTATATCCGCTTCCGTAGCCTCGGCCTTCAAAAGCGTATGATCGATATATCGATTCAGTGGTTTCATACAATAAGCTCCCCAAGATCGCCGTTTTTCAGACCCGCAGCATTGCCTTCATCCGTATCCAGATGGATCTCCGCTTCGTGTCCGTCGCCGGCGCGAACAAGTACGTTGTCAAACACAACGCCCCTTTCTCCTCCAAAGCGCACGCTTATCATCTGTTTATCTTGTACGCCCGCTTCTTTAGCCTGTTCGGCAGACAGGTGCACGTGGCGCAATGCTATAATCACACCGTGATCAATTTCTATTTCACCGGCAGGGCCCACCAGCTTTATGCCCGGTGTTCCTTCAAGCTTCCCGGATTCTTTTACCGGAGCAGTGACGCCGATATCTCGAGCATCTGTTATCGCAAGCTCTACCTGGGTTTCCTTTCTTACAGGTCCAAGAATGCGCACACCTTTAATGGCCCCTTTCGGTCCTACTATATCCACTTTCTCCTCTGCCGCATATTGGCCGGGCTGCTTTAAAGCCTTGTAAGGAGTCAATTCGTATCCCTTCCCAAAAAGCGCTTCCAGGTCTTCCTGGGAAAGATGCAGGTGTTTGTTGGATAATCCTACAGGTACTTTGTAAGACATTGTTTTTTCCTCCATTACTCTCCTTCAAGATAACTTATATAGGGTAGATTGCGGTACATCTGATTGTAATCCAGTCCGTAACCTACGATAAACTTATTCTCAATGGAGAAACCCACGTAATCTGGTTTTACATCCGCCACTCTTCTCTCCGGTTTGTCAAGAAGCGTGCAGATCTTCAGACTCTTTGGGTTTCTAGCCATTAAATAACCCTTTAAATACTTCAATGTAAGCCCGGAATCAATGATGTCCTCAATAATAATTACATTTTCTCCCTCAATATCGGAATCCAAGTCTTTAAGAATACGTACCACGCCAGTACTTTCCGTAGACGCGCCATAGCTTGATACTGCCATGAAATCGATCTTCGTCTCCACATTGAGCTCTCGGATCAAGTCGCTCATAAAGATGACTGCACCTTTTAATACGCAGATAGCCAGTATGGATTCACCCTTGTAGTCCCTTGAGATCTCCTTGCCAAGTTCGGCAACCCGCTCCTTGAGCTCTTCCTTACCGATCATTACATCGCCAAATACGTATTTTTTCTCCATTACTTGCTCCTTTGTTGCTGGTTTTTTATTGTGTTTCGCGCTCATCAGCGCCATTGTCCTTCACTTCAAATTTTACATCATTTATGATGTTTTTGCCATGGAATCTTTTTTCCGGCGCAATTTCTTTTTCTCCAAGCCAATATTTGTCAAGCTCATTTCTCAGGTAGTAAATAATTGATCCCCAGATCACCAGATCGTCAATTATGCCAAAGAGGAGGATAGGGGTTGGTATTATATCAAAGGGCCATAGAAAATAAAGGATCCCCAATATCACAAGTAGTTTCTTTCTGAAGGGCACTGTCTTATCCCGCAAAAATGGCGGAATCGCTTTAATCCGGCGCATCAGTACCCGCAGGAAAATGTATTGCATCCCTATCCCTCCTTCAGGATCTCATCGAGAGCTTTAAGCAATTCTTCATATCCGGTTCTCTTCAGAGCCGATACCGGTATTATTTTGTCTCTTTCGCTTAGTCCGAGGGTCTTGCGGATCACGTTTAGATTTCGGGCAAGCTCAGCCTTTGACACTTTGTCAGCCTTTGTGCCCACTACCAAACCGTCCAGCCCGTAATACCGCATCCATTCATACATCTGAATGTCCTGGGCTGTAGGAGGATGGCGCACATCTACCAGTTGAATCATCTTAACAAGATTGGGACGATTAGACAGGTAGTTATCTATCATTTTTCCCCAATTATCTATTGTGGAACGCGAAACCTTTGCATATCCGTAACCCGGTAGATCAACGATGCGAAAATCCTTATTCACATCGTAGAAATTGATGGTCCTGGTCTTGCCGGGGCTCCCGCTGACCCTGGCCAACCCCCTTCGGTTGAGCAACATGTTGATCAACGAGGATTTGCCCACATTGGAACGCCCTGCTATGGCGATTTCCTTTTTGCTCGTATCCGGATACTGTTCCGGGTTTACGGCCACAGCAGCGAGTTCTGCTTCTTTTATAATCATTTTTTCACCAGCGCGATGTCCAGTATCTCATCCAGTGTCTCAACCAGGATCAGCTTCATTCGCCTGCGCACATTGGACGGAATTTCCTGAATATCGGCTTCATTTTCTTTAGGCAACAAAACGGTAGTGATTCCTGCCCGGTGTGCAGCCAGCACCTTTTCACGAATACCTCCCACGGGAAGCACTTTACCCCGCAGTGTGATTTCTCCCGTCATTGCCAAATCCTTTCTTACGGGAATACCGGTAAGAGCCGATATGACGGAAGTAAACATGGTAACTCCTGCAGAAGGTCCATCCTTTGGAGTCGCTCCCTCCGGAATATGGATATGCAGATCTTTCTCCTTGTAGAAATTCTCCTCAATACCCAGTTCTTTCGCTTTGGAGCGTATATAGCTGATGCCGGCTTTGGCGGATTCCTGCATCACTTCACCTAACTGACCAGTCAAAACCAAGGTTCCGTTCCCTGGAACGACAGCTGTTTCAATAGACAGGGTATCGCCGCCCACCGCAGTCCAGGCAAGACCCGTCGTCATGCCGACTTCGTTCTCCCCTTCTATTTTATCATAACGGTAGCGCTTCTTCCCCAGATATTTTTCCACATTAGCCGCGGTAACGATGATTGGCACTTTCTGCTTTTCGGCCACCTGTTTGGCCGCCTTTCTGCAAATGGTGGCAATTTCTCTTTCCAGATTCCGGACCCCGGATTCTCTCGTATAATTATTAATGATGGTCCGGATTGCCGTCTCAGAAATCCTGAGATCTGATTCCTTCAAACCATGTTCTTTAATTTTTTTAGGAACCAGATATTGCTCGGCGATCTTCACCTTTTCCTCTTCTGTATAGCCGGGAACCTGTATAACCTCCATGCGATCAAGCAGAGGTCTTGGAATTGTATCTGTCGTGTTTGCCGTGGTAATGAACATCACCTTGGACAGATCAAAAGGAACCTCCAGATAATGATCCGTAAAGTCTTTATTCTGTTCGGGATCAAGAACTTCAAGCAATGCGGAAGCAGGATCCCCACGGAAATCCGTGCCGATCTTGTCCACCTCGTCGAAGAGAAATACGGGGTTGTTTGTCTTAGCCTCTTTAATAGCGGATATAATTCTTCCCGGTATGGCCCCTATATAGGTTCTACGATGGCCTCGAATTTCCGCCTCGTCCCTTACACCGCCCAAAGACATTCGGACAAATTTCCTGTTCAACGCCCGGGCAATGGACTTGGCTATGGATGTTTTTCCTGTTCCGGGAGGACCGACCAGACAGAGGATGGGGCCTTTCATACTCTTTGACAGCTGAATCACAGCCAAATATTCCAGAACCCTCTCCTTTACTTTATCCAGGCCGTAATGGTCCTCATTGAGTATAGCTTCAGCTAATTTGATGTCCTTATTATCCCTGGAAGACTTATTCCATGGAAGGGCCAAAATCCATTCCACATAGGTGCGTATCACGCCGCCTTCGGCAGAATGGGACTGAATCTTTTTAAAGCGCTTTATTTCCTTCTCTACTTTTTCATGAACGGCAGGCTGTAGCTTGAGTTTGTTAAGCTGCTTAAGCCAGTTTTGAATCTCGTCTTCAATATCTTCATCCTCGCCTAATTCTTCCTGAATTACGCGGAGCTGTTCTTTCAGATAATACTCCCTCTGGCTCTTGTGAATCTGGGTTCTCACTTTGTTTGTTATGGAATTTTCAATTTTAAGAATCTCAATTTCCTTCGTCAGGATGGTGTTTAAGATTTCAAGACGCTCTTCTACATCGAAGGCCTCCAGTATCTGCTGCTTTTCCTCCGTCTTGATATCCAGGTGAGAAGTAACCACATCTGCCAACCTGCCAGGCTGTTCAACAGAAGCTACGGAAGGGTATACCTCTTGGGAAATCCTCGGGCTGTAGCTGATATATTCTTCGAAAGACGACAAAACTGCCCGCATCAATGCTTCTATCTTAGGCGGGATATCATCAAATTCCTGTTCACTGATCGCTTTTATCCTGCATTTGAAATAGGGAACCTCAAAGATGAACTCCTCAATGCGTCCCCTGCTTATGCCTTCCACGAGAACCCGGATCGTATCTCCGGGCAGACGCAGCATCTGCTTTATTTTAGCGATTGTTCCAACTCTGTAAAAATCATCTCTGGTGGGCAAGTCCGTTTCGGCGCTAATTTGTGCGGACAAGAATACGGTTTGGTTCATCATCATAGCCTTTTCCAAAGCGCTGATGGACTTTTCCCTGCCTATATCGAAATGAAGCACCATGTATGGAAAGACCAACAATCCCCTGAGGGTAATCATGGGCATTACTCCGTCTGTTTCTTCATACTCGTTGACCTTTTTTTCTTCATCTTTATCATATTTTTTATCGTCTTCGTTCATGTTCGCCAATTCTCACACCTCCTCAGCCGAAAAACAGGCGGCAGGTGCCGTCTGTTTTTCAACTCACGATGCCGTCTCCTTTTTCTTTCCGTTCTTCTCGATCCTTTTGGCGTCTCTCAGAACTAGAGTCGGTCCTGTGTTATGATCTATTGTGCTCTTTGTTACTATACACTTTCTGATGTCCTCTCTCGATGGAATTTCAAACATGATATCTGTCATCACTTGTTCCATGATGCTGCGAAGACCTCGAGCCCCTGTCTTTCTCTCGAGGGCCTTCTCGGCCAGCCTGAAAATAGCCTCCTCTTCAATTTCAAGTTCCACTCCATCCAGTTGGAACAGTTTCTTATACTGCTTCAACAATGCGTTTTTCGGCTCACGAATTATGCGGACCAAAGCTTCTTTCGACAGTTCCTCCAGGGTAACCACCACGGGCAGCCTTCCAATAAATTCAGGGATCAACCCGTATTTCAGAAGGTCTTCAGGCTGAACGGATTTCAACACTTCCGCTCCTTCAGCTTTTGAAGCTCTTATCTGCGAATTGAAACCGATAGTCTTTTCGCCGATCCTTCTTTGAATGATCTTATCCAGACCATCGAAGGCGCCTCCGCAAATGAACAGTACATTGGTGGTGTCAAACTGTATGAAATCCTGGTGCGGGTGCTTCCTGCCACCTTGTGGAGGCACGCTTGCCACAGTACCTTCGAGAATCTTTAACAGCGCCTGCTGGACACCTTCCCCGCTCACATCACGGGTGATGGAGGGATTCTCTGTCTTTCTTGCGATCTTATCGATCTCATCCACATAAACGATGCCTTTTTGCGCCTTTTCTATGTCATAATCCGCCGCCTGAATCAGCTTAAGCAGAATATTCTCTACGTCTTCACCAACGTATCCCGCTTCTGTCAACGTTGTGGCGTCGGCGATTGCAAAAGGCACGTTTAGGATCTTTGCCAAGGTCTGAGCAAGCAGCGTCTTTCCCGAGCCTGTGGGCCCGATCATAATGATGTTGCTCTTCTGTATTTCCACATCGTCGTCAGCCCAGCCCCTCATTGAACCAATTCTCTTGTAATGATTGTAAACTGCTACTGCCAATGCTTTTTTCGCATCTTCCTGGCTAATTACATATTCGGACAGGGCACTGGCAATCTCTTTTGGCTTTGGCAACGACGACAGGTCACCGAATTCGTTCTCTCTCAAAGCCCTGTCTGCGAACTCTTCTTTTATGATGTCCTGGCACAGATCGATACATTCATCGCATATATAAACGTTCGGTCCTGCAACAAGCCGCCTGACCTGATCTTGCGGCTTGCCGCAAAAAGAACATTTCAATTGTTTTGATTCATCGTATTTTCCCATAATACTTCCTTTCGACTTACTTTGTTTTAACCGTCCCTTGAGACAATTACCTTATCGATAATCCCGTAGGCCAACGCTTCTTCCGCGTCCATGAAATTATCGCGATCTGTATCTCGTGCTATTCTCTCAAGGGGTTGACCGGTCTTTTCACTCAGAATCCGGTTCAGTTTATCTCTGGTCTTAACGATACGCTCTGCGTGAATTCTCAGATCTTCCGCCTGCCCTGATATGCCTCCCAGAGGCTGATGGATCATTATTTCTGCATTCGGCAGTGCAAATCGTTTCCCCTTTGCTCCGGCAGCCAATAGGAAAGCTCCCATACTTGCGGCCATTCCGATGCAAATTGTAGACACGTCCGGTTTAATATATTGCATTGTGTCATAAATAGCCATACCGGCAGTAATGGATCCGCCGGGACTATTAATATAAAAGCTTATATCTTTATTTGGATCTTCTGCTTCCAAAAAAAGGAGCTGTGCCACCACTATACTTGCGGTGTGCGCATTCACTTCCTCACCGAGGAATACGATGCGATCTTTTAACAATCTCGAATAGATGTCATAAGATCGCTCACCACGACTGGTTTGTTCTACCACTATCGGGATTAATGGCATATACTTTCCCCCTTTGTCCTAACGGCGGTCTTTACTCAATGACGCGCGTTTTCATATACATGAAATCCACTGCTTTTTTGTTCCTTATATCCTGACGGAGATAGGCGATTCCCTGCTCACCCATTATCTCTTTTATTTTATCTGTTTCCATTTTATATTGCTCCGCCATTGTTGCCAGTTCTTTATCCACATCCTCATCCGAAGCGACCAGGTTCTCTGCTTCTGCAACCGCTTCAACTATGAGCTTTGTCTTTACTTTCTTGTAGGCATCCGCTCGGAGTTCTTCCCTGTACTCTTCCATGTTCTTGCCCAAAAACTCCAAGTATTGCTGAAAATCCAGCCCCTGGTATCGCAGCTGCTGCTGGAACTCATGAAGCATATCGTCGATCTGGCTCTCTACCATCACATCAGGTATGTCCACTTCTGTGGCTTCGTAGACTTTTTCCAGAACGGCATTCTTCATCTCGTACTCTGCCTTATCTTTTGCAGTCTTTTCTAACTTATGCCTGATGTCTGCTTTCAATTCTTCCAACGTATCGAACTCGCTTACATCTTTCGCGAATTCATCGTCGATTTCGGGAAGTTCTGTTTCCTTTATTTCATGCACCTTGCATTTGAATACGGCTTCTTTTCCGGCTAGATCGGAATGGTAGTCTTCGGGAAAAGTCACTTTAACCTCTCGTTCTTCTCCCGCTTTCACACCGACAAGCTGTTCTTCAAAGCCTGGAATTAAAACATTAGAGCCTAAGGCAATCGGCTGACGTTCTGCAGTGCCTCCTTCTAGTTGCTCTTCACCGATAAAACCTGCATAGTCGATAAGTACGGTATCGCCCTCTTTGGCGGGCCTATCCACCTCAACTAATCTGGAATTTCTCTTTTGCAGAGCTTCCAGTTCTTTTTCCACTTCCTCGTCTTTCACTGTATCGTCTACCCTGGCGATCTTGACTCCCTTGTAGTCCTTTACCTGAACTTCCGGGGTAACAGTCACCTTTATCGTTACACCAAATCCCTTATTGGCTTCTATTTTATCGAAATCTGCACGAGGCCTGTCTACGGGCTTGATTTTCAACTCATCCAGCGCGGCGGGGTAAGCCTCAGAAAATAATTGGTTGATAGCATCCTCGTAGAACACATCCTCTCCGTATTTCATCTCAATAAGCTTTCTTGGCGCTTTCCCTTTACGGAAACCATCGATAACAAACTGATGCTTTGTTGCTTTATATGCTTTTTTGATGGCTTGTTCGAATTCATCTGCCTCAAACTCCATTTTAAATGTAACGTCATTCTTTTCTCTGCCAAGCATTGTTGCTTTCATTAAATTTATTCCTCCTGTAAATAAAATATCTCCTCATCCTGCAGCGGATACATTATAACCTATTATGAGAAAAATTCGACTGTAGAATTATTTTCTCTTACTGTGGTGCCGAATATCGAAGTCTAATATACGCTTTATCGTTTATATACCCCGTAAAATGAAGCAGAAAACAATTCCTTTTGACATGTTTTCCCCGGATTTTTATCTATTTCCCGTCATATTTCATCAAAATTCGCCAATTTATTGCTTGTTTTGGTCAATTATTATGTAGTTCTTCCATCTATCGCAAAAAATGTGGCCAACGTATTAAGGATGACATCGGCCACGGACTTACTCTCTTCTTTTATATATTCTCCTATTGTTCCTGGTCGGATTTCCTTATAAGTTTAAGCCCCCTTGCGTACTTGCTGGTGTCCAGGGGGATTAGGCCGTATTTTTCCTTTAATATATCCCCCAAGGCGATCACATCTTCTTGTTCACCGGTGAACAGTTCAATTTCAAGCTCACAGATAGGTGATTCTCCTTCTTCTGTCAGGATTTCACCGGTATCAATGGCGAGCTCCATGATGCTTTTCCCGTAATCTATGCGTAGCCGTCTGCGAATATAATTCATCTCCAGGATGCTGTGAAGACACTCGTCTCCGATAAGTTTCAACAACGCCTTTCCCTGATCGCTCTCCTTGAAAATTTCCGCAGATGGTTCAGAGAAACAGGCGGGATCGTCAACAGGTACGTTGACCTCCTCACGCTTATGCAATCCCTCGCTGCTGCTCCCGTCCCATTTAAGAGAAGCAACAATTTTATTGCCTTCCATCCTTACGCGAAAAGCCACGTCATTCTTAAACAGAATGCGCGAATCTGTATCGAAATAAGCTGATTTCATGTAGACCGCTTCACGGGAATCCGGATCTCCGATTTCATCAAGGAGATCATCTTCCCATATCGATTCTGCCACCTCTTTATTAGCGATGGCATATTTCATTTCTATTTCCATAGGTTAACCTCGGCATTTCATTTCATTCAATATATAGATTGACGAAAGGAATCTGTCATGTTTTCTTATTTTACCATTGTTTTTCAAACATTGCAAGAAAAAATCCAATTACCAATTCTTTTAAAACCATGATTCTACTACGCGGTGTTTTTATTATATTATATGCTTTTCAAACCAAAAAGGGCTACTTTTAAGGAAGTGTATATACAATTAAACATGCTTAAAGGACTACTAAAAAGAAATAGTCCCACCGCCCACTACCACATCATTATCATAAAAGACAACAGCCTGACCCGGTGTAATAGCTCGCTGGGGATTTTCAAATACCACGCGAATATTATCGTTTTCCCCCGGATAAATTGTTGCTTTTGTTTCCGGCTGCTTATACCTTGTTTTCACCGTTACTTCCATCGGGGCATCCAGCTTGCTTATTGATATAAGATTTACATCTCTTGCCATGAGGCTTTCACTGAAAAGATCCTCGGGACCCCCTAATGTTACCGTGTTGTTATCCCGGTCTATCTTTACCACATATTTGCGTCGGCCAAAACCGATATTAAGTCCCCTGCGTTGACCGATGGTATAGTGAATCAGCCCTTTGTGCCTTCCTATCACATTGCCCTCCGTGTCGATAAAGTCGCCGGGAACGGATTCTACTCCCATGACGTCGGTGAGAAATCCTGCGTAATCGTTATCCTTAACAAAACAAATATCCTGGCTGTCAGGCTTACTGGCATTTACCAGGTCCTTTTCTTCGGCTATTTTCCGGACTTCGCTTTTAAGCATATCCCCCAGGGGAAACAGGGTTCGCGCAAGCTCCTGTTGCGTCATGGCATAGAGAACATAGGTCTGATCTTTCGATGTGTCTTTAGCTTTCTTCAAAAGATATCTTTGCCTCTTCTCATCAAACTCCACTCTGGCATAATGGCCTGTAGCGATATAGTCATATCCGAGAAGGAGCGCTCTTTCCAAAAGCTTGCTGAACTTGATGTACCTGTTGCAATCAATGCATGGGTTGGGCGTCTCGCCTTTCTGATACGCATCTGCAAATCGCTCCATTACGTCCCTTTGAAAATACAATCCGAAATTGAAGACATAGTGACGAAAACCCAAAAGCTGCGCCACAATCTGCGCATCTTCCACATCGAAGATGGAACAGCAAGTCCGGGTTTTGTCATCGATTCCCAGATCTTCATTGTCGTAGAGCTTCAGAGTGACCCCGCTTACTTCATAGCCCTGTTCCAGCAACAGAGCAGCCGCAACGGAACTGTCAACTCCTCCGCTCATAGCTACCAATACTTTTTTCTTCATATCAAAAACCTTTTTAGCATCACAGGTATGGTTTATTAGCTCAGAGCCTGCTCCAGGTCGTAAATCAAATCGTCGGCATGCTCGATCCCGATGGACAGCCGGATGGTGCTCGGTCTGATTCCTGAAGCCATAAGCTCTTCCTCTCTCATCTGAGAATGGGTGGTTGTGGCAGGATGGATAACGAGAGACTTCACGTCTGCCACATTTGCCAGGAGTGAGAAAAGCTGCAACTTGTCGATAAACTCTGTGGCTTCATTCTTTCCTCCCTTAATCTCAAAGGTGAAGATGGAACCTCCTCCTTTGGGGAAATACTTTTTATAAAGGTAATGGTACGGGCTGCTGGGGAGAGAAGGATGATTCACTTTTTCAACCTTGGGATGATTGCTCAGAAAATCTACTACCTTCAATGTGTTTTCCACATGGCGTTCAACTCTTAACGACAGCGTTTCCAACCCCTGCAGGAAGAGGAATGAATTGAAGGGGCTTAATGCGGCTCCCGTATCCCGCAGCAGGGTTACACGCGCTTTCACTATATATGCCAATGGACCGACGGCTTCCGCATAGCGCATTCCGTGATAGCTGGGATCCGGTTCCGTCATGCAAGGAAATTTACCAGATGCAGCCCAATCAAATTTACCGCTGTCAATGATCACTCCTCCGATGGAAGTTCCGTGGCCTCCTATGAATTTTGTTGCGGAATGCACCACTATATCAGCACCGTACTCTATGGGACGGAACAGGTAAGGCGTGGCAAAGGTATTGTCCACGATGAGAGGGATGCCGAAGCTATGCGCTGTCTTTGCCAACTCCTCAACATCTATTATGCTGGAATTTGGATTGCCCAGACTTTCGATGAAGATCGCTTTGGTATTCGGGCGGATAGCATTTTTGAAGCTGTCTTTTTCATCCGGATCTACAAAAGTTGTATCAATACCGAAATTCCTTAAAGTATGTGCAAAAAGATTGTAGGTTCCTCCGTAGAGAGTATTTGCGGAAACAATGTGGTCTCCTGCTTGAGCGATATTCTGAACTGCGTAAGTAATAGCCGCCGAGCCGCTGGCAACTGCTAAAGCCGCTCCGCCTCCCTCCAGAGCCGCCATTCTCTTTTCAAATATGTCCGTAGTCGGATTCATTATGCGCGTATAGATGTTTCCGCTCTGGGACAAATCAAACAGAGCGGATGCCTTGGCACAGTTATCAAAAACATATGAGGTTGTTTGATAAATCGGCACCGCCCTGGCTCCGGTGGCCGGATCGGGCAACTCTTGACCTGCATGGACTTGTAGTGTTTCAAACCTGTATTTTCTCTCCTTTTTGCTCTTTTCCATCGGTTTTTCCCCTCTTCAATATTAGTCTTGTCATAGTTTTATTTTTATTTACGGAGTGGTCTCCGCAGATACTCACTCTGTAATAATTGTCCGTATCATCGTGTTCTCATAAACAGTTTCCCTTCATTTTATTGATGAGATGTTGGGTTATCAAAGCGGTCATCCCCCAAATCGCATACCCCTTATACTGATATATCGGTATCGAAGTGCTTCCCTTTCTCCAATTATACCCATTCTTCTCATAAATCTTTTCGTAAGGAAAATCTTCGGGAATTTTGGGGTAAACTTCGGAATTATACACCAGAGGTTCCGTCTCCATCAAATATGAAACCGGTACGAAGAAGAGCTCCTTCACCTCTTCCAGGCTGGCGGTTACTTTGCTGCAGGCATCGTAATCGATGGTGCCTAAAAACGGGTACATGGTGAAGTTGCTGTATGTATGGAGATAATCCAAGGGCGAAATAATTTCTATATCCGAAGGTTGGATGCAAAGTTCTTCGCATGCTTCACGAATCGCGCATTCCTCAGGAGTTTCTCCGTCTTCGATCCTTCCCCCGGGAAAAGAAACCTGTCCTGGCTGAGTGCGCAAAGTTTCCGCTCTTACCTCATATAAAATATGCAGCTCACCCTCTCGCTCCACAAGGGGCACCAACACAGAATAATATCTATAATACCCCAGAGGGCCAGGTATATAATCCTTAAAAACTTTTTTGAAATCGTCGATTGTCAACTTGTTCATTCAGCTCTCACCCTCTACTTCAACAGTACAACAGTTACACCATAATTACCCGAAATCCGGGATTCATAATCTCTGAGTCCCGGACATGCGTTTAACATAGTGCGCTTTTTTTCTACCCATCGTTCTCCAGGACAAGTCGTTCGAACTATGCCTACCATAGATGGATCTCTTAATTTTTGGCTTACGGCCTGTTTTATTTTACCTCCCGTTCCGGAAGACCCGTATCCGTGAATCAGGATGACGGCACGCATCCCCTGCCTTTTGCAGCTCATCAGTTGGTCAACCATGTTGCGGACAGCTATCTCTGCCGTTGGATAACCGTATTCCAGATTCACTTCTTTTACTTTGATTACAGCCATCTATACTACCTTCTCACCCGCCGCATTACAACGCTTTTGTCAGCTCTCCTCTAAGATTTTCCGCCATGAGCCGCTTAACTGTCTCAATATTATAACCCATGCTCAATAGGTAGTAAAGTTTGGTAACCGCCGCTTCCACCGTCATGTCGTATCCGCTTACAGCTCCTGCCTTCGCCAGCTCCTCGCTGACCTCATATTCGCCTATGATGGCGGATCCTTTGAGGCATTGGGTACAAACCACGATAATCGTGCCGTTGCGCTTTGCCCTTTCCAAGAGCTTCTGCATCGTGCCTTGCCTGTCCGGAATATTACCGGCGCCGAATGCTTCTATGACAATTCCTTTCAGATGTTCTGTCATGATATTTTTAAAAACTTCAAACTGAATGCCCGGAAATATTTTGAGAACAGCGATCTGATGTTGACCGAATTCGGTCAATTTCAATCCGGATCCGGGTTTGTGAATCATCTTATCCTCAAGCGTAATTCTGACCCCCACCTCTGCCAAAGGAGGATAGTTGGGAGAATCAAAGGCCACCAAATCGTCTGCGCTTATCTTCGTTGCTCGATTTCCGCGGAGGAGCAGTCCGCCAAAATAAAGGCATACTTCCGGCACCGAATAGTTGCCTGCCAGGGTCAGGGCGGTAATCAAATTGTCCCGCGCGTCGTTACGAATCTCACTGAGAGGAATTTGAGAACCGGTAAGGATGACGGGCTTTGTGAGGCCGTCAAGCATGAAGGAAAGAGCCGAGGCCGTATACGCCATGGTATCGGTACCGTGGAGAATAACAAACCCGTCGTAATGGTCGTATCTGCGTTCTATATCCCGCGCCATTTGTATCCATTCCTTCAGCGAGATGTTGGATGAGTCCAGCAAAGGATCGTATTCGATGAGATCAAAGGACGGCAAGGTGGATGATCCCATGTTTGCAATCTCATTTAGAGCAGAATGAAGATGCACTTTCCCGGGAGCATAACCGTTTTCCGTCTTTTCCATGCCTATGGTTCCGCCGGTATAAATAATGCAAACTCTCTTTTTCATCCCTGTTCCTTCCTGCGTACCCAAGCACACAAAACTAAAATCGCGTACAGTACTAAATAGCACACAATACCAAAAATCGGACCCTTTATAAATTTCGTTGTTCAAGGGCAAGCAGCCGTTCCTTTATATGTAATCCTCCGCCATATCCGACCAATCTCCCATCGGCTCCTATAACCCGGTGGCAGGGTATGACGATGGCAATGGGATTTCTATTATTGGCTAAACCCACAGCTCTGCATGCCTTGGGGTTCCCCACCTGCTCAGCTATCTGTCCGTAACTCCTGGTCTCTCCGTAAGGAATGGACAGCAATGCGTTCCAGACTTCCTTTTGAAACGGAGTGCCCTCCGGCTCCAACTTCAATTCGAATACTTTTCGCTCTCCCTTAAAATATTCGTGGATTTGTTTTCCCGCTTCCTTTATCAGAGGAGTTTCCTTTCGTTCCGTCTGCTTAATGTCTTCGGGATCCTCTTTACTGGCAAAAAAAATATCCGTAATGGCTGATCCGTTTTCTGCAATGCCGATCTTTCCAATTTCCGTTTCGTAATAGAAAACTCTCTTCATCTTCAGTCCCTCCCGGAAGTAATATTAACGTAAATCGTATTGGCTTACTTTCGTGTATACTCTTTTGTTTTGAATCTGCTCGCTTTTAAATAAATATAAGCTTTTGGCTTGTAAAGGTTTGAATTGCTTTATCGGAATGGATTGCTTTACCGTCTCAAAGTCTTTTTCAAAAAGAATATCTTGACCAATCGTTACGTGAGGGCTGTATTTTCTGCTCTCTCTCTGGAAACCCACAGGCTCAAGAGCAAGATCAATCTCATTTTGCAGAGAAAAAAGTGCATCCCTATCTCCACCCAGTCCAAGCCATAAAACTCGTATGGATCCCCTGCCTCCAAAGATCCCCGTTTCTGCCAGTTTTAATTCAAAAGGCTTATGGTTTTTACATATGCTTGCCATGATCCCATCGATCATCGCCTTTTGTTTCGGGCTAACTTCACGCAGGAATTTCAAGGTGATGTGGAAGTTGTCCCGATGTTTCCACCGGCCTCTTATAGCATGTTCACGATATTGCTGTTGTAGACTGCATATCTCATCTTTTATATTGTCTTCAAAATCAATCCCGATAAACGCTCTCATTATTTTCACTCTTTCCTTGCTTTTTTCGTTATTGCCATTATATTTCATTTTTCAATCATAGTCCATGCACTTTGACCGGAACGCCGGATTAAAACTAACCATTTCTGCGATAATTAATTCTAACCATTTTTTCGTTTATTCATTTAAATGAGTTAACTTAGTCGGAAAATAAGCATGATAGGTTGACCATTTTTTGATGCCATTTCAATATGGTTAACTTATTCCAAAGCAACTAAATCAATTAGCGGGATTGGCTTTGAAACGGTTAATTTTACAAAGGCTCCGGTCAAATGTATCTTCGATGTTGTGTTAACATATTAAAAAGACGGGTATCATATTTTCACTGGTGATTTACTGTTGTAATGGACGATAACATTCTATATTATGTATTTAAATATTCATTGCATCAACAGGCCCCGTATCGCAACCCTTTTTTGGGTCATGATTACAGGGCTATGAAAGAATAAGGAGTAAAGACATGAAAAAGGCAGCGGCAATGCTGTCGACCCTAGTATTGGGCTGCGCCACAGGATTTTTCGGCGTATTTCTCTCCGTTTTTTCGTACGGAGCGGCGAAAGAAAGGATTGTCACCGTCGGTGTGATACTTTTGATTTATATCGCGCTGGGCGTTGTGCTCGGGCTGATCTGGCCTATATTGAAATGGCTTAAGGGCTTCTGTTGGGCTTGCCAGGCGCCCTGCTGCTCTTCTACTACATGCTCAGGGATTTTAACAATTTATATATCCCGTATTTAATCGTGATTCTCATCCTGCCCGCTTTGGCTTCAAACCTGGCAAGCAAGGCAAGAAATAAACCAGATAAAGCGTAACACGGGCGTTACTCAAACAGGCTTGCCGCAAACTCCGCGGCATCAAAGGGCTCCAGGTCCTCCATTCCTTCTCCTGCACCGATGAATTTCACCGGAATATCGAACATATCGGCTATGGTAATTACGATACCGCCTTTTGCGGTTCCGTCCAGTTTTGTCAAGACTATCCCTGTAATCTGGGCCACCTGACTGAACTCCTTTGCCTGGGAAACCGCGTTCTTGCCCGTTGCCGCGTCAAGCACCAGCAGACATTCTCTCTCGGCTTCGGGGTATTCGCGCTCAATGACGCGATACATTTTCTCAAGCTCGGCCATAAGGTTCTTTTTATTCTGCAATCTACCTGCGGTGTCACAGATCAATACATCCGTTTCTCTGGCCTTTGCTGCGTGAACCGCATCAAAGATAACGGCAGCGGGATCCGCACCTTCCTTATGCTTGATTACACCTACTCCTAAACGTTCTCCCCAAATCTGCAACTGCTCGCTTGCCGCAGCACGGAAAGTGTCTGCCGCCGCAAAGAGAACAGACTTGCCTTCTTTTTGCAACCTGTAGGCAATTTTCGCTATGGATGTTGTTTTTCCTGAACCGTTTACTCCCACTACCAATATAATTAGAGGAGACTTGTCGGAGAGCTTGTGGGCTTCCCCTTTGTCCATGAGTTCACTGATGATATTTTTTATCTGGCCTTTCACGCCTTCCGGCTGCCGGATATTCATTCTCTTGACGTCATCCCTCAGGCGCCGAATGATTTTCTCGGTAGTATCCATCCCGATATCCGAGGTGATGAGCGCCTCCTCCAGTTCTTCTAACATATCTTCATCCACTTCGGGACGCATTAAAATCACGTCTTCTATTTTTTCCTGCAGCCTTCCAAAAAAGGATTTCTTTTTTTGAAACACGATCTCTCCTCCGTTATAGTACTAATTCAGGTCAATTTCATCTCCCAATTTCAGGGATATGACCTTGGATATGCCTCGCTCCGGCATAGTTACACCGTAGAGCACATCCGCATATTCCATGGTAGCCTTTTGGTGAGTTACCAGAGCGAACTGGATTTCCTTGAAATCCCTGAGATATCGGGCAAACCTTTCGATATTCACCTCGTCCAGCGAAGCTTCCACCTCGTCTAATATGCAGAAGGGGGTGGGCTTGGTTTTCAATATGGCGAACATTAAGGCTATGGCCGTCATGGTCTTCTCTCCGCCGGACAGAAGATTTATGTTCTGCAGCTTTTTCCCCGGAGGTTGAACTATGATATCTATGCCCGTTTCCAGCGGTCTCGATTCGTCTTCAAGACGAAGTTCTGCCGTTCCGCCGCCGAAGAGAGCTTTGAAAGCCTCCTCGAAATTAATTACAATCCGGTCGAAGCTCTCTTTGAAGTTCCTTTTGATATTTTTATCCATATCCTCGATAATCTGAGTCAGAGAATCCATGGCCGATATCAGATCATCGCGCTGCTCAGTGAGAAATTTGTAGCGCTCGCTGACAGTTTCATATTCCTTGATGGCTCCTACATTGACTTCCCCCAGTTCCTTCATACGATTTCTGATTTCGCGACTTTCTCTCATGGCCGAAGACATGACGAAATCCCTATTTTGGAAATCCATGGCCTGCAAATAGGAAATCTCATAATCGTCCCACAGCTTTTCTTTATACCCTTCCACCTGGATTTCATTTTTTGCCAGCTTCAACTCAAGCTCATGCTTGTCCGTCTGCCAACCTGCGATAATTTTGTCCAAAGACTCTCTTTTCTGCTGGATTTCTTCTATGTAACGGATAATCAATTGTTTGTCTTCAACAGCTTTATTGATTTTCTCTTCCAATTCAATCTTGGCGGCTTCTTTTCCCTCCAGAAGCTTCTTTTGATCTTCATCATCCGTGAAAAGGCCATCCTTTTCCCCAAGAAGCGCTTTTAATTCCTCTCTCCGTTTTTCGGCTTCCGCTTCGTATTCCTCCACGTATCCGCGAATCCTGCCGAGCATCTGTTCCGCGTTGTTTCGTTCGCTTGCCGCCGCTCCGCAGAGAAGTCTTGTCTGAGTCAGTTCTTCTTTTGCCTCTTCAAGCCTTTTCCTTATTGCGGCATGATCTTCCATAGCCTTTTCTACCGCAGCCTCCGCCTCCGAAACCTCAAGTTCTGCCTGGGAGGCTTCCTTCGCCAACTCCCGAAGCATGGCGTCAACTGATTCCTGTTCATTTTCAATGGAAGACAGTTCCCTGTTCCTTTTGGCTTTTAAGTCTCCCATATCCGAAAGGCTGCCAGACAGGCGCTTAAGTTCGTTTTCTCTGTCAAAGAGCTCCAACTGCTTTTCCCTGTATCTCCTATCCAGATCCTCTATCTGCCGCCTGCTTTCCTCCAGTGTTGCCACCAGTTCTTCCAGCTCTTCAACGAGCTGCTCCTGTTCCTCCCGTAGACGGGACAGCTTGTCCCCGAGAGATTTTGCCTCCGCCTTTCTCTCTAATAGACCCGCCGTTTTATTGCGATAAGCTCCGCCGGTAATAGCGCCGGAAGCGTTTATAACATCTCCGTCCAGCGTGACGAACCGCAACCCGCCTGTACCCGGCAGTTTTGACATCCTCACGGCATGCTGAAGATTTTCAACGATCACCACCCTGCCCAGCAGGTGTTCCATCACCTTTCTATATCTTTCGTCAAATTCGATGCAGTCAACTCCTAATCCTTTAAATCCCGTCTCCTTAGCCAGACTGTCCGGGATTTTTGTTCCGTAAGGTCTGATACTGGATAAAGGAAGAAAGGTGAGCCGCCCTACTTTGTTCGATTTGAGCATTTCGATGGCTTTTTGCGCATCTTTGTCTTCGCTGCATATGATATTCTGCAATGAAGCTCCGAGAGCCGTCTCGATAGCCCTTTCCAGGCCGGAAGAAACGCTGATGAGATCAGCAACTACTCCGCGAATTCCTTCCAGACCCGATTTCGTGATAAATTTAACCGCTTCATTATAGCCTTCATAGGCGCTTTCCATCTCCTCTATCATCTTATATCTGGCGGAAAGCTGCCCTATGGTCACCTTACGTTCTCCCAGCTCATGATTCAGGAGCTTTTCTCTGGACAGGGCCTCGCTGTATACGCTCTTTAGGCGAAGGCTTTCCTGTTCAATATGCTTAAGGGCCTCTGCTGCCTCGTCTCGTTCCGACGAAACCCGTTTGTATTCTTCCTCTAAGTTGATACCGGCAGCATCTCCCACTTGGCTTTCTGCAAGGATCTGCTCTTTTCGCTTAGTCAAGGTATCCTTCAAATTTAAAAGGCTGTTTATCTCGCTCTTCTTTTCAGATGCCCGGCTATGGCATTCAAATATTTTATCCTTGTTGGCATCTATCAATGCCTGCATTTCTATGGCTTCTGCCTCAAGAGCTGCAACTTCTTTACTCTTTTCTTCCGCTTGCTTTTTCAGTTCCTCGTACTCTTCATTCAGCTTCTCGAGACCGGTGCGAATTTCAACAGCATTTTTCTCTTCTTTTTCCTTACGCAGGTCTAAAGATGCCAGCTCAGCTTCCAAACGCTGCTTTTCTTTTTCTATGAAAGCTAGTCTCTCCTTGCGAAGCCGGTTCTGACTCGATAGATCGCTAATCTCTTCTATTAAAGTAAGAAGACGATCCCGCCCCGTGTTGATTAGAGTATCTAATTCTTCATTTTGTGCCTTGTTTTGGGCAATATCCTTATCGACGGATTCCTTTTCCTGCTCTACCTCACTTATGCGGTGGGCCAGTTCGCTTATATCGTCTTTTATGTATTCGTTTTTTAACTCTAGGTTTTCTATGTTTTTAAGAGTAATGTTTATCTCTATTCTTTTATAGCGTTCCCGAAGTTCAAGATATTCTGTCGCTTTGATGCTTTCCTCTCTCAGTCCGTCAATCCTGGACTCAATTTCCCCTATTATATCGTTTACCCGATCCAGGTTGGATTTTGCCGCTTCCAGTTTCCGCTCGGATTCCTCTTTTTTTGTCCGGTATTTCATGATCCCCGCGGCTTCTTCAAAAATCTGGCGCCTGTTTTCAGGCTTATCGCTGAGAATATAGGCAATTCGGCCCTGACCGATAATGGAATACCCTTCAACGCCTATTCCCGTATCCATGATGAGTTCCCTGATGTCCCTTAATCTGCAGGGAACTTTATTAATATAATAGCAGCTCTCTCCCGAGCGGTACATGCGTCTTGTAATTGCCACCTCAGAATAGTCAATGGGAAGTATGTGGTCCGTATTATCGATTACCAGCGTGACCTCTGCCATGCCTTTTGATTTGCGGTTTTCCGTACCGGAGAAGATTACCTCCTCCATTTTGCCTCCGCGCAGCATTTTGGGACTCTGCTCTCCCAATACCCATCGTATGGCGTCGGCTATATTGCTCTTCCCGCTTCCGTTGGGACCGACAATGCAGGTTATCCCCTCCTGGAACTCGATGCTCACCGGTTCTGCAAAAGACTTAAATCCCTGAATGTCAATTCGTTTAAAATACAACCCCGTATCCCTCCAAAGCGGCCCTCGCCGCATTTTGTTCCGCTTCCTTTTTGGTTTTACCCGAGCCTTCTCCCAATTTTTTCTCTCCGTCCCAAAGGCTCACATAGAAGGTTTTATTATGATCCGGACCTTCCTCCCGATCCACGAGATAACGAATCTCAACTTCTTTCTGGGCTTGCAGAAATTCTTGCAACTCCGTCTTGAAATCACGATATAACATGCCGGATAAGGCCTTCTCTATGGTTATTTCAAATGCGGAAAGCACAAAATCAGTAGCTGCTTCGAATCCTCCGTCCAGATAGATGGCTCCGACGACCGCTTCCATAGCGTCGGCCAGTATTGAAGAGCGGTTTCGGCCTCCGTTGAGTTCCTCACCGCGGCCAAGGCGCAGTTCCTCATTGATTCTGTAACGCTTGGCGCATTCCGACAGAGAGCGCTCGCACACCACCAGTGCTCTCAGTTTAGACAATTTCCCTACTTCCACATCAGCCATTCTATGGTAGAAATATTCGCTGATAATTACGTCGAAGACCGCATCCCCGAGAAATTCCAACCGCTCGTTGTTCTTTGAAGCTCCGTCTGCAAGCTCGTTGGTAGCAGAGCTGTGAGTCAAAGCTTTTTCTAGTAGAGACGGATTCTTGAATACGTAACCAATTCTCTCCTCAAAATCGCTGCTACTCACGGAACATCACTTCTTCCAACTCCAGAACCGAGTCCTGAATGACCTGCACCACTTTGTTCTCAGCATAGGGAACTCCTTTTAAAATAGTGTTCTTCACCGCATTGGCGCTGGAGGAACCGTGCATTTTTATCATGGCTCCCTTTACGCCAAGGATGGGAGCTCCGCCGTATTCGGAATAATCGAATAGCTCCTTCAGCTCTTTAAATTTGCCAGACAGAAGAAGAGTCCCCATTTTCGAAACCATGCCGGAGGTGAACTTAGCCTTGAGGAGCTTCAAAATGTTCCAGGCCAGCCCTTCTGACAGCTTAAGAATCACGTTGCCGACAAAGCCATCGCAAACGATAACGTCACAGACTCCTTTGGGGATATCCCGCGCCTCTATATTGCCGATAAAGTTGAGATTGCTTCTGCTCAGAAGTTCATGAGCAGCCTTGACGATAGTCGTTCCTTTGTTTTCTTCCGAACCCACATTAACCAGACCCACGGTAGGGTTGTCCACGTTCAGAACCTTCTGCATATAAATACTGCCCATGGCGCCGTATTCCAACAAATTGTTCGGCTTACATTCTACATTCGCGCCGGAATCCACGAGTAGAGAGACACCTCTTTTACTCCGTAATAAAGGGTATGTGGCTGCTATAGCCGGCCTGTCAATTCCTTGGATTCGACCTAAAATGAAAAGCCCCCCAGCCATTATGGCTCCTGTATTTCCGGCAGAAATGAAGAGATCCGCTTCCTGCTCTTTAAGCATAGTTATTCCTTTTACCATGGATGACTCTATCTTTGTACGAACTGCTCGCACAGGTGCGTCTTCATTTGTAATCACTTCGGATGCGTGAATCACCTGAATCTGGTCTTTGTCATATTTATATTTCTTCAGCTCTTTTTTTATCAGAGTCTCTTCTCCAACGATGAATATTTGATGTGGGATTAAAGCCGCCGCCTGAACGCAACCTTGAACGATTGCAGCAGGAGCATTATCTCCGCCCATCCCATCAACTACGATTCGCATTTGTTTTCCCCCTCTTATAAGTTTTATAGGGCTACCTGTCAATACCCCTTTTGCAATTACTGTCCTCCTAAAGATGCTTGTTTTTTAGTTTATCATAGGGAAAAATCAAATGCAATGAAATGCTTTTTAGATTAAAATCATAGATACGGCTATTCTTCCATTCTCGAGATGGACACCTCATAGGCAGTCTTCGTAACCAATTCTCCGTCCTCCAGCCGTTTCTTATACTCACGGCTCTGCATCCTTCCGCTTATGCGTATCTTAGTGCCCACGCTTAGTCCTCCTGCATAAACCGCATTTCTTCCCCATGCGATGCAGGGTATGTAGTCCGATTTGTTGTACATGCGGTTAACGGCAAGCATTATATCGCAGATCTCCCGCCCGAGTGGAGAAACTCTGCGAACAGGAGGTTTGCATAAATATCCTTCCAGATAGACTTTATTTATGTCGCTTGCTTCTTCGACTGACGGCATGAATTCCCGAGCAAAAACTACGATATTGAGTTTGTTTTTCCCGTCCACAATCTCATTATATGTACGGATCTGACCGGTAATCTGAACCGTATCCCCTTCCGCAAGCTCAATATCCCAGATAAGTCTCTCCGATATGATCACGGAGATTCTGTCGCAGTAGCCGCTCCTGCGATAAACTCCCACCGTCATGTTATAGAATTTTTCCCCGTAGGATTTATGACTGTATTCGGGTAAGGTGATTATGGTGCCGGATAGTTCCGTCCGGTTTGTCTCCACAATGTTGTCCAATTGCCTTGCTCCCTTCGCTAATTTTGTATCTGTTTTCCCGTATTGTCCATATGGTAATTGTCCCAATATATCAACTGCCCAATGGGTACAACCCGATAATCCCGGTTAGCCAATTCTTCAAGAATGTGAGGAAGATACTCCTCCACATAGGAGGCATCGTTATGAAATAGTACGATAGCTCCCGGTTCGATGCGGGAAAGAACGCGTTCCACTATCTGATCGGCGGAGATCTCTTTCCAGTCAAGACTGTCTATAGACCATTGGATCACTTTATATCCCATGCTCTCCAGAGTTTCTATCACTTTATTGTCGTATGCCCCGAAAGGAGGACGGAACAGATTCGGCTTTACGCCCGTAATTGTTTCTATGGCCTCTTCCGCAGCCCTGATTTCTTTGCGTATTTCCTCCGGAGACAGGACGGTCATATCCGGATGGGTGGCCGAATGGTTCTGTACTTCATGCCCTCTTGCCGCGATTTCTTTCACATCTTCCGGATACTTATCCACCCAAATCTTTACAAGAAAAAATGTGGTCTTAACTCCGAACTGATCTAAAATGTCGAGAATCGGCCGTGTGTGTGTATTCCCCCAAGCCGCGTCAAAGGAAATCGCAATCTTCTTTTTCTCCGTAGCGACAGAATATATGGGCAGCTTTTTTTCCTGCCCTAATGCCGCCGGCAGACCAAAGAAACCTGCAACACTTCCTATGCCAAACAATATAAGTACTCCGGCAATTACCGTCATCCATATCTTCAAGGGGTTCCGCCTGAACACATTTTTATGAATCTTCATACTTCCAGGCACCTCTCGGTCAAATCTTTCTAACATTTTATTCACAGAGTAAACCCGGTATGCCCTTTCAGAAAAAAATAATGCCCGCCATTCTGCGAGCTGACTCATTCAAATTACGGACCATCTTTAGCGTTAGCACATTGTGCTGCAATCTGTTGTAATGCTATTGTAATGCCCGGTAGTCTGGAATATAATGTTTTCAACATTAGATGAGCGGGTACATTGTGAACTCACTATCGAAGCTTCCTGAGCTGAATGAAAAGAAGGAGGTGCAAGGGTGTCTTTTTTAAAGGATTTGGGTGGTAAAATCGGTGAAGTGGCCAGTGATGCCGCCGAAAAAGCGAAAGAATTAGCCGAAGTAACCAAGCTGAAAAGTGAAATTTCCGGCGAAAAGAGAAAGATTCAACAAGCATATATCGAACTGGGGAAAATCTATTACGAAAAAGTGAAAGACGAGGAAGATGGACCGGAAGCGGAATATTGCCAGGCAATAAAAGCTTCTCAGGAAACAATAGCACAGCTTGAAGCAAAGATTGATTCGATTAAAAATGATTAGTCAAAGTGGAAGCGCAGCAAACGGAAGATCCTATTGAATCTGTCCGTTACTGCGCTTCCGTCATTTCTCTTAAAACACCAGTTTCATGACCTCCGGATGGCAGGTCTTTTGAAATTGCGGACATGAATAACAATCGAACAGTTCCGGCACTTCTGACGCCTCGATCCTCTGGAACCCATGTTTTCGGAAAAAACCAGGAGCTCTGGCTACCAGATATACGCGTTTTCCGCCTCTGCCTCTTGCTTCTTTCAACGCCAGCTGCAACAATTCCCCACCAATCTTTTGTTTCCTATATTCCGTCTCCGTGGCGATTCCGTCGATTATGTACTCTCCGCCCCGCATTGCAAGCACACAACCGCCTATTAATTTCCCCTTCGGGTCTTCCGCTTTCCAGCATTTTACAAGATCCGTAGGCAGAGGCTCGTCAAAAGAGAATTCAAGACCGTGACGAATAAACATTTCAACCAATCTCTCGTATTCATCGGTCACACTGATTTCATAGTCTACCAATAAGATCCCTCCATATCATTGCGCAAAGTATTTACTCGTAACCTCTTAGGAATGCAGGTGATTTCCAGAGGAAACTCACATCCTTTTTCTCCGTCCACATCCGTTCCGATAGCCGCCTCCGTTTCTAAACGGAGCTTTTTAGTCCGGAAGAAAATAACGTTCTTATTCTCTGAGTGGTTGCCTTGTATGAAATTGAACAGAAGCCCGGGTAATTCCGTAATAGGCATTTCCCGGAAAAGGAGCACGTCCAGAAGTCCGTCATCCATTCTCGCGGTAGGCGCGATACGCCTGAATCCACCTGCAGATCTGCCGTTCATCACCAGCATAAAATACATTTTTTCTGTTCCGGAATACTCTTCGCTTTCCAGTTTAATAGGTATAGGCTGAAGTTTCGGAACTTCGCTGACTCCTTTAAGGTAATAGGACATGACTCCTAAAGTGTTCTTAATATTCGGGTCGGTTCTCTGGCTCACATCAACCAGGAAACCCATGGCTGCAACATTAATGAAATACCTTCCGTTGACGCATCCCAAATCGATACAGGAGTAATTCTCTTCTATTGCAATATTCACCATTCCGTCGATGTCATGAGGAATATCGAAATAATAGGCAAAATCGTTGGCCGTTCCCGAAGGAAATACTGCCAAGGGCAAATCTACATTATTGTTCATCATGGTGTTGACGACGATGTTTATCGTTCCGTCTCCTCCGGCAGCGATAATCTTGCTAAATTCTTTTTCCTTTGCCATCCGGAACATTTCATTCATGTAGGCTTGTTTATCAGTTCGCACAGGTACCACCAAGATGCGCTTTTTTTGGAACATCTCGATAATCTTGTCCAGATTTGCTTTAAAGAGACTGTTCCCGGCCGTGGGATTATAGACCAGCAATACTTTTTTTGTTGTCATTCGCAAATCTCTCCCTCACCCTACCGATCAGATATATTGAACCTGAAACAATAATTACATCGTATTTGTCCCTATTTTCATAAATGTAGTCGCAGGACTTCTCCCAATCTCCCAACACAACGCAGTCTCGCCCCGCTTGCTTCACTGCCCGGCAGAGCAGCTCCGCATTCAATTTTCGAGGATTGTCAGGTTCTGAAGCGGCTATGTCTCCGGGAATGGAACAGAAAATTTCCACCAAGCGATCTACTTCCTTGTCGGCCATCATTCCGATAATTAACAATATTTTTTTGTCTTGGAAATGGTCTTCCACCACTCGTGTCAAAGCTTTGACTCCGGCCTCGTTATGAGCCCCGTCGATAATCAGCAAAGGCTCTCTGCTCAGAATCTCCAGGCGCCCCTTCTGGAACGCACCTTTCATGCCTTTCCGCACTTTTTCTAAATCGATATTTATTATACCCCTTTCCGCCAGTACTTCAATCACCGTCAAAGCACATATTGCATTGGATACCTGGTGCATGCCGATCATTTTCAATTCCACCGGAAAAGGAGCCCCACCGAAAGAAAATCCCTTAAAAGAATAGCCATCCAGGGATTTCTTCACATCCATGGGCTTTGTTTGCGAAGCGTCATAGAAATCACAGCCTCGCTCATAAGCCGCTTCCCTGATCACTCTCGCTGCTTCCGGATCATCCACGTTGGAGATCACAGGAGAACCTGTTTTAATGATACCTGCTTTTTCCCTGGCAATTTCCCCGAGAGTATTTCCGAGCACGTTTCTGTGGTCGTAGGAAATAGAGGTTATAACGGATGCAAGAGGAGCTTCGATAATATTGGTAGAATCTCCCCTGCCTCCCAGTCCCACCTCTAGTACGAGAATATCCATGGGCATCCTGTGAAAATAAACAAACCCTATAGCGGTTACCAGCTCGAATTCCGTAGGGGACTCGCAGCCTGCCTCCAACATTTTGTCTACCGCCCGAAAAACCGTTTCGGCGCAATCGGTCAGATCTTCCTTTGATATTTCTTTACCGTCAAACTCGATGCGTTCGGTAAACCTCTCGAGGTAGGGGGAAGTATAAAGCCCCACTTTATAGCCGTTTTCCTTCAACACAGAAGCCAGATAGCGGCAGACGGAGCCTTTTCCGTTGGTGCCGGCCACGTGAATTACCTTCATTCGATCCTGCGGATTACCAAGGAAGTCCATCAGAACCGTCATCCGCTCAAGCCCCAGTCTGCTGCCGAATTTCTGAAAACCGTGTATCTTCTCTATGGTTTCTTCGTAGTTCATGTGTATTCCTTATATCTTTTTAGCCACGAAAGAAAGGCGCTCTTTTATTTTTTCCAGCATGGCTCCTGCCTTTTGGAATTTTTCTCGTTCTGCTGCCACAACAGCCTCCGGAGCTTTCTCCACAAACTGCGGGTTTTCAAGCTTCGCATAGAGTCTCGCCCGTTCAGCTTCAAGCCGGGTCTTTTCTTTTTCCAACCTCTGGTATTCAGCCTTATAGTCTACCAGGTCATCAAGGGGAATGAAAATTTCGGCTCCATGTACTACAGCGGACATGACTTCTTCCGGAATTTGTCCTTTATCTTCGATAAAGCGCACCTCTGTCAAGTTTGCCAGGTTTTTAAGGTAGTTTTCGCCGGCTTTTATCGCTTTTAAGGCATCTCCCGCAGAGAGAATCACGGCGCGGAGCTTCTTTGACGGGACAGCTTCCGCTTCCGCTCGGATGTTTCGAATGCTTCTGATAATCTCCATGATCAGGATCATCTTGCGGCTCTCTTCCGGAAAATTCAAAGCTTCATCGTATACCGGCCAGGGAGCGACGATGAGCATTCCCCCGTCTCCCGGTAAATAGCCCCATATTTCCTCGGTGATAAAGGGCATGAAGGGATGAAGCAACGCCAGCATATCTTTCAACACCTTTACGAGTACGAAGCGCGCCACCCGCTTATCGTCCTCATCCTCTCCATAGAGCCTTGCTTTCACCAGCTCGATGTACCAATCGCAGTACTCGTTCCAAATGAGATCGTGAACCCTCTGTCCCCCCAGGGCCAACTCATATTTCTCCATATTGTTCGTAATTTCGGAAACTGCTTGGTTGACCCTTGTCAAAATCCACTTGTCTTCATCTTTCAGCACCAGCTTTTCAATTCCTTCCGCCGCGTCCGCCATGGGGAAGAAATCGCCTTTTTCATCCAACAGATTCATTATGACAAATCTCGAAGCGTTCCATAACTTGTTTGCAAAGTTGCGGCAGGATTCAAGCCGGTCCATCTTAAAGCGCAGATCGTTTCCCGGACTGATGCCCGTTGCCAACATAAATCGCAGTGCATCCGCTCCGTACTGATCTATGATTTCAAGCGGATCGATGCCGTTTCCGAGAGATTTGCTCATCTTTCGCCCTTCTGCATCTCTCACCAGTCCATGAACGTAGACGTGATGAAAAGGCACTTTCCCCGTCATTTCCAGGGATGAAAACACCATTCTCACAACCCAGAAAAATATGATGTCATAACCGGTAACCAGCACATCCGTGGGGAAATAATGTTCCAGATCCGGTGTCTGCTCCGGCCATCCCATGGTGGAGAATGGCCATAGGGCAGAGCTGAACCATGTGTCCAGCACATCTTCATCCTGCCGGATATTGCTGCTGCCGCATTTGGCACAAGTCTCAGGGGGTTCTCTCAGCACCATGATCTCACCGCAGTCGTCGCAATAGTATGCCGGAATCCGATGCCCCCACCAAAGCTGGCGAGAAATGCACCAATCCTTGATTTCCTCCAGCCAATGAAGGTAGATCTTTTCAAATCGCTCAGGTATGTGGGTCAAATCTCCGTTTTTGGCCGCCTCCATGGCTGATTTAGCCAGTTCCTCCATGCGAACAAACCACTGTTCCGAAAGCATGGGCTCTACAACGTCTTTGCAACGGTAGCATTCTCCTACGGGAATAACCATGTCTTCCACTTTAACAAGATACCCTGCCGCTTCCAGGTCTGTAACCCAGGCTTTCCTGCATTCGTAGCGGTTCATGCCAGCATATTTGCCTGCCAGTTCATTCATTGTGGCATCTTCGTTGATACAGGAAGGCTGCGGAAGATTATGCCTGAGACCCACCTCAAAGTCGTTGGGGTCATGGGCAGGTGTAATCTTCACGGCGCCGGTGCCCTTTTCCGGATCGGGATAAGGATCTGCCAGTATGGGGATAGCCTTCCCGACCAAGGGGAGCAACACTTTTTTGCCGATCATGTTCTTGTATCGGGAATCTTCCGGATTGACCGCAATAGCAACGTCGCCGAACATGGTTTCCGGACGGGAAGTGGCTACCACGATGCCCACGCTTCCGTCCTCGCCGGGATAGCGAACATAATAATACTTACTATTCTTGTCATCATGCTCCACCTCCGCATCGGAAAGGGAAGTGCCGCAGCTCGGGCACCAGTTTATGATACGGTTGCCCCTATAGATCAGATTCTTTTCATATAAGCGTACGAAGAATTCTACTACGGCCCTGTTACAGCCTTCATCCATGGTAAAACGTTCTCTCGACCAATCGCAGGAATCCCCAAGCTTTCTGCACTGCTCAGTTATCTTTCCTCCATAGGTTTTTTTCCATTCCCAGGCTCTCTTCAGGAATTCTTCCCGACCAATCTGCTCTTTCGTTTTCCCCTCTTCTGTACGAATCTTATCGGCCACCTTTACCTCTGTAGCGATACTGGCATGGTCGCTGCCGGGGAGCCACAGAGTATCGAAGCCCTGCATCCTCTTCCAGCGGATCAGCACATCCTGCAATGTGTGGTCAAGAGCATGACCCATATGAAGCTGCCCCGTGATGTTGGGCGGCGGCATGACGATGGTAAAGGGAGTTTTGGATACGTCTCTTTTCCCTTGAAAAGCTCCGCTCTTTTCCCACCGTTCATATAACCTTTTTTCGAATTGCTTTGGATCGTAAGTCTTGCTTAAGTTCTTCTCCACGTCTTCTCCTCCAATATTCTAAAGTGAATTGGCTGCTTCGCCTGAAATTTTCAATTATATTGAAAAAAATCCTTATGCGATATGCATAAGGACGGAATGTTCCGCGGTACCACCTTAATTCTGTGTTTCCACAGCCCTCATTTCAACATGCTCCCAAGCGACCTTCACAAAATCCTGTTTCAAGACCTCTCAGCCTTGCCCGTCCTCGGGCATCGGGTCTGTTCTCTGTAGAAAGGTGTTTTGCTACTCCTCTAGATCATCGCATTCATATTCATCCGCCATTCGCTTTTTCCTGCGCGAAAAGCTATATCTACATTTTAACGATGAGCCGCTGTTTGTCAAGCCGAATTACTTATCCTAATCTTCCAGTCCTGTTTCCGGTCTGTTTTAATACTTTATTATAATAATGTTGTTAAGTTGCATTACCACTTTCAATCCGTTACAATATAAATAAAATATTAACTTGTCTCGTCTTGTCAGGTTAAAAAGGAAAACGTTGTTTTATTAGTGAAAACATATGGTGAATCAGAAAAGAGGTAGTGTCGATGAAATCCAAATTCATTTCTCCTGTCTGTACGGAACATCCCTCCTTGGCATATAGAGGCAATGGCATATACATTTATGATGATAGGGGAAAAAAGTACCTGGACGGCAGTTCCGGCGCCATGACAGTGAAC
>JAAYNC010000172.1:0-3095 GCA_012521055.1 Eubacteriales Family XIII. Incertae Sedis bacterium
ATTAAAGAGATTACCTTAAAACTCTTTCAGCATTTAATAATAAATGAACGTTGCAACCCAGTTGATTTCCGTGTGCATATCGGTCCTGCCATCAGCAGCGAAATGTTTGAAGTTGATAGAGACGTGTATTCACAGTTTAAAAAACTGGATTACGCGGACCATTGCATATCATACAATGCCTTAACGGGTAAATATCACATTGATAACCAGCAGACGGTTAAAATCCAGTGCCAGCTTGCAGGCATTCCCGCAGCACAAATATTGATAGATTCAACTTGCACATATAAAAGCCCCGTCGGATTTTCCTACCGGCGGGACTCAAAGTGTGGAAGGCATATGAGTTTTGTATTCCGATCATATTAATCAGCAGTTTGATTTTTACCGCTCTGCTTTGCTTCATATAGTTTCTGATCCGCTAACTCTATCAACTCTTGTGCGGTTAACAGCGTATCCTGCATTGTATATATTCCAAGAGATACGGTGACCGAAGGTTCGCCCTCCGGCTCCAATTCGGCAATTCTGCTTCGAATCCGTTCGATTACCTTGTATGCATCTTCCTTCGTTGCATTATACAAACTGATGAGGAATTCATCACCACCGTAACGGGCAACCCAATCTCGATCGGTCCGAATGGATTGAAGAATCGCATCGGCAACATTTACAATAGCTTTATCGCCATTTACATGTCCGTATGTATCGTTTATTTCTTTTAAATTATCTATATCTACGAAAATTACTGTTATGTGTACCTTCTCCATGGCGGCTTTTGCGATGTCACCGGGCAGCCGCTCGTTCACATACCGCCTATTGTAAACACCGGTCAGATCATCTTTGACTATTAGTTCGTTCAGATCGGCAATCAGATTTCGCACCATGCGCCCTTCTGAATATATACCGTTTCCTATCATCATCATATCCGTTGCATTTTTCAGTAATTCAAGCACGGCCGGTTTATGTGTTCCCTCAAGAGGTATAGCCGTTACCACCATGATTGCTTCGTCGGTCTGCTCTAACTTCATAAAGAATTTATTCGCCAAATATGCGCGGACAGAAATGCAATTGTCGCATATTTCCCCTCTTTTCCAGTAATCGTAACAGATTTCATCGATCTCATCAGTGTTTCCATTACGGTAATCAATCACCGTTTTATTTACGGGATTTACAAGCCTTACAATATCGAACATTTTATGAAAAAAGAATAGGTGTTCCTCCAGCCTGTCAAGTGTAATGCTGTTAAACGCAGCGGTTTTCTCTTCTCTGTCTCTATCCATATTTTCTCGTATCTTCCTTAAATAAATGTCTCTTCGCTCAAAAGGGTTGCGATTATTGTACACTTTTTTGGGCCGAAATACAAGATTGTACAATGCGATATTGTGGTTTTTTATATCGCTATACAAATATCGATAACCTATCTTTCTTCTTTGCTAATAATTTTGACTGTAACGCTCCCCGTTACATCTTTACCTTTTATCTTAAATGAATAATCATCTATTTCGTGAACTTTGACGGTGAATGTACCGGATAACATATCGTTTCCTTGTACGGTTCGCTTCCCTTCCTGCCACTGACCAAAAAGGCGATTCCGCCTCCTTCCCGTTCAACTTCCACTTGTATCACATCGCCTCCGTTCAGGGATAATTCGCACTTGTTCTCAGAATTAAAATCCTTAAACTTCATGGAAAAATCCGATCCGTGTCCATCCTCAACAATCACAATGCTGCCTTCGGGTACAGCGCAAGCTGAAAACACCAAAACCAAAAGTAAATTCAGAACTCCCGCTAAGATTACAATATTCATCCTCTTTAATTCCTTCCGCTTAATTCGTCTTTCAGAAAACATGTTTAAGGTCATGGAAAATGTCGAGGATCAGCCCGCGCCTGTCTTCCTCCGATTTTTTGCGCAATGCAATCTCCTGTTCGATCCTGGCTGCCATGTCGTTAAAAGTATCCTGCAATTCGGCAAACTCGTTTTTCAGGCGCAAATCCACTCTCGCGAAATAATCGCACTCCCGCAAAAGCCTTGTGCCGTCACAAAGTTTCTTCAAAGGCACGGTAGTCTTCGCCGCGGTAATGCTTGAAAAGATATAGCTGAACAGCGCAAGTATCAAAAGATAAATCAATATCACAAAGGCAAATACACCCCCGGCCCGCATTAGATCATCGGGAGATGCTTCTTTATTATGTACGAGATTAAAATCAAGCCTGATGGAAGTAGGAAAAGTGACAATCAGCCAGAATTCACCTTCCGGCTGATAGAGGATATCATAGTGATAGGGTTTATTTTTGCTTTCCGTTAAAAACCTTGTGAATTCCTGTATGCTCAGATTTTCTTTTCCGATAGTATCGATGCCGCTTGAATAAACTACCCGATATTCCTTGTCCACAATCTGGACGCCTCCGTCGTTTTCAACTACTGCCGATGCATCGTCCATAACCGGCATCATGACGTCGAGAATAGCAAGATGAACGTCCTCCGACATGAATATGTCCAAAGCTTCCCTGCCGTTCTGCGCCGTCAAGATGGTGTATCCGTTTTCTTCAAGGCTGATTTTTATTAAATTCGATTTCAGCCTCATCATCCGCAATTAGAATGTTCATTGGTTTGTCAATCCCTTTCGTACAGGTGCCGCGTCTCCACAACACATTTTATAAATCGCCTTGACAAGGCGCCGGGGCTTAAGAAACCCTTTCAATTTCATAAACCGTCCAAAAAAGTTTATGCCTAATTATATGACAAATAATGTAATTTCTCAAACTTTTTTTATTCTCCGTCATCCTGATTTTGAATTTTATTTAATATCATTCTCACAACCGGAATTAATGATAACAACACCGGTAAATATAAAAAACAGCAGGCTTATGCCTGCTGAGATTTTTTTGGTTGCGGGGAGGGGATTTGAACCCCTGACCTCCGGGTTATGAGCCCGACGAGCTACCAGCTGCTCTACCCCGCGGCGTCAATTTTCGTTTTTTACTTGGTGCCGGAGACCGGAATCGAACCGGTACGATCTGGAAGGATCGCAGGATTTTAAGTCCTGTGCGTCTGCCAATTCCGCCACTCCGGCAGTCTTTCCGGTGTCAGGACTCCGCGAGTCC
>JAAYNC010000212.1:0-7300 GCA_012521055.1 Eubacteriales Family XIII. Incertae Sedis bacterium
AAGTATGCTGTGGGTTTCGTTCAGGGCGCCTTCTGCTGTCTGGATGAGGGAGATCCCGTCGTTGGCATTTCTTGCTGCGGTATCGAGACCGCGGATCTGGCTTCTCATTTTTTCTGAGATGGCAAGCCCTGCAGCGTCGTCACCAGCGCGGTTGATCCGAAGACCGGATGAAAGTTTCTCCAAGGATTTGGAGGTATTGTTTGTGTTGCCTGTTAGCTGTCTGTAGGTGTTCAGCGCAGCTATATTGTGGTTTATTCTCATTTTTGTTCCTCCTTGAAACAGTTTGGCCGAGGTCCTTCTCGGTCCTCTCGCAGATAGGTTCTCTTTCGTACGCAAAGGAACCAACGGATAAAGCGCGCTTTGGTTTATATATCGGATAATCCGGTATATACTTTAGAATTTCTTGAATTTTATTTGATGTTTTTAACAAATTTATTAGATTTTAACATAGAGGCAATATCCGCATAGTTTTGACTGCCACTTTGGTCTACAGACTCGCGGTTTGCCTTGATGGTTTCCAGCAACTCTTCGCGCACTACCGTTACGGATCTGGGGGCATCGATGCCCAAGGCGATCTTGTCGCTGCCGATGGATAGAATGGTTATCTTGATATTATCCGAAAGGATCAGGGATTCTCCGGCTTTCCTGCTTATGACTAACATTAGACGCCTCCTTTACTCTTGTTGAGAAAAGGCTGATAACGAATCGAGTAGTCGTTGTTTTGCAGGATAATCTGTCTCCCTATTCTGGTCTTTGGGTTTAAGACGATGGGGCTCTTGATGTTTAAAGACATCTCCTCGAGGGAGTCGGGCACATTAGCGATAACCAGGAAGGCCAGGTCCTCTACTCGTTCTGCTCCGCAGGCCGCCAAATCTTCTTTGGAGACAATGGGAGCATAGCCCGGATAAAAATCTTCCGGCTCAAATACTAAAAAACAAGGGATGACGTTTTGGACGGATTGAAGATAAAGGAAGGGAATGCCGTCAAAGGTCTTATGAAAGAGGGCGAAACAAGTATCCTCCTCAAAGCCGTAGACGCCTTCGGGAAAATCGAAGAGCGCATCCTTTTCAATCTCAATAACTCCAAAATCTCTTGTGTTAATTTCCATATCAGTCCGTCCTTTAAACCTTCGTGTCTATTTGCTCGGGCTGGCCAACTCCCAAAGGCGGCTCATAGTTTGGATCCGCGCTTCTGGGAATGTAAATGGGGCCGCCCACGTACTTAATAATTACCTTCGGTCTTTCCAATATCTCCACCTCGAAATCCGGCGGGGTAAAGGAGTTGCCCGTGTTACCGGATCCGGGAGTTACGTTTTGGAGCTGGCTGAAGTCAAAGTTTAGCTGTACGCCTTGGAACTCGATAGGGGAGCTGTCTTTGTTCAATATGTGACCGATCATGTTCTGGATATCTCTTCCGAAATGCCGGAACACCTGAGCGTTTGCCTCAGAATCCTCCATGCGCACCTTCAGTTGTACGTTGCCGTTTTCCGCATAGTGGGCGGTAGCCGTGTAGGTGAGATTATAAATACCTGCAGGACCACTCTGCACGAAGGTATCTGCTTTGACCGGTGTGGGACCGGGCTTTGGCGCCGTGTCGTGCGGTTTGGCTTTATTATTCGTAATATTATTTATTTTAGCCAACCCGTTCTCATTGGTTTCAGGATCAACCTTCACATACCGGATGGATATGGGTATGGTTTCTATGGTTATAAGCTGCTGCATTATTTCTCACCTCCTCCCAAGAGCACTGGTGTATGTTTATCTCATAAAGTCAAATATGGACGGTTGTATGATTCGCGCGCCCATCTGCAGGGCCGCATTGTATGCAAACTTCTGGGTCTCGAAATTTATGATAGCTTCGGCGGGATCGATGCCTTCTACGTCAACCTGTCTTTCCTGCAGGTTAAAATCCTGGTCCTCCAACCGCTCGGCCATAAAGTCGAGATAAGAAGTCTTGGCGCCGATCTCCGTTATTGTTCGCATGATTCCCTGGGACGCATCTTTCAAATGTCCGAAGAGGGCGTCGGCTTTTGCGTGGGAATAGTTTTCCGATTCGAACTCCGCCGCTAAGGCTCCGAGAAGGTTGTAGATGTTGTTGGAAACTTCCTCTCCTTCCACGGTGGTGGTGCCGCTTCCCACAACGTTGATGCCGGCGATGGAATATCCGAATACGGTGCCTTCATCAATTTCACCCGTAGCGGGATCGAACTTCACGCTCAGGCCGATATCGATGTAGAGTGTATCGGAGGCCAGCTCTTTAAGCTTAGCTTCGTTTTCTTCCGGAGTGCCAGCCGGCAAGGGTAGATCGAGATCGTACCCGTTGTAGTAGAGCTTACCGTCTATCACTTCGAAGGGCTTCGTCTCCGTATTGGTGCCGCCGAAGTAATAGCTGTCGGAAGCGGTGGAGTTCAGGGTTTGAAGAAGCTGTGCCTGAAGGCTCCTAAGCTCCGTAGCGATGATCGCTCTTTCCTCCCAGCTCTGAGTGTCGTTAAGACCGGTGATGATCTTCTCCGTAGTCGTCCGCATCAATTCCTCTATATGCATGAGAGCCGACTCGGCGTTGGTGAGGGTGGACTTGGCGTGGGCGATGTTTTCCTTGTAGCCCTCAATCCGGCTCATGTCCTTCCGGAGCTGGAAAGCCTTTACGGCGGCGGAGGTGTTCTCCGAAGCCTTGGCGAATTTCCTGCCGGAAGAAACCTGATTGTTCAGCCGGTTGAGCTCTGCGGCCAGACGGTTCAGCGAGCGCGTATATTGAGTTGTGATCATCTTGTTGGTGATTCTCATTCTATCATCCTCCCGGCCGGTTAACGGCCAACGATGCCCATTCTGTTGATTATGGTGTCTACAGCCTCATCTAAAGCGGTGAAGTACCGGGCTGCTGCGTTGTAGGATTTCTGGAAGGCCATCAGGTTGATGCCTTCTTCGTCCAGGTTTACTCCGGATATGGCCTCCCGGGCGTTGAAGAGATTGGACAAGACGTTTAACGAAGTGTCCGCATAGTTTTTGTAAAGCTCTACGTCGAGAGCTACTTCGCCCATGAGCCCGGCGAGGAACTCATCCAGGCTTCCCCGGAACATGACCTCCGAAGTATCATCGGTGGCATCCCTGTAAAAGACGATCTCTGAATCGATGGCGGAGATCATTCGCAGTATGTTATCTCCTGCATTGGCGTCGTATATGGTGGTGGTGATGAAGGTGGGGTCATCAAGCCACTGCTGGGATATCCGGATGTTCTCTGCCGTGATTGGCCCCCCGTCCGCCGATGAGAACAGCGGCTTCGGGTTGCCGGGGTCAATGGTGTTCAGCTCGTTTAACACCCTGGCGAAGTTGGATGCCAGGATATCCATGGAGTTGCGGTAGTAGGGAACGCCGCGGAACTCGTTGATCCCATGGCCGTTGATAAGGTCTATATATCCCTTGATGGAGCCGCCGGTAAAGTGGTTGGTAATGTCGGCTCCGCCATGAGGACCGAAGCTAGTGGCTATTTGGATGGAAATCCGCTCACCGTCATCTTTCACGTGTAATGTATTATATAACTCGCCGTCCACCAGACCGATGGAAGCCCCCGTGGTGGGGTCGTAAAGCGAGATTGTCAGCCGTTCTACTGTCAGATCCTCCGAGATCTTTTCGGGTTGGGAGGTGACTTTGATGTTGGCCAGCTCGGCCAGCTCGTCGATGAGCAGGTTCCTCTTGTCCAGCAGTTCGTTGGGCACGTTGCCGTAAGTCTGCTCCTGGCGGATCTGGGCGTTGAGGTCTGCGATGTTTTTGACCTTGGTGTTGAAGTCGTTGTTGATGACCACCTGGGACAGATCGAAGACCTGCTGGCTGCGCACCTGGTTGATCTGCTTGGCGTATACATTCATGATCTGGGTGACCTTCTGCGCCGCGGTTCTTACCACCTGGGCGATGTCTCCGGCGGAAGGTGTCTGGGCCAGGGACTGAAGGCTGTTCACGAACTTGGAGATTTCGTGGAGCAATCCTTCCGTGGAGATTTCGTCGAATATGTTTTCCAGGTCGGTAAGGCCGGCCAGGATGGTTTCAAACTTTCCGTTCTCCGAGGCCTGATCCCGGTAACGGGCATCCAGGAAGGGATCCCGGATCTGGCTGATGCGGGAGACATCTACTCCCAAGCCAACATCGGCGGTGGGAACGGCATACTTCTGGGTGTAACCGCCGTTGGAGATGGAGCTCAGGTCCACCCGCTGCCTGGTATAGCCCTTGGTGTTGACGTTGGCGATGTTGTTGCCCGTCACGTCCATATTTGCCTGGCTGGCTGCCAGAGCTCTGCTGGCTGTATGAAATGCAAGGAATGTAGGTCTCATTGTCAGTCTCCCGTAATTGTATGGTTAATGTTGTATGTTGATTTCAAAGTCAGTTAGTATGTGCGTTGTATGGTTGGTCGTCCGATCGATCGTATCGTATGATCATGAGCGCTTGGACATTTGGTCGTATGCGTTTGGTCGTATGTTGATTTCAAAGTTAAATGATGGTTTCAAAGGAGTTGGGTAATTGGTTTTGGATTTCCGATGCGTTCCGGCCGTAGGTCTTGGTTTCTTTGCGGCCCGTGCGTGCCAGGGCCTTCTCTATGGTATAAAGCTTGGTCTGTAACATGGTTTGGCATTTGTCCCTGTAATAGTCCACGTCCTGCATGACTTCCGCAAAACGGCCCAGTAGGGCGTAAAACCGAAGCTGGTGTTCTTCGGGTATCTTGAGGATCAGGGACGACAGGTTGGTGGCTTCGATGTTCAGCTGGGAAATGTAACACCTAATCTCCCTGTCGAAGTTCTTGGTCTTAAACAGGAGAGCCTGCTGAGTTTTGAGATTTTCGTCCAGCGAAGAGATGTCATCCCGGCAGATGGCGTCCAGCTCTTCCTTGAGCACCGGAAGCATATCCTCATAAAGCTTGAGTATTCCGCAGAGATACTCGTACATGTTGTCCAGTATTTCCGTATTTATGTTTTTTGCATCGGTTTTCATCTCAATCATTGTTCTCTCATCTCTCGCTCAGTTATTCTCTTGCTTAGCTATCGTTTGTTTTGTTGGTTCCCGGTCGGTTCCCGGTTATTTAAGGATCTCTTCTGCCAAGATGTTTGCAGGAACGTCGTAGCTGCCGTCTTCAATGGCGGCCTTCAGTTCCTTTACGAGTTCTTCGTTGATGTTGACCGAAACCTCGTAGAGTATGGCGGATTTAGCAACAGCGATCCTCTTGTCCTCAAAGGTGCCGGAATAGCTGCTGGATATCTCCGCTTTGTCTACTTTGTTCTTTAGAACGTATTTGTTGTTCTCCTCCGTGCTGATATTCCTGGCCGGATCTGTGGCTGCATCGCGCACTTGCTGTGGTTGTACAGCTTTGCTTTTGTTCACAAATGAAATTTCCATGAACAAGACCTCCTAACGCTTTAAAATTCAAATCCCATGTTTATCCCGAATGCGCAAAATTACACGCATGCTTTCCTACAGTCCTTATATCGGCAAATGCTAAACAAACTTTAGATAAAACCCAGAGTTTTTTTATGGAAATCAAAAGGGCCGGCTCCTTTTAAAATCAAAAGGGAGTGTCCCTTTTGATTCTTTTGATTTCCTGTCGATATTTGTTGAATTTTATGCATATTTATGTCATTATTATTCTTTAAGTTATTACAATAACTTGTATAATTATGTTGATTGATGTCGTAAAAAGTGGTAATATAGAAGCTAAATTGGTAATAGTTACTATTTAGCGAAATTGCGAATTTTCCGATTATGGCTGCTATTCGGCAAACCTATCTAAAGATAGGGACGCAAAGCCATAGGACCTAAGTTGCAACAGCACTATGGCAGCCTGGCTGCCTGCACAAGTTTAGAAATTTAGGAGTAGAGGAGGTACTCTGGATGATAGGCGATTCCATTACATCTGCTCTTATTCAAAAGGCTTTGGACGGAACTTGGCAGCGGCAGAAGACAATCTCCAACAACATTGCCAATCATGAAACTCCGGGCTACAAGGCCGTAAGAGTGAACTTCGAACAGGAGTTGAAAAACCAAGTCAAGCGTTTGGCCGCTTCCGATTCTCAGCCCGGCAGATCAAAACTTTCCGAAGGAATAGCATCGATTAACAATTCTAAAATACGCTTTACTACCGATCGCACCACTTCCGAGCGGGCGGACGGTAATAATGTGAATTTGGATTTTGAAAACATTCAGATGGCAAAAGCGCAAATCCAGTATCAATACCTGGTAAGGGCAATGACGGATTATTACGCCAGATTGCGCTATGCCATCAGCGAAGGAAGGCGATAGGTGATGGGTATGGATTTCTTGAGCGCACTTAATATTTCCGGCTCTGGCCTGACGGCACAGAAAATGAGGATGGACGTTATCGCGCAAAACATTGCCAATGCCAACGCTACCAGGACGCAGAACGGCACTCCTTACCGCCGTAAGATGGTGGTTCTCAACAGCATTGAGTCGAGAGGGAGCTTCCGGGATACCCTGAACAAGGCGATGGGACAGAGAACGGGGGTAGGCGGCGTACAGGTTAAAATGATCGTTGAAGATCCGTCTCCTTTGGTTCCTGTTTACGATCCCGCCCATCCCGACGCAAACGCAGAAGGGTATGTGATGATGCCCAACGTGAACACCACCCAGGAGATGATCGATTTGCTCGGTGCAAGTCGGGCTTATGAAGCCAACGTTACAGCCTTTAATGCCACCAAGGCCATGGCGGTGAAGGCCCTGGAGATAGGCAGGTAAGCCCGGGAACGGCAGGCAAGAGGCTATGCAGGGAAGCAGTTTAAATTATAACAGGAGGATAACTAATGGCGGTATTTCCGATAAGCGGATCTAATCTAAACGGCATCAAACCTCTGACCGGAGAGTTTTTAAAGACCGGAGCCGCGTCATCATCAGCGGATAAAGAGCAGGGGTTCAAGTCGGTTCTGCAGAGTGTTATTGAGAATGTGGAACAGACGGAAGCAGCTACGAGAGAAGATGCATACAAGCTGTCTATCGGCGAGATAGACGATTTGCACACCGTAATGATCAACGCTGCAAAGGCCGACATCGCCCTTCAGACGATGGTACAGCTGCGAAACAAGATACTAGATGCATATACAGAGATAATGCGAATCAATCTCTAGCGGCCACATTTTTTGATGCAAAAAAAGATGTGTAACAAGTGATTATGCTTTGGTACATGTATCAAATTTTTTGAAATGAAAGCATAAACTTGATATTTTTTAGCACCGAAACCGTGTCAGAAAATTAAGACAAAAGCAAATGCGGTGCGCAGACGCTAACAAGCGCAATGCACTTACAAATGC
>JAAYNC010000209.1:0-9818 GCA_012521055.1 Eubacteriales Family XIII. Incertae Sedis bacterium
AAAAGAATACTGATCCAAATAAATCCCGATATACTTAATACACATTATGCCAGCGTGTGAATTGCCGGTTGTTGTTTCAGATGCAGGAGGTTTGCCGGAAGTTGTAGTTGATGGTAAAACCGGTTATATAGTTCCACGCAATAACCCTGAAGAAGCTGCAAATAAGATAGAGATTTTAGTAAATGATGAATATTTAAGGAGACAAATGGGTGAAGCTGGAAGAAAGTTTGTTTTGGAAAATTATGAATGGAAAAGCAATGCTGATAAAATGGAAAAACTTTATCAGGAAGTCGCAGATACTTACCGTAGAGAAAGATAAGATGTCATCATAAAAACCTTATAGCATAGCTCGAGCATATTTAATTTGATTTTGTAGTAAAAAAGGAGTCAAGTTGTTTAAAAACTATAGCATAAGATTAAAAAGATCTCATATTGTATTAAAAAATAAGAAAGCAGTTTCCTATCAGGATGAAGAAGTCAAATAGGATATATGAAAGTTTATGAATAAGAAAAAGATAGTAATTATAATTCTCTTATTGCTGATTGTTTCGTTAGTAATTAATAAATTTGATAAGAACTTGCGATTTGACCTGGGCTTAACGGACTACTATAAATACAATAAACCCCTGACAGCGAAAGAGCGCTCAATCGTGGATGAAAAGGCCTTCCTGGCAGGGCTTTATGATTATCCTCCCCTGACATACACCAACCAGTTTAATAATTATAATGTCGGCATTGTAGTGGATTATCTATCTCAGCTGGCTATTGAGCTGAGCAGCAATATACATATCAAAGTCGGGACCAGAGATAACTTGGCCGATGGGCTGAATAACGACGAAACCGACATCATCATGAGGGAATACTACAATGGGGAAGCTGTAAGCGACGACCTTCTCATAACCCAGCCCTTATGCGTAGTTAAGACGAAAATACTCGTAAAGAAAAACTTAAACATAGAAAATCCCCAGGATCTGAAAGATAAAAGTCTGGTGACTTTGGCCAGAGACAATGAAAACGGCCGGATCGATGCTGTCGTTAATAATCTGAACAATGTAAATCTGATAGAGGTTGATAACATTTACCAGTGCTTTGCGTTAATTAACAACAATGTTGCGGTGGGTTTTATCGGCGGCGATATGGAGGCCGCTCACTTCCTTAAGGTGACAAACAGAGGCGCCTATTTTAAATTCTTAAAACTGACCTACGATGAAAAAAGAATATGCCTGGCCGTCAAAAAAGACAATAAAGAAATGTTGGATATTTTAAATAAAGGCATATTGCAATTAAAGAAAAAGAACCTGATCGCCCAAACCCAATACAAATGGCTGGGAGACTTCGACACCGGCGTTGACCTGGGAACCATCGAATCCACCTACAGGGTGCTGATCGTAATCATGTTTATCATCGGCGGCTTTTCCGTTTGGAACTATATTATAACGCAGAGGGTCAATACCAGAACCCGGGAGCTTTTTGAAAGCAAGGAAGAATTGCGGCTTATTATCGATACAATGCGAAACGGGATCATGGTTATAGAAGACGATACTACCATTTTGGAATGTAATGACTCGATAGCGGAAATGACGGGGGTTCCAAAGGGAAAACTGATAGGAGCCAATTATAAAGATCTTCCGCAATTGGCCCCTTTTACAAACCCGGACAATATGTTTAAGGTCTTCAATATCGGCGCCAGGTATTACTATATAAGCAGGCAGAAGGTTGCCGGCAATAAAAGCATGGTAATTGTCGAGGACTACACGGAAAAGTATTTGAAAGAGAAAAGAGAGAGAATTGAGTCAAAGATGATAGCCGTGGGACAATTATCCGCAGGTCTTGCCCATGAAGCCAGAAACCCGTTAGGATTGATCAAAAGCTACATCTATCTCATTGAGAAGCATACGGTGCATAGCGAGGTTTGCAGGCATGCGGTCTCCGTAATAAATGATTCCATCAACAGGATCAATTATCTGGTTGAAAACCTGCTGCGTTTTTCCAAACTGTCCAGCGATGAATTAAAATGGACCGATGCGGAGGATTTTGTCAATTCCATCATTGAAGAGGAAAAAGAAAACGCCGAAAAGTATGATATAATAATTTATTCCTCTTTCAAAGGTCGATACAGAGAATCGATTCTTATAAACAAAGAGGTCCTGCGAATGGTCCTTGTGAACCTGATAAAGAATGCGGTTGACTCCTTTGATGATAAAAAGTGTGAAGAGAAAAACATTCATGTCAATATAAATGTCGAGGAGAACCATATCGATATTGAAGTCATCGATAATGGATGCGGGATTGAAAAAGAAGCCTTGGAGAATATCTTTGACCCCTTCTATTCCACCAAGGAAACCGGAGTGGGTTTGGGTCTGTATATAATAAACACCGAAATAAGGAATAACGGCGGAACGATTTCCGTTAAGAGCGAGTTTGGCAAAGGAACAGAGTTCAAAATTACTTTACCTGTAGTGGAGCGGAAAAATGGGGAAAAAGACAGGGTATAAGATATTGATCGTTGACGATGAGATTGAATATCAAAGCGTATTGCGGTTTATATTGTCCGATCTTGGATACAGTGTGGCAGGTTGTTCCAATGGGGCGGAGGCTCTGGACTATTTAGACAATAATGTTGTGGATTTGGTCCTGACAGATTTAAAAATGCCGGTGATGGACGGCGTTGAGCTGATTAAGCGCATAAAAGAAAAGCATCCCACCGTGGACATAATCGTCATGACTGCTTTCGGAAGCATTGAAAGCGCTGTGGATTCCATAAAATACGGAGCGATGGACTATTTCACCAAGAGCAGCGAAATGGACGAGCTGGTGATCAAGGTCGAAAGGTTCGCAAAAATTCACAGGCTGGAACGGAAAAGCGAGGTTTTGCTAAGGAACCAATACAACGAAGATATCTTTATGGAATCGAATAATGAAGACTATCTGAATGTTCTCGAAATGTGTAAAAGAGTGGCAGATACAGATATTAACATTCTTATCCTGGGAGAGTCAGGAGTCGGGAAAGAGGTGGTGGCGAACTATATCCACCGCCTGAGCAAGCGAAAGAAAGAGCCTTTTGTTGCCCTGAACTGTCAGATTTTCCCGGAAGGTGTTATAGACTCAGAATTGTTCGGCCATGAAAAAGGGTCGTTTACCGGCGCCAGTGAAACGAGAATCGGAAAGTTTGAACAGGCGAACTTTGGGACCTTGTTTTTAGATGAGATCGGCGACCTGCCCATCACCACCCAGGGCAAGCTGCTCAGAGCAATAGAGAGCAAGAGGATTGAGCGGCTTGGGAGCAACAAATCCATCGACTTGGATGTCCGGTTTATATCTGCCACCAACAAGGATCTTTCGAAAAAGATTGCCGAAGGTCAGTTTAGAGAAGATTTGTTGTATAGGATTAATACATTAACCGTAACGCTACCGCCTTTAAGGGAAAGAAGAGAAGATCTGGAATCTTTTATAAATTTCTTCATTAAAAAATTTGAGGTGGAGCAGAAAAAGAAAATAACCAAGATAGATAATGAGGTAATGGATTTCTTGCTGGGTTATGATTACCCTGGCAACGTCAGGGAGCTTAAAAATATAATGGAAAGAATGATTGCCCTGAGTAAAGACGGACACATTACGATGTATGAATTGCTGATGCCTGTGGAGAAGAATGGCAAATTATTGGATCTATATAAGAAAAGATCTCTAAAAGAGGCTCGCTCCGATTTCGAAAGAAATTATATTGTGGAAGCGCTGAGAAGGAATAATGTAAATGTGGCGAAAGCGGCTGCAGAACTGCAGATCAGCGCCCGCCAGCTATGGAATAAAATCAATGAATATGCAATTGATCTAAACGAGATACGCAAGATAGAACAATAATTCCGGAGGAGACAATATAATATCCCTGCATGGGCCCGTCCAAAACACTGAAATATATTTCAGTGTTTTTTTTAACCGTGCAATATTGTGCATGCTTTTCAACCCTTCCTGGCGCCGTCGAGTTTGCATAAACGGGCTGTCATTGCTCAGAAGGAATTCTTGAAATCGTTGAAAAATCAAAGCTATGCGCCGACAGCTCCAAGCTCGCGCCTTGTAGCGGGCAATAAGCCGCGCCGTATTTGGCATAATAGTTGCTGATAATAAAACAAGTAAGAAGAAATTTATAATTCGTTTTGAAAGGATCAAGGAGGGAAAGAATGAAAATTAAAAAGTTTTTAATTATTGCGCTGGCCATGTTATTGGTCATGGGCGTTTTTGCCGGCTGCTCAGGTGGTGAAGAAGAAGTATCCGGTGACGAACCCATCGTCATAAAAATCGGCCATACGGACACATCCCAGAGATCGACCCATGTGTGGAGCGTAAAGCTGGGAGAATTACTAGAGGAAAAAGCTCCGGGCAGATTCCAGGTTGAAGTGTATTCGGACGGTCAATTGGGTGATACTCCCGATTTGGTTTCCGGAATCAAAATCGGAACCGTGACCATGATGTTTGACTTATCATCTGTAATTACCGCAGCATCGGGACCCGATTCAACATGCATCGATTTACCGTACCTGTATCCTTCGTTTGAAGACTGGGAAAAAGGAACCTTTGAAAACGGAGGCTTGGAATTATTCAATGAGACATTAGAGGAGTCGGGCTACTATTGTATTGACATGTACTACAACGGAATGAGACAAGTCATAAGCAGAGAGAAATTATACAAAAACAGCAATGACTTAAAGGGCCAGAAAGTCCGTATCGCGCAGAATGACTTGAATATTGAAATCTGGAAGGCTATGGGATCAAACCCGACACCTATGGCATGGGGCGAAGTAATCACTTCTCTGTCTCAGGGACAGATCGACGCGCTGGATCATTCCCTCGGAGTATTCAACGATTTCAACCTGCATGAAATAGCTCCTTATGTTACTTTGACAAATCATGCCAGCTCACCCTTCCCGATCATCTGCTCAAGAGATTGGATCGAATCCCTGGATCCCGCCGACAGAGCAGTACTTGAAGAATGCGTAAAGGAAGTCGCCAAAAATCAAAGAGCTGACGAGTATGCAAAAGAGCAGGAATATCTGCAAAGATTCCAGGATGAAGGCGCAGAGGTTTATCAGCTGACAGACGCCGAAATTGCAGCCTTTATGGAAGCGGTTCAGCCGGTTTACGACTATCAGCGCGGAATCGTCGGAGACGAAATGGTTCAGAGATGGTTAGACACACGTTCTTAATAGGATAATTCTGGTGACTTTAGATAGTTGAAACACAAAATATTATTCAAGTATGGGGTTAAACCCCATACTTGAATAATATTTCAACGATTCGCAAGTCATGCTTTATGAAAGGTTATCGATCATGAAAAACAAAATTATAAACAAGTTGAATACATTGGAAGATATCACTCTTGTGTCAATGTTTGCCGCAATGGTGGGAATCATTTTCTTCCAGGTCATCATGAGGTATGTATTTAATAATTCTTTGTCCTGGTCGGAGGAATTTGGGAAGTTCCTGTTTGTATGGCTTTCATGGCTGGGAATCAGCATAGGCCACAGGAGAAAAGAACACATAAAAATTACTATGGTAGTGGATAAACTGCCACATGCATTGAAAATGGCCCTGGAGGCGGTCTCGGAACTAATTTTGATAATAATATGCAGTGTCGTTATTTACTACGGTATATTGATGATCACTGTCCAAATAAATATACCTTATGCAGGAATTAAGATCAGTACCGCCTGGGGATACCTTTCCCTCGTATTGGGCTGCTTTATTTTTATCCTGAGAGCGATTGTGCATTTCGTTGAGGCGATAAAGTTAATAAGGCAGAAGGATATTGTTTTATAAGGAGGAAAAGTATATGGCAGTTGCTGCGTTATTTATAGCCTTGTTTGTATTATTACTTATAGGGGTCCCGGTCGGATTCGCCATAGGCGGGGCCACCATGTTTTCGATGGCTTTCTTTTCCGACTTGAATATGGCCATAAATGCCCAATACTCTTATAGCGGTATATTTTCATTTACGGTTATGGCGATTCCCTTTTTTATGCTGGCCGGCCTTATTATGTCGACGGGAGGCATAGCAAAGAGAATTGTAAATTTCGCATCTGCGCTTATCAGCTTCGTGAACGGCGCGATTGCCAGTGTCACTCTCATAGCTTGCATGTTTTTCGGAGCTTTGTCGGGATCGGGCATGGCCACGGCATCCGCAATAGGGGGAATGATGATTCCCGAGATGAAAAGGAAAGGATACGATCCCGCATACGCGGCCACGGTAGTCTCCTTTGGCGGTATTGTGGGCCCGATCATTCCTCCGAGTCTGTCCTTCGTGCTGTACGGAGCGACAACGGGCGTATCGATTCCGCAATTGTTCCTGGCAGGAATCATTCCGGGCGTCCTGATAGGAGTCTTGTTTGTGTTGGCCAATATTGTAATATGCACCATTAAGGGAGTGGACCTTAAGGCCCATCGGGCAGATGAAAACGTGCCTATTCCGGAAGCTTTAAAGTATCGTCTTACCGAAGTGGCGAGGGCCACAAAAGAAGGATTCTGGGCGTTGCTTTCGCCGGTAATAATTCTTGGCGGAATCTATTCTGGTATTTTTACTCCTACGGAGGCGGCGTGCGTCTCCGTAGTATATTCCATTATTATCAGCATGTTTGTTTATAAAGAGCTTTCCTGGAAAGGGCTGAAGGATGTTTTCCTGGATACGGCAGTACTGAACGGGATTACTTCGTTCTTACTGGGATTTTCCACCGTTTTTTCGACATTTATGACATATGAGAAAGTTCCCCAGATGCTGACAACTTTTTTGACCAACGTTTCGACAAACCCAACAATAGTATTACTATTTATTAATCTTATATTGTTAGCGATAGGATTATTCCTCGATACGGTACCGGCCATTATTATTATGGCTCCGATGTTATTGCCCACAGTGCTGAGCTTAGGGATCAACCCGATTCATTTCGGCGTTGTGATGGCTGTGAATTTGGCTATTGGTCTATGTACTCCTCCTTATGGCTGCAATCTGTTTGTTGGTGCTGCGATAGCTAAAATAAAAATGGAGGATATGTTCCCGTATATTATCCCTTTGTTCCTAGTGGCGTTAGTCAGCTTGGCTCTGGTCACATACATCCCTGCTTTATCTCTTATGTTTATAAAATAGGAGACGACGTTGTAAGAAAGGCCGCATATCTCTTGATTAAAGAGTTGCGGCCTTTTTTTGTGTGCGCCCGGCATGGGCGCAGTCTAACGGGTGGAAGTCCCGAGCACGCCCGGTAGCGGGAAGTGCATACAATTACAAATGAAAGACTCGTAAAGGCAGGATATTTCAGTATCCTGGACTATTACGAGTCCCTGCACTTATGCAGTTGAACCGCCGTATACCGAACGGTACGTACGGTGGTATGGGAGGTCGGCTACTCAACTAATGGGTAGCCTCCTACCCGATTCTCTGCACGTGTCTGAACACTTCTTCAAATCTATCCAGCGCATCATCTATGACCTCATCCGTGTCGGCAAGAGAAGTGTACAGCCGGCTGCCTGCCAGTGTGAGGATGCCGTTGGCCATGTAGGCGGCTCCCATTCTCTCCATGGACTCCTTACGCTCATATAACATTTTCTTGTGTCTCAGAATACCCAGCGCGGATTTCAGGAAGCACATGGAGGAGAAATCAAAGGCCATGGCTCCCGTGCATTCCAGGTGGATAATGGAACCTTGGTTGTAAGCCACAAAGGGTAGTTCGTACTTGCTAATCAGGGCATTTAAGCCGTCACACAATCTGTCTCCCGCCCTGCCCGCCACCACGCAGGCATTGGTTTTTTCAATGGCCTGAATGGCAGCGTAACCCGCCATGCAGGAAATGGGATTCGCGGCCAAAGTACCGCCTACATAGGCTCTGTGTTTGCCCGTGGCCAAACCTGCCGCCATGAGCTCCACATATTCTTTTCTGCCGCCTACGCCTCCCGCTCCGGGATACCCGCCGGCAACGATTTTGCCAAATATGGTCAGGTCGGGTTCTACGCCGAAGTATCCTTGCGCGCCGCCCAGACCTACTCGGAAACCGGTTACCACTTCGTCGAATATTAAAAGCGCTCTGTACTTGTCGCAAAGCTGGCGTACTCCTTTGTTGTAATCGAAAGCTACGGGACGGGTGCCGCTTTCCGGCCCTATGGGCTCCACCAGCACTGCGGCGGTACCGCCTCTCAGTTTGTTTTTCTTGAACATGGCCTCCAGCATATTCAGGTCGTTGGGGCGCACTTCGTCCGTCAGGCCATAAGCTCCGCGGGGGATGCCGTGGGACTCAAGAAGGGCTCTGCTTCCGGGGATCTTAAGTCCGTATACCATCTGATCGCTCCAACCGTGGTAAGATCCCCCTATTTTAATGACACGTTTCTTGCCGGTGGCAATTCTGGCGATGCGCAGCGCAGCCATAACCGATTCAGTGCCGGAGCCAAGCATGCGAAACATCTCCACCGCAGGCATGTGTTTGGTGATTTCCTTTGCGATCAAAAGTTCAGCTTCGTGCAGGAGCCCGGTTGTGGGGCCGCAATCCTGAATCAGTTTGATAACGGTATACCTCACCTCGGGATAGTTGCTGCCCAGGATAGTGGGACCCCCCGCTTGCAGGAAATCGATATAAATGTTCCCGTCCTTGTCGAAAAGGTATGCGCCTTCTACTTTGGCGGAGCAGACAGGAAAAGGCTTATTGAAAGCCAGGTTGTGCTGCACGCCTCCGGGAATGTAGTCTTTCGCTTCCTCAAAGATTTCCTTGGATCGCTTGCATCTATCATTGAAGTAGCGCATAACCACCTTCTCGTAATATTCGTCGGTAACCTCATAAATGGGCTGGTTTATCAGATTTTTCAGCCTTTCATTGATTTCATTGGGCTCGTCCCATCTGCTGATACCGTATTGATTCATTTCCTTCTCCTTCCCTGGCGCCCGGTGATTAAACCACAATTTCCCGATATCACTTCCATGCCGTCAGGACAGTAGGGCATCAACCGTTCAAAATAAAAAAGTTCTTTTTGTTGCTTTTATATAAGGTCTTGAATACCGAATAATTCTTGTCGTAGATGGCTTTATGATTCAAGTTGGGCTCGTAAACATCCTTTGCCTTTATCCATTTGCTCACTTCTTCCAGATTCTTCGCACCGCCGGAACCCACCACGATGAGCATTGACGCGCCCACGGCTCCAATGTCCTTGGTAAGCGGAACCGTTTCGATTTTCCTGCCTGTTATATCGGCCAGGATTTGACATGTCATCTTGGATAATGCGCCGCCGCCTACGAACCGGATGGTTTCCGATGTCTTAATCTTTTTATCCTGGCATTCGAGCATCCATCTAAGATGATAGCATATTCCTTCCAAAACGGCCCGGATCATTTCAGTCTTTCCCGTTTCCAGCTTTATATTGAAGAACATGCCCGCCGCATTGGGATCTTCAAAGGGGCAGCGGTTACCGTGAAGCCAGGGCGTGAATATGACACCGCCGGAACCGGGAGAGGCTTGCTCTACGGTTTCAGACAGGTAATCATACAGACTTTCATATATCAGTTCCTGATTATCTATGACTTCCTGCTTTTTCAGGTAAATACCGATCTCATCCAGGGCGATATGGTCTTTCACCCACTCAAAGCATTTACCTGCAGTTTCCATTTCCGCAAAATAGTTGTACTTGCCTTTTTCGGCGGCTACTATACCTGCAATCATGCAATTGATATCTACTGCGGGTTTGTCTATGACGGTGCTGACCCAGCCCGAGGTTCCGGAATAAATATGGGTCTCGCCCACTTTGGCGCAGCCGGCGCCAAGACCGATGAGAGTTGCGTCTCCGCCGCCACCGTA
>JAAYNC010000064.1:0-7409 GCA_012521055.1 Eubacteriales Family XIII. Incertae Sedis bacterium
ATATGAAGCCGGGAGGGTTGTTCATCTGCAAAGGAACTCATTTCCTCCCCCGCTATTTGCAGGAAGCTGTGGATAGGGGGGCGTTCTGCTATATCAGCGAAAAGGAATATGATCTGTCCGGTAAAGACGTGGCCATGATCCTGGTAACGGATATTCGCAAAACTATGGCTCTGTTGGCAAACCGGTTTTACAATGAAGCATGGGAGCAGCTTAATCTCATCGGTATTACCGGAACAAAAGGCAAATCCACCACCACGTATTACGTGAAGTACATTCTTGACCACTACCTGTCCGCTTCCGGAAAGCCTCCCTGCGCCATACTATCAGGCATAGATGTGGATGACGGGGTCATTTCCGAGGAATCCCATCTCACCACGCCGGAAGCCGTCATGCTCCACCGGCATTTCCGCAACGCGGTGGACAGCGGCAGGGAATTCCTGACCATGGAAGTGTCCAGCCAAGCCCTGAAATACGACAGGACGGCAGGCGTGGTTTTCGATGTGGGCTGCTATCTTAACGTGGCTGAGGATCACATAAGTCCTATCGAACACTGCGATTTCGATGATTATTTCGAATCCAAGCTGAGACTTTTTTCCCAGTGTCGCACAGCTTGCATAAACATAGATGCGGACCATGCTCAGGAGGTCTGCGATTCCGTAGACCCCGCCGCCCGGATTATTACTTTCGGCACCAATGATAAAGCTGACATTTACGGTCACCGTATTATCAGCCGGAAAGATGGCATCGATTTTGAAGTGAAAACTCCTACTTTTGAAAAAAAGTTTAAGCTTGGCATGACGGGGCTGTTCAATGTGGATAACGCTCTTGCAGCCATTGCCATATGTTATGCATTGGGCATTCCGGAGGAATCCATGTATCACGGCCTGGCGGCTGCCAGGGTGCCGGGGAGAATGGAACTATTCATGGGGAAGCAGAGCGGGACTTTGGTTATTGTAGATTATGCGCATAATCGCATGAGCTTTGACCGGCTTTTCCGTTCAACGATAAAAGAGTATCCGGATCGTCATATTATTGCCGTATTCGGCTGCCCTGGGAAAAAAGCATTGGCGCGGAGACAGGAACTGGCAGAGATTGCGGGAAGATATTCGGCGAAAGTCTATATTACGGAAGAGGATCCCGGGGAGGAAGATGTAATGGATATCTGTCTGGAAATTGCAAAAAACTTAAGAAAAACCGGGTGTCCATATAAAATTGAACCGGATCGGGGAGAAGCAATTAGAAAAGCCATCGGTGAAGCCGGTGAAGATACGGTAATACTTCTTACCGGAAAGGGCAGGGAGACGCGACAGAAGCGAGGTGTGGAATATATCGACTGCCCATCGGATGTGGATTATGTATTGCAATATTTAAAATAACTTAATTCAAGCTCTCATCATCGTCGGAGAACTCACCGTCGATGACAGGATATTCTCTGTCTATAAATGCATCCGCATAAGGATCTTCCGTCTCGTCCTCATCTATCTCATTCTCCATTCCGTCCAACCGGGCGGCAATGGATGAAAGGGAGAAAGCATATTCTTCAAGGGGATAGTCCAGGCAATCAGTAAAATCGTAAACGTAGTTCTTTTCACCGAGCCTCTCCAAACGGTTGAGGACCAACGCTTCTATTATCGGAATGTCGCTGGTCAGACCGTCGGAAGGATCATAGCAGTGGACCACGGACTCAAAGGTATACCAGTTTCTGAACTTAAAAAGTTCATCCACAAAAAGATGTCTGTGCTCCTTAAAATCCCTTGACTGGCATAGACCGGTGAGAGCTTGGTAAATAGTGGTCATGAGGGTGAAAAAATCCGTAGCGTCATCGGGAATGAAACTGAACATTTCTTCAAAGTAACTGTCCAGAAGCTCCGCAAGCTTAGCCTGGTCTACTTCGTTCAATACAGCATAAAAGGCATCGTAGGATATTTCTTCCGGACATTCGATGAGCTCCGCGAAGTGTTCAAAGTATTCAAATTCATCGGGAGAGTCAATCTCCAACAGCTCGAGTACCTCTTCGATATTCATAAGTCGTCACCTCATTCACATACATCGAAATCAAGGTTTTTAAATTCCACGTTAAATCGGTTGATCTCAAAGATCCGGTTAATCATGTTGACAAAGTTTTCCGAGAGGTCGCTGGCGTAAAAGGTATTCTCAAAATCCGAATTCTTTGCAAGCAGGTCTCTTTCGGTCAATTGCCTTTGGATATGAGCGGCGATCTCCCGGGACGGATCGATGATGTTCAAAAATGGATAAATCCTGTTTATATTATCTCTTATGAGCGGGTAATGGGTGCATCCCAATACCAGTGTATCGATTTTATGGTCTTCTATGAAGGAATCCATATAATATTTTATGGATAGATCCATGATTTCATTCTCAATGATGCCTTCTTCTATGAGAGGCACGAAGGCGGGGCAGGGGATTGCATTGAGCCGTATGTCCGGAGAAAGTTGAAGGATCAGATCCTGATAAGCGTTGCTCTGTATAGTGGCCTTGGTGCCGATGATTCCCACGCTGTTTGATTTGCCGCAAGTCCTTGCCACCTTTTCGGCTGCAGGGCGGATGATACCTACCACAGGAATGTCCGGATAACGCTGCTGGAGCTCAGGTAGAGAGATGGCGCTTACCGTATTGCAGGCGATTACGATCATCTTCACGTTTCGCTGCACGAGAAAATCGGCAATTTGCAGAGAGAAAGCCTTAATGGTGGAAGGAGCCTTGGAACCGTATGGAGTCCTTGCCGTGTCTCCGAAATATATGACTCTTTCCTCGGGCATGGCGGCAAGCAGGGGCGGGATGCATGTCAAGCCTCCCAGTCCCGAATCAAAAAACCCGATGGGTCTGTTGTCCATTGATTGTCTGTTCCTTTCCGTCCCACAGGCCTGCCCCGTGGTTCTGATTCTATCTATTTAACGGTTTTGTTTTATGGTTTTGTGTAGCGGGTAATCACTTATCCGGTGATAAGGTGATAACTGTAATATAACAAAAAAGAGTCTTAGTTACAATTCAATTATGGTATACTATTTGAAGATAGCAAACGGATAGGAGTATTAGATATGGCAACAAGCAAAAAGATTCGATCGAGAGATGAAATTGAACAGAAATACAAGTGGAACCTCAGAGCCATGTACCCCGATGAGGCGGAATGGGAGAAAGATTATAAAGATGCGGAGGAAATGGCAGAATCCTTTACTTCTTTTTCCGGCCATTTGGGAGACAGCGCCCAGGCTCTGCTGGATGCATTTGCCGCAAGGGATGCTCTGTGGCAGAAAGTAGAAAAGGTATACGTATACGCCAGAATGAAGAGGGATGAAGATACCAGGGCGGCCAAGTATCAGGCAATGACGGCGAGGGCTCAGAGTCTGATAGCAAAAGCCGGAGCCAAGACCTCTTTCTTTACCCCCGAACTCCTTGAAATGGACGAAGAGCTTATATGGAGATTCCTGAATCAATCCGATGGGCTCAAGCTATACACCCATGTGATACGCCAGATCCTGCGGCAGAAGAATCACGTTCTCAGCAAGCCGGAAGAAAAGCTGTTGGCCCAGTTCAGCGAACTCACATCTGCCACCAATGATATCTTCAGCATGATAAACAACGCGGATATGAAGTTCGGATCCATAGAAGACGAAAAGGGAGAGCCGGTGGAAGTGACCCATGGGAGATACCTGAGCCTGATGGAATCCTCCAGCCGCCGGGTTCGCAAAGATGCCTTCGAGTGCCTGTATGCAGCTTACGAGGCACAGCGCAATACTTTGGCTACCACTTACAATTACAACACCAAGACCGATGTAATTACCGCCAGGATTCGGAGATATAATTCATCCTTGGAAGCGGCCCTTTCAGGGGATGACATTCCGATCCGGGTTTATGAAAATCTGATAGAGACAGTAAATCGATACCTGCCTTTGCTTCACAGGTATGTGGGGCTTCGTAAGAAAGCATTGGGACTGGATGAGGTCCATATGTACGATATGTACGCTCCCCTTGTTGAAAATCCTGTGGGCGAGATCGAATATGAAAAAGCTCTTGAGATGATAGCGGAGGGCTTGACTCCTCTGGGTGAGGAGTATATCTCCATCATGAAGCAAGGCTTTTCCCAAGGATGGATCGATGTCTATGAGAACGAAGGAAAGACCAGTGGCGCATATTCTTTCGGAAGTTACGACAGCTATCCGTATATATTGTTGAATTACAACGGAAAGCTCAAGGATGTGTTCACCATAGCCCATGAGATGGGGCACTCCATGCATTCCTACTATACCCGGAAGACGCAGCCTTTTGTATACGGCGGCCATTCCATATTTACCGCAGAGGTGGCATCTACTGTCAACGAAAACCTGTTAATGAAACATTTGCTTGAAAAGGAAAATGATAAGAGAAAGAAGCTGTACCTGATCAACATGTATATCGAAGAGTTCAGAGCCACCTTATTCCGCCAGACCATGTTCGCCGAATTTGAAAAGCTCACTCACGAAGCCGTTGAATCCGGCAAAGTGTTGACTGTGGATTGGGTCAGCAAGAACTATCTGGAGCTGAACAAAAAGTATTTCGGAGATCAGGTGGTATATGATGAACAGATTGCTATGGAATGGGCGCGAATTCCTCATTTCTACAATGCGTTCTACGTATACAAATATGCCACAGGTTATTCTGCAGCGGCAGCTCTCTCGGAAAAGCTCTTAAATGAGGGAGCGCCGGCCAGAGAAGCCTACATCAAATTCCTGAAATCAGGCGAATCCGATGATCCCATTCCTTTGCTGAAGCTGGCAGGTGTGGACATGAACGAACCTGCGCCTGTAGAAAGTGCGCTGGATACTTTCGAGAAATTGCTGGACGAATTGGAAAGCATGCTATGAAATCCGTCTGGTTGTTATAGGATCTGTTGTGTTAGATCCCGGGGGAGGAACAAATGACCGTAAGAAAGATCAACATATTTGCCAATGATGATGCCTATTCGCAGGAAATACGGGAGTTGCTCCAGAGAAAGCTGCAGCAGAGCGGGTTTACGGTACCCGGGAAGTTTGCTACCGACGCGGAGCTCATTATAAGCATAGGAGGGGACGGTGCTTTCCTCCGTACTTTACATAAATACGAGTTTCCTTCGATTCCGTTTTTAGGAGTGAACACTGGGCATTTGGGTTTCTTCCAGGAGATCCATCCCGATGAACTGGATGAGTTCATCTTCCTCTATAAGCAGAGGAGGTACAACATCCAGAATCTGAAGACCGTAAAGGCGACGGTAAAGCAGGGAGAAAACCGGTATGAATACCAAGGTTTGAACGAGATCGTCATTAAAGGCGACCATGCCACTACGATTCATTTGAATATCTCCATCGGAAACAGCTTTATTGAGAGGTTCAGCGGTGACGGTATATTGGTCTGCACTCCGGCGGGAAGTACGGCGTACAATTACTCTCTGGGAGGCAGCATCGTCGATCCCAGGCTGACTATTCTTCAAATCACGCCCATTGCGCCAATGAATACCACCGCTTATCGATCCTTTACCTCCAGCGTTGTGCTTCCAAAGGAACTGGCTGTTACTGTCCATCCGGAAGCCAGGGAAGAGAGCGGCTTCATGATAATAGCAGACGGGATGGAGCATAGGCACAGCAGCATTGATGAAGTTACCTTCGGCTTTTCCCAAACAGAGGTCAAATTGATGCGGTTCGAACATTACGATTTCTGGACGAAGGTAAAGACTAAGTTTCTATAAGGAAAGGCGGATTTTTCGGATTAATGGACGAGAGATACCAGTATATCATAGAGGAAGAAGATACAGAGCTCCCGCTAAAGGAGCTCTTAAAACGTCGGCTGGGTTTTTCATCCCGCCTGTTGCGGCAGATAAAGGTCAGAGGACAGGTTTACCTGGACAGTAGTCCGGTGAGGTTAAATGTAAAGGGGAAGACAGGTGAGCGGATTACCGTGATTCTTCCGGAAGAATGCAGCGATTTTCCTCCCGAAGATATCCCTATAAATGTGATTTATGAGGATCCAGATCTTTTGGCCATCAACAAGCAGCCCGGTATCGTGGTACATCCCACCAAAGGGCATCTTTATCACACCATTGCAAACGGTGTTATGAAGTACATGCTCGATAAAGGGGATCGATATAAAATACGCTTTATCAACCGTTTGGACAGGGACACGACGGGACTACTCCTCATCGGAAAGAATTCCTTCTGTCAGGACGATTTTACGCGCCAGGCATCGGAGGGTCTTGTGGAGAAGAAATATATTGCGGTAGTGAAGGGAATCGTAATGCAGGATGAGGGCGTAATCGATCTGCCCGTGGGGAGACCGACAGCTGAAGATATCAAACGGGCGATTATGCCGGACGGATATCCCTCCGTAACCCATTACCGGGTTATAGAGCATTTTGATAAAGGATATACGCTGCTGCAACTTTCCCTGGAAACGGGGCGTACTCATCAAATCCGCGTTCATCTCTCACATATCGGCCATCCGGTGGCAGGAGACACGATATACGGGGGCGAAAACCCGGAGCTCATCGACAGGCAGGCCCTGCATGCGGAAGAGCTCAGTTTCCGGCATCCCGTTACTGGAGAAAGGCTGACTCTCAATGCCCCGTTGCCGGAAGATATGGATAAACTGATTCGTTCTTTACGATAATACATCTCCTGTTATTGCACCTTTTTCTTCAAAATTCATATTATGAATGAGCAAAACCTTGTATTTGGTGTCTGTATTTGGTGTCAGACACTTTTTACAAGTTTGCAGGTCAGCAATTTCAAAGAGAAGGCCAGGAGGTGTTATTATTGGGAGACGATTACAGATACTGTGATCCCTGCAAAGACGGGTCCGATTTCAGGCGAGATCATCGCAAGCATCACGATCCCTGTGATGAGATAGACAGCTGTAAAGTTTGCGATCCATGCGATTTTGACAATGACGATGATGGCGACTGGGGAGGCTGGTTGCTCATTCTGCTGATTGTCCTTTTGCTCTGCGGTGGATTCGGTTGGTTCGGCGGCGGTCGAAACGATTGTTTCGACAGTCATGACGGCGGAGGAAGTTGGTTACTTATTCTGATAGTTTTATTTTTACTTTTTAATCAGGGAGACTCTAAAAAAGGAGGCTTTCTGGGGAACCTGTTCTAACAGAATTTGCATTCGGTGCCAGACATTGTCTACAATCTTAAGTTTTTGGAGCGTAGGGTTACTCTCCCGCTCGACGAAGCTACGCGCTGCGTGCCGTACGATCCAGACGGCCCATCCTGCCTGGTTGGCACTTGCTTGTACTCGCTGGAGCGCAACCCTACGCTCCAAAAGTTTTTATAAATGCCTGGCACCTGCTATAAGTTTGTTGTGATAAGATACAAAGTCATTGATTAAATGTTTGGCATGGAATAAAATATACTAATAACAAAGAACCAACGCCGGATA
>JAAYNC010000006.1:0-2422 GCA_012521055.1 Eubacteriales Family XIII. Incertae Sedis bacterium
TATCTACTGCGGGTTTGTCTATGACGGTGCTGACCCAGCCCGAGGTTCCGGAATAAATATGGGTCTCGCCCACTTTGGCGCAGCCGGCGCCAAGACCGATGAGAGTTGCGTCTCCGCCGCCACCGTATACCTTTGTCCCTTCCTTCAAGCCCAGGTCTTCCGCTGCTTTCTTTGTCAACAAACCCACTTGATCAGTGCAGTCGACGATCTCCGGCAGGTGTTCCATGCGGATTCCGTACATATTACAAAGGGCCTTGCCCCAACATTCTCTTTTGGGATCATACAGAAAGGTAGCATATGCAGAATCCTTGGTCATTATGAAATTGCCGGTGCACCTGCATATGATATATTCTTTTACATCGAGCCATTTATAGACCTTTTCAAAGATTTCCGGCTCGTTTTTTTCAACCCATTTGTATTTCCATATAGGGTCTTTCACGCTGGTGGATGCGGCGTGGGTGATATACAGGCTCTTGAGCAGGGTGATGATATTTACGCCGGATATAGTTATGCCGTGTCCCTGCACTGCCTTCATCTCTGCGCCCGATCTTTGGTCCATGTAACTCATGGGCCTTCTGAGAGCGTTTCCCTTTTTATCCACCAGCACAAGTCCCTGCATCTGTGAACAGAAAGAGATGCCTGAAATTTTTTCCGGCGGAAGATTGGCTGTTTTCAGAACCTCTTTGGTGGTTTTGCACATGCCTTGCCACCATTCTTCCGCGTCCTGTTCCGCTCCGCCGTTATCCAATATGTAAAGGTGGTTTGCGCTGGAAGCGCTTGCAATCATCTCTATGGATTCATCGATTTTGAACAGACACGTTTTTACGGCACTTGTACCCAAATCATAGGCGATTGTATAAATCATTGCATCCCTCCTCACCAGACGGAATCAGGAAGAGTCTGCTGCGCTTTTTTCACGAGCTGCTGCAGACGGCCAGTTAGCGATTAAAACTGCCAGCACCACCAGGGCGCTGCCTATAAGGATATTTCGCGTCAGCACATCGCCGACGAGGGTATAACCGAAGAAACAGGCAAGGACAGGTTCAAAAGTATTTATAATCGCCGCATTTCCCGGACCGATGAGTTTAACGCCCATGCAGAAGAAGAGAATCGCCATAAATGCGCAAAAAACCGCAAGTACCAGCATGAGCCACAGTTGATTGAACCCGGTGGTAAAGAGGGGTTTTCCGGAAAGGAGGCAGCGGAAAAAGTTGAAAACCGTAGACATTAAAAGTACATAGCCTGCCACAACCAGTGTGTTGGATTTTTTGATGCATTCCGCAGCCAGCCCCATCATGTATACCACATAGGAGACGGCCGTTCCCAAGGCAAATAGAATTCCTATGAGGTTGGCTGAAATATCGGGGGACCAGACGATGAAGATCAGCCCGATCATGGATAAGATCACGGCGGAAATCCTGGATGCTCTCACCTTCTCTTTTCCCGTTATCATCTCGATAGCAACGATCATGGCAGGAAAAGTAAAAGAGACGATGGTGGCAAGAGAGCCGGATATGTAATCAAATGCGAAATATAGAGTAGTTGCTATGCCGATATAAGCGAGGCCGATTAAAATCATCATGCGCGCCGCTTTTTTCTCCAGGCGAAAGGGCAGCTTTTTAATGAAAATGTATGCCCACATCAGCACTGCCGCATAGAAAAACTTACTGAAGAGAAGTGTTTCCGTTTCTACTCCCTGATCGAAAGCCAGGAAGGAGAGAGAAGGCACCAGGGCGTAGCCTACATTGGTGCCCATAATCAACGCAATGCCCGTTATTCTTGTTTTGCTCATTTTCTTCCGATCTCCTGAATCGCCGGACATAATTACAAAATATGGTTTGCACTCGGATACATTATAAATCGGCGTAGGATTTCGGTCAATTAAAACTACTGGGCAGAAGTGGACGGGGGTTCGGATAGGGGGAGGGCAATAGTCATCTTTGTGCCTATTTCCTGACGGCTTAAAACCTCAATATAACCGCCGTGGCGTTCCACAATCCATTTGGCAATAGAAAGACCCAGGCCGCTTCCGCCGGTCGCCCCGTCCCGTGATTTATCCGTACTATAATGGGCAAATGATTGTTTGCCAACTTATTTTTAACGAAAGGGTTTGTGGGTTTACCCGTTTCAAAGAGAGGTTACTTCTTACCGGACAGCATTTGGACGGTCTTGTAGATATGTTCCTGTTCTTTTGCCGTCAATGTGGAAAGATAGGAAAGGGTCTTTGAGATGATCGGGTTTTCCACCGGAGTTGCTTCCTTTTCAAAATCGAAAAGATCCACATAAGATATCTCCAGGGCCTTAACGATTTTGTCCAGGCTCTGTATGGTGAAGTTGCGCTCTCCACGCTCAATCTTGCCTAAATGGGCAGGATTGAGACCGGCCTTGTGAGCCAGCTCTTCAATACTGTATTGGTGAAGAA
>JAAYNC010000043.1:0-3425 GCA_012521055.1 Eubacteriales Family XIII. Incertae Sedis bacterium
AAACAAGCAGGTTGCCGGGCTTCACTGGGCCTAATCCCTCAGCCACTCTCGATAAGGCGTGTTATTTAACTTAACGAATATCATATTATTCCCTTTCCCGGACTTTGTCAATCATCCCCTATTTGTATTTGGTGTCTGACACTTTTTACAACTTTGTGGTGCGAGAACAAAACAAAGGGCAAAGCGCCCCTATTTCTTGTCCGCTGTTGTACAAACTTGTATTTGGTGTCTGACACCAAATGCAAGTTGTAAGTTGCAGAATTAAACCATACACTTTTGTCATAGAATAATGTATACTGTTCCTATGGTTAGCCCATTACTATTATTTTTCATGGAGTATTGATTTGAAGAGACAGAATTTTAAACTGATAAAAGGCGGAGCCGAAGAACCTAAAATCACATCCCTTGAGAATCGTCGGTTTGTATCCGCGTTTGTTACTGACACGCGGTTGATGGGTGTAGTGGCACTCTCCTTTCATTGGAAAATTTTCTCTTCGGAGGTCTGGGAAGATTTCTATCAGTTTTTCTATTTCGATGCCGAAGAATATGGGCTTGACACCTATCAGAGCCTGCAAGGCAACGATATTTTTGCGCTGACTGCTGTTGAACAAAAGCTTATCGGCGGACTTGGCGGCAGGAAAGTTCCCGTTACTCAAAAAGAAGCCCTTTATCTGTTGCAGCATTTTGCCTCCGAAAGCAGAAAACTGAAAATACCTCTTCCCGAGCCGGCCAAGGAATACAAAACTCTGTTAGAGGAACCGGTAACATTATCTCCGAAAGAAAGGCAAACCCTCATTGAAAAAATTTGTACGCCTATCCTTTCGGACTATCAGCTGATTCATTATTTTGTCATGCGCTGCTTTGCCAGGGACTGGGAAGGAGCCTCCTATTTAATTGACGGCGATATCGATCTCGATGCGTTAGCGGCAAAGAAACCAGCTACCCTGTGCAAAAATACCATTGAAGAATACACGGACGAAAACGGCACCGCTTCTTATCTTTGCGAAGCTTTAATAGACATGAACGGGAAGTATGAGCTTTTGGTGCTGGAAATAACCGTTTCGAACCGTAAAGTATTATCCGCCACCCGCCGTTCCTCTTTCCGAATCACCTCCGCGGAAGCGGCCATGATGATGAATCGGCCTGAATACGTCACGGTTTATGAAATCCTCATGGATCCCGTGGAGTTCGACGAGGAGTTTCTCCCGCTGGTGGCCACTGCAATGCAGACCAATCATGAAAACGGCAGGCTTTTCATGGAATTTAAAAAAGATAACGACCACGTTAACGCCAAAGTATTCAGTCTAAACGAAGATGTTTACGGGCTGTATTACGTTTCCGACTTCGGGCAGTTGATCGTGGCGGCTTATGAACTGAAAGTAATCCACTCAATTGAGCAGCGTCTGCAGAAAAGCACTTTGGGCTCCTCCCTATTAGCCACAGCAAAATATGAATTCAAGGAGCCTATTGTCTACGATTTTATACAGAGCGAATTTGAGGACTTTGACGACTTCCTGCATTCACTGAGATAATCAAAAAATCAAAAGGGACAGTCCCTTTTGATTTTTTGCAATTATTCTCCGAAGGTGTCTAGCATTTCCCTCATGATATCCGAAACCGGCAGGTGCTGGGGACACTGTTCCTCGCAAGCCTTGCAATCGATGCAATCCACCGGCCTGCTGCCTTTCTTTAGAAAGCCGTATTGCCTTCTGGACTCACGGACGCTGCGGTACATATGCCATTGATTATACTGATCTAACACCTTGGGAATATCGATTTCCTTGGGACAAGGCATGCAATATCTGCAGGCCGTACAGGAAGCCTTTATCAGGTTATTGTACTCTGCCGACACTTTCCCTATCAGGCTCTTTTCTTCTTCCGTGAGACTGCCGGGGCTGTCGTTTTCAAGAATGCGAATATTTTCATCCACTTCCTCTATTTCGCTCATTCCGCTAAGGATAGTGAGAACTTCAGGAAAATCTGCCACCCAACGCAGCGCCCACTCCGCCGGCGTTCTCTTCACAGGGAAGCTCTCCCATAATGCAGCCACGGAATCGGGCAAAGCTTTTACCAGCTTGCCGCCTTTTAACGGCTCCATTATTACGACAGGAAGACCCTTTTCTGCCGCATATTTCAACCCTGCCACCCCTGCCTGGAATTCCTTATCCATGAAATTGAGCTGAATCTGGCAGAACTCCCAGGGATATTCGTCTACAATTTCTTTGAAAACATCCAGTTCGTCATGAAAAGAAAACCCAATCTTTCCGATACGACCTTCTGCTTTCATCTTCTCCAAGAAGGGCAGCACATTCTTCTCCTTCACATCCTGCCAAATACTTTTGGTGAGGTTATGGACCAAATAAAAGTCGATGAACTCCACATCAAGGCGGCGAAACTGCTCTTCAAAAAGCGCCTCAATCCCACCTGCTTTTTCCGCAAGCCATATAGGCATCTTATCGGCCAGAAAGACCTTTTCACGATAGCCGTCCTTTAAAGCTTTGCCTAATACGATTTCGCTGTTTCCAACGTGATACATATATGCGGTGTCCACGTAGTTCACACCCTTATCGACGGCATAACGTATCAGCCGAATGGCTTTCTCTTCATCAATAGCTGTCTCGTCCTTCCCCATTACCGGAAGGCGCATGGTTCCTAAACCCAGAAGAGATACTTTTTCTCCCGACGGAGAAAACGCCCTGTACTGCATTATATCCTCCTTTTATTAACGCACACGGAAACAGGCTATGGTTTGTTCCCGCTAATGCTCTTATGTTATAATTAGTTCCGGCAACAAAACTTTCCGGTTTTGTCTCGATGAATCATTTTTACCGTTCTGAAGCAAACCGGAGTAGGGTTTGCTTTTATGTTATAATTGCTCATGATTGTTCACAATAATAGTATAAGGAGTATTCAAATGCTTAGCAACGTGAATTTTGCCCATCTGGACACCTATCTCAACAAGGCCCTGTACTATTACGACCTGCCCGGTCTGGCCGTTCACGTGGGAATCGGAGATCGCGACTATTTCTCTTCAGTGGGCTGGCAAAACGCCCTGACGAAATCCCTGCTGCAGCGAAACCATATTTTCCATATGGCCTCGGTCACCAAACTCTTTGTATCAACATCCATTTTGCAGCTTTGGGAAAAAGGTTTGCTGGACTTGGATGAAAAACTGATCACTTATCTTCCCCAGTTCCGCATGTCCGACGACAGGTACAGGAGAATAACTATCCGCCAGCTTCTCTCCCATACGTCCGGCATGCCGGACGTAAAGGATTACCATTGGGACAAACCGGAGACCGATGACGGCGCCCTGCTGCGCTACGTATTATCTCCGGAAGTCCGGGAAGCCTACCTTCTCTTCGATCCGGAAGAAGGCAAGTTTGCGTACAGCAATATCGGATATGAAATTTTAGGTGCTGTCA
>JAAYNC010000031.1:0-3627 GCA_012521055.1 Eubacteriales Family XIII. Incertae Sedis bacterium
AAACAAGAAGGGAGAACATTATGCAAGCAACAAACCTTTATGAACAGTACAAAACCCAATCCCTGCAGACTCTTACACCGGGCGAAACGGTGGTAAAATTATTCGAAGAGGCTTCAAAACAGGTCAGCATGGCTATTTTTCTGACCAACCAGGGCAAGACCGTCAACGCTTTTAACGCCATTACAAAGGCGCAGAGAATAATATCCACCCTCCATCGTTCGCTGGACATGCGGTATCCCATTTCCCTTCAGTTGGAGGATATGTACCTTTTCCTCTTCGACAAGCTGAACGAAGCTAACGTAAACAGAGACGTGGAGTTGATGAAGCAGCTTTTGGGCCTTATCGATGAGTTGAAGGTTACCTTCAGACAAGCCGATAAACTGGCTCGCGCAGAGAGTGTCAGGGGAGTTTCAAATGAGTAAAACCGTAGATGTCACGGATCATGACGAACGCATTGAAACTGCAAATGCCGCTGATTCCGATGTGAGTATTGCAACTGCAGATGTTGCTGATTCCGATGGAAGCATCAAAACTGCCGATGTCACGGATCCGAATTCATATTATGAAATAAAAATGGATCTCTTGAAGCAGATCCTAAGCATTAATGAAGAAATACTCAGCAACCCGGATGACTGGGAGTCCTACAAGACCCACCTTTCGGCCCGGGAATCCATCATCCGCAAGCTGCAGGAGCTGGACGATGCTTTTGGCGTAGATGTTATCCGGTGCTGCCCACGTTCCCAGATCGTGGAAATGGATCGCATGCTCAACCTGATTTTGGCCCTGGATAAGGATATCATCGCGGTCATCGACGAAAACCGCCAGAAGATCCTTGCTTCTTTAAAGGCTACAGTCAGGGAGAAAAAAATCACCGGATACGGAAATCCGGTGGGCCATAGCGGCAAATATTTAGATAGCAAAGAATGAGCACTTATCACAACTTATCACAATAGTCCTATGCCTCTAAAGCGCGCAAGCGCTTTTGTTTTTAAAAATGGTTCCTTCCTTTTTTGTTGAACTCGAGGATGTCCGACAGGCTGTACTTGCCGAGTTTTTTCGTTCCGGGATCTGCGTTGGCCGGGTTCTCCCAGAGAACTCCTTTCTCCATCAATTCGTCTATGACCCTATGGACGTTAATGTCCCTGCCCTTCAGCGAAGCGCTGGACCAATAGATATCACAATTCAGAGGTTCATTTCCCTCTATGGATTTCAGCAGCCTCACCATGGTGAGCTTGGCTTTTTCTGTCTTCGTTTCCGGGAACAAGAGAGCGATGGATGTGTCGCCGCATCGCCCGATAACGTCAGTCTGGCGGATGCTCCCGTTCAAAGTTTCCGAAACATACGAGACCAGGGAATCCTTCTTTTTTGCAAATTCCTCCTCATTGCCCTTCCCCGGGCTCTTCCCCGGCCTGAGCGTAACGATGCCGAGGGATAAGGGATTGCCGTACCTCTGGCTTCTGACCAGCTCTTTTTCCGCCTGCTCGATGAATCCCCTGCGGCTCAAAATGCCCGTCAACGGGTCGATGCTGGCCAAAGCCCTTTCAATGATCTCTTCTCTGTCTATCTTGCCCAGGGTTTCGGCCAGGTACTTGAATTTCTGAATGACTCGCTTCAGGTCCTTGTATCCAAGACAGACCCGCCACTGGCCGTGGTCCAATGCCACGTATTTCTGGGTCCGCTCCTGGCTGACCTTCCCCGTGGTGGTTTCCATTTCCGTAAGGGTGACGGAAAAGTGTAAGATCTTCGGATAAACCACCCCTGCATATTCGCAGTTTTCGTAAGTGCGGGAATACTGTATCTTGTAATTGCCGAGCTTATATAGTTTGGCTACGACTTTTTTCCATTCGATGTAATCTTCGAGGGGAATGTTTCTGTGATCTATAAACGTAAACTTCTGAAAGGATTTCTGCCACTTCTCATTTACCAGGTCGTCAAAGAATTCCGCCAAAACCTTCTCCGCAAGTTCCGTCTCGCTTACCCGCGGCTTTTCGGTAAACCGCATGGCGCGAAAGTCCGGCTTTATTTGCGCGTTCATTCTGAGCCATTCCCTGTGATAAGCTTTTCGCTTCCTGGGATCGCCGATGACGTCGTAGGCCATGTTGATCTGCTTCATCTTTTCTATGGCTAACACGCTTTTATTTACATCCGGATGGTACAGTTTAGAAAAATGACGATAAGCTGCGTTGATAATATCCTGCCCAGCATCGTGATGTACTTGAAGCATCCTGTAATAATCAACGAATTTACTCATTGCCATAACCTTCAACCACCCACGTTAACACCGATAACAGGCACTGTAATTGCAATCCCGCACTCTAGTCCGTACTCTACTCCGTACCAAAGTCGGTACCCTTGTCCTTACCTGAGTCCGTACCCAAATCCGTACCCAAAATCGAATCGCATTATCGCAATCCACGCCCGGGACCGGGACTGGATTACGTCCTTGCAATCCTCGCCTGAAACCGATGCCATATTTTCTATCTCTCAATCGAGTCTGGATTACTTGTTGTATTCTCCAACCGGGTCCGGATTACTTGTTGCAATCTGACACCGAGTCCTGATTAATTATCGCAATCCTCAACCGCGTCAAATCCCGCCTACAGACTACTCAAAATTTATATTCCATATTATAACATCCTTCGACACAAAACACCATACCTAGTTGTTAGATTTGCAAGAATATACTTTTTATTGTGTAATCCGCATTTCATGTTGTATTGTGTTGAGTTGTGTTTGGTGTCTGTATTTGGTGTCTGACACTTTTTACAAGTATAGGACTTAAAGCAGCGGCCGCCACCTCTTAAACCGAACTGGCGTTGCCATTTACAAGGGAGATCAGCGAGAACTTAAATTAAATCAAAAAAATAGTTGCCTCTAACTTGCCGAGGCAGCGAAATTTTTAATCAAAACCAATTCATCGATGTTTTTTTCTGGCAGTGTCAACGAAAGTTTTACCCGAAGCAAAACCATCGCTGCTTTTTCCTGGCGGAAGCAGCGATAGCTTTAATTGAAAGCAAATATTCGATGCTTCTTCCTGACAGAGTCAACATTTATTGTACAATCGCCACGATTACTGTCATATCGTCCTTTTCCCGCAGTCCGTATTTCTGCACTGCTTTGTTGATGAGCAGATCTGCTATTGTCTGCGGATCTTTGGAGCGGATCTCAAGGATTGCGTTTCTGACCCATTCAAGCCCTTCAGACCCTCTCTCAGCTTCTGTAATTCCGTCGGACACCATGACCAACACATCTCCCTTTTTCAGCTGGATGGCGATGGACTCTACCGGAATCCTTTCGATGATGCCCAAAGGCAGGGCCGACATTTTAACAATTTTGACACTGTCTCCCCTTTTAATGAAGCTGGCCGCTGCGCCTATTTTAAAAATCCTGGCTCTCCCTGTGCACAGGTTTATAAATCCCATATCTACAGTTGAAAAAATTTCCTCTTTTGATTTCAGCAGAAGAATGGAGTTGATCATTCTGAGGGCAAGCTCCACTTCAAAGCCGGCTTTCATTAAATTATAGAGGGTATTTACGGTGAGATTGCTCTCTTCCGCTGCCCGCAGGCCCTGTCCCATGCCGTCGCTCAATGCGATGAGGAAATTTACATTATCGATGGGCGTGCAG
>JAAYNC010000039.1:0-6397 GCA_012521055.1 Eubacteriales Family XIII. Incertae Sedis bacterium
ACCGATGACGGCGCCCTGCTGCGCTACGTATTATCTCCGGAAGTCCGGGAAGCCTACCTTCTCTTCGATCCGGAAGAAGGCAAGTTTGCGTACAGCAATATCGGATATGAAATTTTAGGTGCTGTCATCGCCGCTGTGTCCGGTAAAAGCTTTGAGGATTACGTTGCGGAAAACATTTTCTCTCCTCTGGGGATGGACAATTCGGACCTGCTCACCTTTCGACGCAACATGGATGAGGTCTGCGCCCCCCACGAAAAGACGAAAGACAATAATTTCGCCATCGTAAAGCACTTCCCATACAACCGCGCCCACGGTCCCAGCTCCACCCTCACTTCCAATTTGGATGACATGGCAATATGGGCACGGGCGGTTCTCGGCAAAAAAATACTCAAACCCTCTACTTTTGATGAGGCTTGGAAGGAGCACTCAATCGTTCCCAACAACCAAGAGAGAATCGGACTCGCCTGGTTCCGCCGGGAGCAAAAAGGCTATTTCCTCTATGGCCATGAAGGAACCGACGACGGTTTCAGAGCAAGCTTCTGGGTCTGTCCGGAGCTGGATGTCTCCATCACGGTATGCTCCAACCTTTCGGGAGCACCGGTCAAACGCATAAACCGTGGAATTTTCGACCGGCTGCTTTCAGATTAGAAATCAAAAAATCAAAAGGGACAGTCCCTTTTGATTTTTGAAAAACTGCCCCGGGAATCAATTCACCCGGGGCAGTTTTTAAATATATTTTGTATAACGCGAAATCCAAACTTTCTTTTACTTCATGGCCTCCAGCAGGGCTTTCTGATGAAGCGTTTGAGCATATTCAGAGTCTTTCTCTTCCATTCCCGCCGGGAATTCGTACTTGGCCAGTCTCTCTATGTAGGGATCCGGATCGAAGGACTCGGGTCCGTGGACACCGTCAAGATACCAGATGTCCTTTGCGATGAGTTCCAGCATGATGACCGGGCTCACAGCGGTCTGGGCCACAACGGAGTTAGTTCCGTACTTTTTCATGCACTCCTGGTTGTCCGCAATCTGATAGAGATAAACGGATCTTCTCAGGCCGTCTTTCGTTCCTGTTACCCAGGTGCCGGCACAGCCTTTTCCGATCATGTTCTTTGATACTTCCTGAGGATCGGGTACAACCTTTACGAGGAAATCTCTCGGAGTAATCTCCGCATCGCCCACTTTGATCTTTCTTTCTGCGTCGGCCATGCCTACATCCTTCAGGTTCAGAAGCAGCTGCCTCATTTCGCGGGGAACTCCGTACTTGAATGTAACTCTGTTACAATCGATTACTCTGGGCACAAGCATGACTTCTTCATGCTCTACGTTGACGACTTCCACATCGCCTATGCCTCCGGGGAAGCTGAAAACCTCGGGCTCCGAGAAGTATTCTGTAGTATACCAGCCTTTGCCTTTTTCCCAAACATGAGGAGGATTCAAGCACTCTTCGATAGTGGTCCAGACGGAGAATCCAAAAGCAACGCCTTCGTAGCCGGGGATCTCGTAGTTGTCGCCGTCTCTTACGTTGATCTCATCGATCTCGTCAAAGAGATACTTCTGCGCATATGCAGCAAACACGTCCGCCATTCCGGGTTCTACGCCGGAGCCGACCAGAGCCATGATTCCTTTCTCTTTCCATGCCTCATGTCTCTCAAACTGGTAGTCACCCAGCTTAATATGTACGAGCTCGAAGGGTTTCTCCGGATGTCTCTTGCTAAGGGTCATGGCGCAGTCCATATAGCCGATGCCCAATTCGTAGCAAGTATCAAAGATGACCTCGTTGAATTCCGGTTCTACTACGTTGAGGACCCAAGTGATGTCGTGCTTCTTAACCACTGCTTTGATGCTTTCAGGATCTCTCGCATCGATCTTTTCCGGAACAAAGCGAGGATCATCCAATTCTTTTGCAACGGCCTCGGCTCTGGCCAGATTGTAGTCTGAAAGAACTACTTTCTCAGCCCATTCGCCTTCTTTACCGGCTCTCTTGATGATTTTTGCCGCAGATGTTCCTACACCGCCGGTACCGATAATTAAAAGCCTCATATCCATACATATCCCTCCAATAATTTTTTTTGGTAACGATACTTTCGGCATCCTGCCTAATTCGCTAGCATTTTATCCCGACAGAATTATGTCTTAATTTTCAAAATTTTTAGCGTGTATGAATGCCCTTATTCGACACCTTCAGACTACTATATTAATTCAGAATATTCAATTATATGTTTGCTCAAAAAAAAGTACTGATTTGCTATTATTCCTCTGCAACCACCCATCTAATGGCAAAATAATCTTGCAGCGATTAAAATCAAAAGGGACTGTCTCCTTTGGTCGTCCTTTCATCATACTCTGGTCTCCCCGGTTTTGGCACCGGACAAACTCAGTTGGAGCCGTCTTTAACAGCATCGATAATAACCAGTTCCATGCTGCTTCCGGTCAGCTCTGCCTTCACGTTCAAAACCTGTGAAGCCGTCACCCAATCCACAGAAACTTCAGGAGCCTTCAGCCACTTTCTCACAAGCTTTTCACGATTGTTTTCATATGTCTTTCCGTTACACAACCGGTCATACCTTGCCAATATGGCCTCTTTTGTAAACCGGCAGCGGGCAATTCGGAACTGGCCGTTGAGCCCGGCAAGCCTTACGAAGAACTCCGTCTGCTTTTCGTACCTCTTGATTTCTTCCTCTGCCATGCTCTGGGTCACCAGCTCCGGAGGAGTGTTCACCAATCTTTCACTGAAATTGTAGAAAAAGATATTGTAACTCGGCGGAACACCATGCCCACCCCCATTGTTTCTCATGATGATATATCCCGGGGCCCCGGCAACGAAATCCTTCTCCCGCACCTTTATGGTGGAAAAAATCTCCGCCATGGACTTCATATACTCGCAAGCCATCAACGACGTAAAGGTATCGTAGAGACTGTTTTTCCTCCAGGACACTTCTTCCGTATCGAAATCCACCGACACAACTTTGACCTTGTCGCCGCGGACCACATCAAAGACATTTCTTATCTGCCTGAGCAACAAGTCTTCAATCTTCTGCCCCGTTAAACTGGTATATCGTCCCGTCGTATCCCTGCCGCGAACGCGTCCCGTGTATTTCTTTCGGTATTCCTCCGGATGCATGCCGAACCACTGGATAAAATATTTAAGATAATACCGCACCGCCGAAAAACCCGACTCCATGGAAATCGTGCTGATTTTCTTATCCGTGCCTAAAAGCAGCTTTTCCGATTCCTCCACCCTGATAAAGTTGAGCAGTTCCTGGAAACTGAGACCCGTAGACTCTTTAATGAAATGGGACAGGTAGTAGATGCTCAGATGCTCCCTTTCGGCGATTTCCGTTAAGGTCAGACGGCGGCTGTAGTTTTCATACATGTATTCTGTGATCCGATTCAGTCGGTTGGCCAGGACCTCTTTACCCTTATGTTTGGGCTCGTGGACAAACTTACCGTCCTCCATCACAAAATATTGGAAATTCTGTATCAGGCAATCGATCATCTCATGGGCAAGATCCACTATTCTTTTCTCGTAACCTTGCTCTCCCCTTAGGGTTTCCAAAGCGATCCGCGACAATATTTCCTGTAATTCCTCAAGGCTCTCGTCCTCGGCGCCATTCATGTCGGTTATGAAAAAGCTATTTCGCAGGATTTCGTAGTAACGGCAGAAATACGAGAGATTTAACTGCAAAATAAGGACTACGTTAGGTTCGCCCAAGGTGTAATAGCTGTGGATTTCCCTGTCGTTGAGTATGTATATGTCCCCTTCTCTCATGTCGAAATTATAGTAACCGTTTTTCAGCCTCACGCTGCCCTGGAGCACATACACCACTTCAAGATCGTTGTGGAAATGGATGGGATACTCCTCAATGTTCATCACGAAACAGTTCACCGGTAAGTCTTCCTTGTAGATAATGTTTTCCTTTAACATGGCTTGTCCTTTCTGCAATTGTATCTTTAGGTTTTATGTTAACTAATGTTTGAATGTTTGCGAACATATTTCAACATTATAGCAATGTCGAAATATGAACATTTTTGTCACTTTTCCACACAAAAAAATTTTTTGTATACAAAATTATTCACGGGGGCCTGTGGAAATTGCTAAAGTCTAAGATCCTTGAAATTTAGCGGATCTTATTCAAAATTTCTAATAATAGGAAAAAGTTATCCACAGCCTGTTCTCATTTTATTAATAACCTGGTCCCATTCCGTAAAATTCTTGCCATCTCACCCGCGATTGTCGATAATCTGAAGGGGCGGCTTCCCCTCTTTGCCCGTATATTCCATAATTCCACGGTAGATGCACTCGGCAATTTTTCGCTGATAATCATCCTGATTGAGCAGGGCGGCCTCCTCCCGGTTGGAGAGAAACCCGCATTCAACAATGACGATTGGAACCACGGGATTTTTGAACAAAAGCACATCCCGCTTCGCCAAAGCCTTCCTGTTTGTTCCGTCGGAAAGCCCTTCGATTAAATTGGCCTGGATGGCCTCGGCCAGGAGCTTGCTCTGCTCCTGTATATTCTCATCGCCACTCCCCGGATAAAAGGTTTGTGCACCGCGTACGCCGGGATCCTGTTTAAAACTGTTGAGGTGGATGCTGACCGCCACTAAGGGCCTCACTTCTTCAATAATTTTCTTCCTCGCAAGCAGATCCTCTGTTTTTAGGCTGCGTATGCTTTGCCTGTCCTTTTTTGAATATAAACCCACATCTTCTTCCCGAGTCATAACAACTGTCCAACCGTCCACCTCGGCCATTTGACGTATCTTTAAGGCGATGTTCAGATTTATGTTCTTTTCGCAGACTCCTGCAGAGCTTTCCGCGCCTCCGTCAACGCCGCCGTGGCCCGGGTCCAAAAGCAGCACATCATCCTTAGCAAAGGATTTTGCGGCCAGGATCTCCAACTGTATGGGAGTGATCAATATCACGATTGCTATAATCAGCAAAGTCGAGATTGTGCCGATGGCCCATTTCCATCCCCTCATCATACCCATCCTCCCCGATGACCCGCCACATTTGCGGAATACTTGCATTCATCTGCTCAGACACCCTGCAGCTATGCCGCGACGGATCATGTCACATATTATGCAGGAGGACAAGTTAGTATGACTATTTGTAAGGCTGACAGCAAACCAATACATTTTTGATTATACACCAAAGTCAGCTTCCGTGCTATACTAAAACAGGCATGTACACGCATCATAATATCTGAAGCGCGTTTTAGGTCACGTGAAAGCAAATTTCCGTCTTCTATAAAATCTTTCAAGAGGTATTAAAATGGATAAAACGATAAGACTGTATCAACAAGATCCCTATCTCAAATCCTGCGACAGCAAGGTTGTAGCTGTGATCACGGATGAAGCCGAAATAACCAAACTCGGAGGAATCCAAGAAAAAGATACATTCTGTTTGGTCCTGGATCAGACTGTTTTCTTTCCCGAAGGCGGGGGACAGTCTTCAGACCTGGGCCAAATTTCCGGAGAGCCCGGAACCTTTGAACTCGTCTACGCTTTTGAAAAGGACAATATCGTATACCATCAACTTAAAATCGATTCGGGAAGCGACTTTGCCACGGCGAGGGAAACATTGAAGGAAATGGCAGGGACCGCCGTGCAATGCCGGCTTGATTGGGACAGGCGCTTTTCCCACATGCAGCGGCACTGCGGCGAGCATATCCTCTCCGCCGTGTTCTACGAGCTCTACGGCGGCGTAAACAGGGGTTTTCACATGGGCGCTGATTATATGACCATCGATATCAACCTTGAAGAAAATCCCGAATTTACCAAGATGACCGACGAGATGATGTCAAGAGCCGAATGGGAGTCCAATAGGATGGTCTGGGACAACTTGCCCGTCACTACTCGCTATTTTAAAAGCAGGGAAGAAGCGGAAGGGCTTCCCATGAGGAAGGCATTGAACATAGACGAAGATATAGTTCTGGTCTGTGTAGGTGATGAGAACAAAGCTGCCGGTTGCGTGGCCTGCTGCGGTACCCATCCCCATCGGACCGGCGAGGTGGGCCTTATCAAGATCTACCGTTGGGATAACTATAAAGGTATGACCCGCATCACTTTCGATGCCGGCCCCAACGCCCTCGAAAACTGCCGCATCGAAGCGGATTTAATTAAAAGTCTTTGCAGGCATTACTCCGCAGATCTGGATACGCTAATGGGTAAAATCCAACTGCGGGAGCAAAAGAGCGGCGAGATCAGGCAGGAGTTGTACGAATTAAAACAGGCTTACCTTGCGGAAAAGGCCCAGGAGATCGGCGAAGCTCTGGATGGCCCCCACAGCGTATTGATTGAAAAATATGAGCTCTTAAAGACGGACGATCTGTTTGCTCTAAGCAAGCTGTTGCCCGAATTATCACAAAAGCTGGTTTCCCTGGTCTCTCTAAAGGAG
>JAAYNC010000158.1:0-6905 GCA_012521055.1 Eubacteriales Family XIII. Incertae Sedis bacterium
CCGAGGGCTTGCGCTTTTACAACATAGTTTGCAGGCCATGTTCCGGGCAGGCTCTCCGGAGTGTAGCCCAGAGCTGCAACCAACATCTTAGCTGCTTCGTCATAGGATACAGTATTGTCCGGTCTGAATGTGCCATCCGGATAACCGTCAATAATGCCCAGGCTTGTTGCATAAGCAACGTATGCATTTGACCAGTGGCCGGCCATGTCGGAGAAGCTTGATGTGCCCGTTGCGTAATTAGCAAGGCCTAAAGCTCTCACTACAATGACTGCCATCTCGGCTCTGGTTACGATGTTGTCCGGCTTATAGGTGCCATCGGGATAACCGGAAACAACTCCAAGCTCAGTAAGAACGCTTACAGCATCTGCACAGTCTTCGCCTTTTACATCAGACAAAGGTGCTGCGAAAGCCATACCGAAGCTTCCGAGTACGAGAGACAGTACCAGTACGAATGATAGTACTTTTCTCATTTAAAATTCCTCCTTTAAGGTTTTGTCTTCGAAGGGGAGTACTTATTAGTTTTGTAGTTCAAATTATCCTCCCCTTCTGAAGATAATTTGACATTTTATATAGACACGCAACACGGGGAAGCCCCGTCTGCATAATCTATCACTCTCGATTATACCCTCCGCTACTTCTCACAGTCAACAACTTGTTTTAATTGTAATATTACTGTAATAAAGGTTTTCGAAGGGTTTTCGATAGTTTTGCGGACACTATCACCTTATGGGTTTATTATATCAGGGGATCTTCTTTTGTCCATTACAGAGGTGTTACATTATGATTATCGTTCAAAGACAAACAATCCGATTCCCGCATGCTGGTTGGCCTTATATTCAACACTCTTTTTATAAATAATAAATTATGAATCTATTCTCACTCTGAAACTTTATATCTCAATTCCACTTTCTCTGATCGCTTCTAAAAAACCGCCAGGGTCTTTATCATCCACTAGCAGAATAGGCTCAATGCTGTCGTCTATATCCTGGGTTTCATAAACGTCAACGGCTTTTTCTGACAAAACATGCAAATCCTCTGCAATAGCAAAGCATAGCGCGATTTTTCACGAATAAATTACAATTTTATATATTTACATTATTTTGTAATTGTGGTATTATATGTGCATGTGATACGCGTACCATTACTAATAGTAGGAGTTCCCTTTATGAGCGAAATGCAAAAGTACATAGACCTGTTTCTTACACACTGCAAACAACAGCGCCGGTTGGCGGACCACAGCATAAAAGGGTATTCCATTGATCTCCGGATGTTCATGGAGTATTTGGAAAGCAGAACCCTGCCTATAACAGGATGCAGCCAGGTTACAAAAGAGACTCTCGAAGATTATGTGGGCGGAATTTCCGACAAATATCAAGTAAAGACCATAAAAAGAAAGATGGCTTGTATCCGTTCCTTTTTTAGTTACCTTGAGGAGTATGAGGCCATTGCCGAAAACCCGTTTCATAAATTCCGATTGCGGCTGCGGGAAGGCTATAAAAATCCGAAAAGCTTGACTGTTTCCGAAATGGACCGTTTTCTTCAGGCAGTTTATTCCGATAAATTTGCCGTATCCGCCGTGAAGCATTTGAGTCGTTTGAGGAATATGGATAAACCGGTCTTGAAAACCCTCAACGGAAATTTCTTCTGGTGCCGGGACTCCGCCATTGTAGAATTGCTTTTCGCGGCAGGGCTGCGGGTATCCGAACTTTGCGGGCTGCGCTTTGAGGATTATGACAGAATGGAACGTTCCTTATATATTAAAGGAAAGGGGAATAGAGAAAGGACACTTTATTTGGAAAATGCTGAGGTTCTCGCGGTGTTGGACAACTACCTGTTGATGCGAAAAGCCGTCGAAACTGACCATTCGTATATTTTTATTACGCGCTTTCGCGATCCCATGAGCGCGCAAGCGGTGCGAAACCTGATCACGAAATATTCCAATATTGCGGGAATTAATAAAAGGATAACTCCCCATGTGTTCCGCCATTCTTTTGCATCTCTGCTATTGGAATCCGGGGTGGATATCAAATACATCCAGGAGTTCTTGGGGCATAGCACTATTTCAACGACGCAAATCTATCTGCATACGTCCGATAAAGAGAAGCGGAAAATTTTAGCCGCTAAACATCCCCGGGAACAGATGCGATATAATCGATGGAAGAAAAAAGATTAAACGCTTTTTATTCAATTAACTGCTCTACAGTCACAAGATTAATCCCCAATTCTTCCGCTACACGCTTAACTTGGTCTGTAAATCCGCTTTTAGAGAACAACCAATAATATATTCGGCTGTCTTTATCTTTTGGCGTGAATTTGCCCAACGTTTTATTTAGATCGGAGATGTCAAACGCACTGTTTTTGTATTTACATTCTCCAATTAGAAAATTAGTCCTTCGCAGATCTGTAGCCATAATATCTAGTTCACCTGTTTTGTCCCACCATCGTCCGATTTGTGTAAAACGAAAGGGTAGAGCATTCTTTCGATTCTGTTTGCGCAAATATTGCCGGCAGACCTCCTCAAACAGATAGGAAGTATAGCGGTCCAACTCAGGCCTTACCACGTAATGCCAAATACCCTCAGCATCTCCAGCCTCCAATTCAGACTGGTTTGGAAACACAAAGGCATACCAAAAACGGAAGAAGTTGTCGGTTACTTTATATAATCCTCGAGATATATTTGATTGCACTTTAACGCTGTCTGTCACCGGAAACTCCCGTACAAGAATACCAAGTTCAATGAGATTTTTAAGGTAAACGCTTAATTTGTTTTTTTCAATTTTCGTTTTTTGATGAATGTCGTTCATCTTTGTATTCCCCATGGCCACAGCTTCTATAATGGCGTTATAAACGGCAGTTTCTCGCAACTCCTGACGCATAAGGAATTCCACCTCACTGTACAGAACACTGCCTCGAGAGAGTATATTGCGCTGGATATTTTCGCCCGATGTAAGTTTGTCGTCAAACTGCTTCAAATAATGGGGAATGCCACCCAACACCGCATAAGCGGTTATTTTGTCCTGCGGGCTGTAGTTTGGCAGAAACTGAATTGCATCGTAGAACTCCATCTCCTTCATTTTGAGTATACCGGTTGCCCGTCCGTATAGAGGATTTTTCTCTCCAAGGATTTCCTTTTCAATATAAGACATGGCACTACCGCAAAGAATAATCATAACATTTTCATTCTTTAGCTTCTCATCCCATAGATTTTGAAGGATGGATGGGATAGAATTATTAGCTTTAACCATATAAGGAAATTCATCTATCACCAATAGTTTTTTCTCTTTACCAGGCAACTCCGTTACATTGCTAAATGCTTGTTTCCAATCAGAAAAACGTGTGATGAATTGGGAGGCTGGCAAGCCCTTTTTCAGCATTCGGTCACTGAACGCAGTCAGTTGTTGTTCATCGGGACTTTCCGTACAAACATAAAATACATGGGGCTTGTTCTGACAAAACTTCCTAAGCGTCTCGGTTTTTCCTACACGGCGACGTCCATAGAGAACTATAAGTTGCCCGCTTTTGGTGGCATAGCGTTCTTCAAGAAATTGCAATTCCTCTGAACGTCCAATAAACATGATAAAATCCCTCTTTCTTGCTAATTAATAATCAAGATTATTATAATCAAGATTATTATAATCTTGATTATAATAAATTATACTATTTGAATTACAGAAATACAAGCCTTATTTTATTTACGTAATGTTTTATGCCATGAGGGACAACTTATTAACTGCGAATTCCGAAACACGACCCGACTCGCACGACGGCTTCCATCAACGGGTTGACTCTTCTGAGTTTCACCGCCTTATACTGACACAGTTCATGACAGCACATACATTCGATGCATATACTGTAATCTATTTTCTTGGTGTTCCTGTCGATCGCCTGCACAGGGCAGCTTTCGACACACATATTGCAGTGCTTGCAGATTTTCTTGTTGATTTTCGGTCTTGTCTTCAAAAAAAGGACAACCGCGCCTATAATCCACTGGTTGCGCCTTCTTGCGCTGCGTAAAATGGGGAGTTTGAAATTTGCAAGCCTCGGGGGTGAATCGTAATCTCCTAAGATTTCAATTTCTTTCAGGTCCGAACATCCCAGTTGTCTCTCCCGAGCGCTCACCAGAATGGGAACGTCTTTTGCTTTCAACCCCAGCATGGCCACAGCCACCGTATCCAGAGCCAAGGGATCCCTGCTCATCAGAATTTTCCCCGCATGATACCTTTGGCCGGCAGTAGGCCCCTCGCCCTCCATGGCATATATTCCGTCCATGATGTGGAGATCCACTTTGGTTGCTTTGTGAATATCGGCTATGATCATGCCGAAGTCTTTCGGGTCGGGGGCTATGCGATGATATTCCGCTTTTTTCAATCCCGGAATACATCCGAAAAGATTTTTAATCGCACCGGTGTAAATGTGAGCCATATGGGTTTTCAGTTTGGGAAGGTTGATGACCACATCCGCCTCAAACATGGGTTTTGCTAAATACATTTTCTCCTCATGGCCGCCTTCAATGGCCACTTCCACAGCGCCTTCCCTGTCGAAGTTTTTTATAATGGCTCCCTCTTCATTTGCCACTTTTTCAATTCCCGAAACGGAAAAAGCCCGGCCAGTAGGCGCAATTCCGGCAATGGCGCCGCCGGAACTGTCGCCGATCCAAACGGTGCATCCCAGATTCTTTAAAATTCTTGTCAATGCCCGAACAAACATGGGATTCGTAACTGCTGCCGAATCGGCAGGCTTCGGTCCGATTAGATTCACTTTAAGAAGCACTGTCATTCCCGGCGATACAATGGTTTCCCATCCGCCCAATAGCGCCACGCCGGCGTTGATCTTATCTATCAATAAATCGATATCGTACTCGTGGCAATCCTGCAAAACCACTTTGGTCATTTCTGTTGCCTCTCCCTTTTTAATAATGTGTTTACCATATGGCGACCCGACTTTTCTATTTTCAATTCAATCGCATTACTTTAATTTTATATACTTTCTGTTCTTTCCGTTCCCTACCGGCTTGATATGGCCTTTATCCGTCAGCTGCTTAAGCAAGCGAATCGACATGGATTGTGACAAGGAAAGAGTTTCCTGTACTTTTGCCCGTGTAACGCTGTATTCTTTATCCAACAACTCCATAATAGCATTTTCATTGTCATTTAATCCAAGTCTACCTGCTGCAATTTCATTGACATTAGGCAGAACTACCTTAAACGCATTATTTGTGCTTTCTATTTGCGGTTTAATAGTCTTTCCTTCATAAGAACCAAAGATTTTCTGCATTCCGAAACCATATGCCTCGATCAGCTTTAATCTATAAAAAATATTTGCCAATCGTTCATTCCTCGGCAAGGATATTCCCAACATGATATCATCAACCGTTAATCCTTTGATTAATCCCCCAATCGAAACAATTTCAATGCGATCGTCAAAAATGCTGACAAAGGTACTTCCACCCATCGCATAATCACGATGTACGATTGCGTTTAACAATGCTTCCCGCAAAGCCGCTTCCGGATAATCACGTATGTCAATACGATGCAGTCCGGAAAACTCTGCTCTGGTTCGATTATAGCGATCAATGAATTGATACGTTTCATTCAACTGTTTAAGCAGTGACCCAGTAAATTCAAACCTGTCTTTCACAGTTGTTTTTGACGTTCCTTCAAACACTGCCGCTTTTATTGTATAAGGATTTTGATCGGAAAACAGTAAACCCAAGTTGGTAAAAAGACCATCCGTGTTGATAATTCCAAGCGTTCTCATCTGTTCTTTGCCAAAATTCATACCGTGTTTTTTAAATTCTTCTGACGTGGTTTCAAAATCTAAATTTTGGTTGAAAGAACGCATCTCTTCATATTTATCCCCGTCCGTATCTTTAATCATCTGGCGAATTGCGCTTTCCGAAGCAGGAACCGACACGGCGCCTTGCCGGACATACACACCTTCCGGTCTTAATCCTTTCTCTTTGATGTAATATGGTCGCGCCGTGCCGCGCTGCACAGCGGCTGCGACTACTTGCTTCCCGTCTCGAATTTCTGCAGATACATTTACAAACATCAGGATGTCCGGCCGAACTCCATCTCGCAACATGTTGGTCAATTGAAGAACAACCTCTTCTGCATTGTCAACTCCAACAATCCTCCCGCTGTCATCAACGCCAATATATAACGTTCCACCCTCACTGTTTGCAAAGGCAATAATTTCTTTTTTTATATCTGCCGTCATTATCTGTTTGAGCTCAAGTGTATTATTCTCTTTCAAATTATCCTTGGTCACTTGTTTCAGCCCCTTCTTTCACTATCACAACACTATTCTGGTAGTATTCTAACACTTTCTAATCATTCTAATCAATAAAAGTGTTAGAATAAAGCTAATAAGCTAATAAAAGGCTAACAAAATGAAAATAGATCTAATATCCAAGAATAATATGTCTCAACATTTCTAATACATTCCTTGCGATATTAGATCTATTCGGAACTTTCAATCAGCTAACCAAAGATTCTTACGGGCCGTTCACTATCTGCTACCACAACCTGTGCAGCAGCCAATAATCTGTGGTACTGTCAACGATAACGGTTTCTTCAAAAGTTTTCTCTACTCCGCCTTCATACTCAGCAATGAAACGGAAAGTTACCTGCTGAGGCTTGTTTTTTCCCCACCGGTTGAGCATGGTTCTATCCCAAAGTTCTCCTTGGTATACGGTCTCCCCTTGTGAATTTTTCGTACCCGTAGACGTTAATAGAGTCTGATATCCTGTCCCCGGGATTTCAACCGAAACCCTTTTCGGAGCGCCCCGTACTTCGGCAGAAAGCTGGAAGCGCTCGCCGGACCAAAATACGTTGGTGCCGCGTTTTCTTGGCGCTTTCATGGCAATGTACTCTTCATAGGAAACTTTCTGATTAAATTCTTCC
>JAAYNC010000232.1:0-2201 GCA_012521055.1 Eubacteriales Family XIII. Incertae Sedis bacterium
ATAGAGTCTCCTGATATGTGGGCGAAAGCAAAGTATCACGAAATCCACGCCGCGCATTTACACAGCGAACAGATGATAGAGGAAATTAACGGCGTGATAGTGCGGCGAATATCGTCGCCAACAGCCACCGATACATATCACTACGAAAGTGCTTACATAGGCGCTGTACGCAAGGCGCAAACATTTATATACGATAAGGAGCGAGGGCTTGTGCATACCATTAATACGCCCGTGGATTATAAAAAAGGGGTGATGGTGTGATAAAAGACAGCGGAACACGGCGGGGATTTTCAACAGGTTCTGTCAGGGATTGCGCAGACGGCAAGGGCAGGTGCGACTTACTGCCGTTAACCATTATCGGGGCGCACATGGATGACCAAACGCTTATTGACATTGGCACATACATATACAACGGCGATACGGGGTTATTATGGGATGCTATCATGCGCGGCGCGGAAAGTGAAGCTGACGTTCTCCTTGATGTGGCCATCCACTACGAGGAGGGCGCAAAAAAGTATGACGAGCGCAACTGGGAACTCGGACAACCGTTGCACGTTTACATTGACAGCGGGGTAAGGCATTACTTAAAAGTTCTGCGGGGTGATACGGACGAGAACCATCAGCGGGCGTTTGTATGGAATATGTTAGGCGCAATATGGACGCACAAGCACAAGCCGGAGTTAATAGATTTACCGTTTGCGGAAAAAATGTTGAAGCAGGGCTTGTTGAGCCGGCGTTGAAAAGCTGGATACTCAAGAGTCATTTCAGTCTTGAGAATGTTAAAGAGTTTTTGAAAAGGTGAAATAGATGCTTACACACTTTAGTTTGTTTTCTGGAATAGGGGGCATTGACCTTGCAGCCGAATGGGCGGGATTTACAACAGTTGGACAAGTTGAATGGGCTGATTACCCTACAAAAGTGTTGGAGAAACATTGGCCTGATGTGCCGAGGTGGAGGGATATACGTGAGCTTACATACGACAAATTTGTCGAACGAACAGGATTACGAACAGTTGACCTTATTTCCGGAGGATTCCCATGCCAGCCATACAGTGTCGCAGGCAAAAGAAGAGGAAAAGATGATGAACGCGACCTGTGGCCACAGATGTACAGAGTCATTAGAGAGCTTCGACCCTCTTGGGTGCTTGGAGAGAATGTTGCTGGTTTACTCTCAATTGATGGTGGAAGGCGAATTGGTGAAATCGTTCAGCAATTGGAGGATGAACACTACCAAACAAGGATTATCTTATCTCCAGCATGCAACTATGGAGCATCTTTTGAGGGGAAAAGAATTTTCATCATTGCCACGACCAAGAGTGGCGGATACAGAAGGTGCACCAGTCAAAAATGCAGAGTTAGTCAATGGGAGTTGGTCAAGGAAAAACAGCAAAGGCATCAGGCATGGGGTGAAACTGAAGGACGCATTGTTCGCGCTATACGGACTCAGAAAACCCTCCCCGATCATTTACGAAGCGATTATGGGCTTCCCGATTGGGTGGACAGACTTAAATGTTTAGGTAATGCAGTAGTGCCGCAACAGGTGTATCCGATATTGAAAGCTATTGCGGAGATTGAAACACCCTAAATGTGAAATAAAAGGAAAAATGAAAATGAAAGAGAAGCAGGATATTGAAAAATGCTACGAAAATTTATCCGATGCGATTATAAAACGGGCTGTCAAGGATTACCGGAAAGCCAAAAAAAAGAAGAACACTAGAGAGGTGGAGGAAATAAGGCGATTTTTCCGGTCAGATTGGTTTACGGACTTAACAGGACTTGACGGAGATTGGATGATTTACAAACTTGACGGGGAGGCGCACAGACGGTACAAAAAATGCCACAACTACAACGCGGATGACGGGAGCTGTCGGGTACTGACCAGAAATAATTGTTTCGGGTGCCGGTTGTATAGGAGGGTGGATAATGATGTCGCCGGGAGCGGAGCGGGTTAAGGCGTTTTGTGAGCGCGTGGTAAAATACGAGAGGGAGTATCAAAAGTACTGGAAAAACCAGCAGGGCGCAGAGAGGGAAGCGTCCGCGCCAGTCAGCGAATTTATTGCTTTATTGGATAAGATTGACAAATTAAACGGTGATGAAAAAGCGATAGAAGAAACAATCCGCCAAGAAAAATTGCCGTATTGCCGAGCGGTGGCAAAGGCAAGGAGTGAAGTCTACGATTTAATCATGGCGTCCCCGCTGTCG
>JAAYNC010000141.1:0-3553 GCA_012521055.1 Eubacteriales Family XIII. Incertae Sedis bacterium
CCAGCACTATAATGACGACCCTTTTCATAAATCCTCCTATTCCCCGGCTGCCTTATCACAGGGCAGTCGATACATTTACTCTGTGGATCAAAAGCGGGCTGCATTTTAGATAATCGCAGGAAACAAGCCTGTATTCTACTCCGTTGCGTTTCCCCTGTATACCGCGAAGATGTGCTTCAGGCCCGTGAAGATGGCCGTAAACCACCATCTTGACACCATATTCTTCGAACAGGGCTGTGAATCCCGACTTCTCATGCTTGTCGTTTGTGGGCGGAAAATGCATAGCTCCGATGATTTTAGCAGCACCCACATCCTTAGCAGACTCTAAAGAAAGCCGCAACCGCCCCAGCTCCCTATTGTAGATCTTTTCGTCCTGTTCCGTAAAGTCCGTGTCCCCCGGGCAGACCCAGCCGCGGCTGCCGCAAATAGCTGTATCACCAGCCATATAACAGCTGTTCTGCAGGAAAAACATGCCTTCATTAAACTGGTTGAGCTTCGTCACAGATGTCCACCAAAGGTCGTGGTTGCCTTTGATCAGCACTTTTTTCCCCGGAAGCCTTGCGATCCATTCCAAATCATCCGTTGCATCCTGTCGCTTCATCGCCCAGGAGATATCCCCGGCAACGATTACTATATCATCTTCTTCTACCACCGATCTCCATTTCTGCTCTAACCGCTCCGCATGCCTGATCCACTGTCCGCCGTATATATCCATGGGTTTTGCCCCATCCGTAGATAAATGTAAGTCTCCGATTGCGAAGATATTCATTACTGTTCCTCTTCCTCCCTATCCGGCAAGTCTTCCGGCTCCTCCTCTATTCCCAGGATTTCCTGGCTGCTCTCTTCCGGTAGGGCAGTTACACTTCTGAGTTTGCTGCGTATAAGTCTGGTCCTTGTCCCAATCAGCTTGTCCAGTTCTGCATTGGCCTGATTGATGCGCTTTTGCGTTGCTTCAAGCACGGAACCGAACTTATCGAATTCGGTCTTCACGGCTCCTAACACGTCCCATACCTTGCTGGAATGCTTCTGAATAGCCAAAGTGCGGAAGCCCATTTGCAGGCTGTTAAGCAGTGCGGCCATGGTGCTGGGACCCGCTATGTTGATCTTATAATCCCGCTGAAGGGTTTCCACCATGCCCCGCCTTACCACTTCCGCGTAAAGCCCTTCGAAGGGCAGGAACATGATTCCGAAATCCGTGGTGTACGGCGGCGAGACATACTTATCCCTGATGTCCTTTGCAAAGGACTTGATCATGCGCTCAAGGTGGGTGGCCGCCGCATCGATCTCCTTTACATCTCCCGTTTCATAAGCGTCTGCCAATTTGGCATAGGCATCCGCCGGAAATTTCGCGTCGATAGGGAGATATACTACACCGTCGTCGTCTCCCGGAAGTTTGATAGCGTATTCCACCCGCTCCGAGCTTCCTTTCTTCATCGGTATATTTGTTTCATATTGATCCGGTGTCAGAATCTGTTCCAAAATGGAGCCCAGTTGAATCTCTCCCAGGATTCCTCTTGTCTTCACATTAGAAAGCACTTTCTTCAAATCGCCCACACCGGATGCCAGGTTCTGCATCTCGCCCAGTCCTTTATATACCTGTTCGAGCCGCTCACTGACCAGCTTGAAAGATTGACTGATCCTGTCCTCCAGGGTCTTTTGCAGTTTTTCGTCCACCGTCTCTCTCATCAGCTCCAGCTTTTTCTCGTTATCGCGCTGCATTGAAAGAAGGCGGCTTTCCATCGTATCGTTGATGTGCTTCAGCATATCGGTTACTGTCTTCTGAAGCGTATCGTTCCTCTGGGTCAGTTGCTGATTTAAATCAGCGAGACGCTTGTCCTGAATTTCTGCAATCTGTTTCTGCGATCCCGAAAGAATATCCGCCAAGTTTCGGAAGTTCTCTGTTATGTATCTTATCGTTTCCTGTCTGGATTCTTTGATCTCACTCTCAATCGCTTTTTGAAGTTTGTCCAACTGCTCTATCAACTGTTTGATGGATCGCTCCTCGCCGCTCATCTCTGTCACTTTCTTTTCGAGAGCAGAAAGTTTCCAAAGCAGAAGCCCGAGCAAGACAAGAACCACCAGACCGGTTACAGCTGCAATTATTTCCACGACTTACCTCTCTATCTATGAGCGGGTTTGTATTTTCATTTCATGGAATCCCGCGCAAATCATATCATTGTATTATACCATTTTTATTACTGTTTAAAAAGTAGAAATGTCGAGGCGTTGAGGCTATGAGAGAACGGCTTGATCACATTATATCAAAACCTTTAGGAGGGGCCTTACTGGTCTTCTCGATTTTGGCGGGCATCTATTTGTTTATCGGCAAATTTATCGCAGGGCCCGTTGTGGATTTTACCCAGGGCACCCTTATGGGGAACTGGTATTACAATTTCGTTGTCGGATATATGTCCGCGTTTATGGACAGGGATAACTTCTTGCCTTTCCTGTTGTTCGGAGAATACGGCCTTTTAACTATGACCCCCATCTACCTGCTCGGACTTCTTCTGCCCCTGGTGTTTTCCTTCTACCTGGCACTGCATCTTCTGAAGGATTCCGGGCTGCTGGCCCGGGTCTCTTACTCCGTTCAGGGGATCTTCCGCCACCTGGGGCTTTCCGGTGAAGGTATAATTCCACTCCTGCTTGGATTCGGTTGCGTTACCGCTGCCTTGATTTCCGTCAATTCCCTCTCATCAAAACGCGAACAGCTCATAGTCAGTATCCTGTTATGCCTTGCCATACCTTGCTCCGCTCAATTCGCCATTATACTGGCCATTTCATCTTTCCTGCCCTTTAAATACATAATTGTATATCTTTCAGTAGTCTTAATGCTTTTTATTGTCACAGGCCTGTTGTTGAAGCTGTTGATTCCCGGTGAACCTAGCACCAGAGCGCCCTCTCCGGTACCCTTACGTATTCCTGGTTTCTTTTCTTCTCTCACACTTGCAATCCGCGCCTCTTGGGACTTTTTAGTTGATGCTGCTCCTACATTCGCTTTTGGCGGCCTCCTGATGGCGTTGTTGAGCTATACCGGTGGTTTTCAAAAGATACACCAATGGTGTTCGCCCATCACCTCGGGGCTTCTCCAACTGCCGGACCGGGCTACGGACTTATTTATGTTGGCTATTATAAAAAAAGATTTGGGGGCCGCGGAAATGTATACCGCCGTATCACAAGGCAGCTTTTCGGATATACAGATAACCGTGATACTCATAGTCATGACTCTTTTTGTGCCCTGCTTCGCCTCGCTCATGGTGCTGTATAAAGACCGGGGGCCTCTCATCGCTTCCCTGACCTGGGCCGGCAGCTTTTTGCTCTCTTTCAGCGTAGGCGCAGTTATTTCAAGATTATTACGGTTAGGGCTTTTGGCTTGAACATTGGGAAAGTTCATAATAGAATAAAGTTGTAACACCAACTATAATTGATTGCAGCCGAGGGGATACTTATGGATAAAGGTAAGATAAAAAAGAAGATTTTTGTTGTTTCCATGGTTGTTCTGTTATGCTGCGCGGCGGTAATAGCAGGTTTGACAACCTCTATGTCCAGCTACGGA
>JAAYNC010000094.1:0-2806 GCA_012521055.1 Eubacteriales Family XIII. Incertae Sedis bacterium
CTCTTCGCTTATATCAGGAGACGGTTCGAAATGTGCGCATATTTGAGATTCACCGAAACAATCTTCGCGTTTATAAAGTATGCATTTTTTACAATCGACCTGTTTAGGCTCAGTTACTGTAGTTTCAGGTCTGTCTAAAACATCTTCTGGAAGTATATTAAATTTATTTTTTCTTTCGAACCTGTTATTATCTTTGATGCAATCCATAAAAGAATTATTTGCTTTCGCACCGGATTGTTCATCATTATCTTTTTTTCTTCCTTCATTTTCCTCGTCAATGAACTTTTGAATAATCTCGAATAGATCATCACCGTATAGATCATACTTTCGCTTATTTATCCCTTTAATGAATAATAAATCTTCTTTTGTTCTTATATCTCCACCTGCAATTGCCCGCAATCCTTCATTGCTAAAAATATAAAATGCAGGGATATGCATTTCTTGAGCTTTACCCCACCGCCATTTTCTCAATTCATTCCATATTAAAGGAGCGTTTCTATTATTGGAATTTGGAGATTCCTTCTTCCTAGCTAGGTAAAGATTCTCTCGAGTTAAGGGAAGAATATTTAATTTCTTTCAATATTTAAGATGAAAAATCGCAAGTTAATTTGGAATCTAGGGAAGATGGACAAAGTGCCAACGATAACTTTGCGCTAACATTTTACTGCTCAAGTTTGAACAATTCCGCAATAATTGATAACATTACGGTACGAAGAGTATATTGGTTTGAACTAAAGATAGATTGCGTCGGGCGCAGAATGAAAGGTGTGATCGCATGGTGAACGGTAAAGTGATAGAAAAATTGAAGGATTTTCTGAGGGAATCCAGATATACAGTTGTTTTAACGGGGGCGGGTATCTCTACGGAGAGCGGCATTCCGGATTTCAGATCAAAGGACGGCTGGTGGAAAAAGATAGAACCTTCGCAAGTGGCCTCGGTTAACGCCCTCATACACAATTACGAGCTTTTCAGGGAATTCTATAAGTATAGGATTAAAATGCTGGAAGGATGCAAATTCAACAGGGGACACAAGATATTGGCGGATTGGGAAGAGAAAGGATTGATCAAGGCGGTGGTGACTCAGAATATAGACGGCTTTCACGAAGATGCAGGCAGCAGAAAAGTCTATGAGCTTCACGGGGCCATAAACGCCATAAGATGTCATGCTTGCGGGAAAAAGCATACCGTTGAGGACTTCGTCAACGACAGGCAGTGTGAGGGGTGCGGAGGCAACTTGAGGCCGGGAGTTGTGTTGTTCGGAGAGGGTTTGCCAACAGATGTATTGAATGAAGCATATGAAGAAATCTTAAAATCCGATCTTCTACTGGTTATAGGTACAAGCCTTAATGTAAGTCCCGTCAATAGCCTGCCCTCTGTAGCTAAGGGAAGAAGAGTTCTGATAAATGCGGAGAAAACTTTAATGGATAACTTGTTTGATCTGGTTATAAATGCAAGGGCGGGCATGGTTCTTGAAGAAGTAAATAAAGCGTTGCGAGAGACTTACTAGCAAGCAAGTCTCTCGTTTTGATTACATCCGGTTCTGGGCGTCGATTTTGTCCCCTGGCTTTACCAGGCCGCCGCTCTGCACTCCCTGCATGGCGTTCTTGGCTTCCACCTTGTCTCCTGGTTTTACCATTCCGCCTGCTTGAATCCCTCCTGACTGCATTCCCGCCGCCTGGCCTTGAGAGCCTTGGCTTATGGCGTTTTGCGCTTTAGTGATTTCTTCCTGGCTCAGTAGTCCTTGTATGTTCTGTGTCATAGTCAACTCTCCTTTAGTTTTTTTCTTAGTTTCTGCGGGAGATGGTTATTTATTCATAAAAAATATCAAAAGGGACAGTCCCTTTTGATATTCGGCTAAAACCCTTGCTGTTTCTATTGTGAAGGGTGCTGGCAAGTGATAAAATACAAGAAGGCAAAATTTGCAAAAAATCAAAAGGGACTGTCCCTTTTGATATTTACGAAAGGAGAAAGGTGAAAATGAAAGCTGTAATTGACAGGGATGGTTGCACAGGTTGCAGTTTGTGCGCCGAAATATGCCCCGAGGTTTTCCGGATGGCGGACGACGGTTTGGCGGAGGTGCACGGTGAGGTGACGGAGGAAAACTACGATTCCGCTAAAGAAGCGGAAGATAGTTGCCCCGTGTCGGTCATAACCATCGAAGAGGATTAATAAAAATTATGGATAGGCAGAGGTTGATGAAATACTTGGACGATAATCGGGAACGCATGGTGGAGGACCTCTGTGATTTCGTCCGTATTCCCAGCGTTTCCGATGATTCCGTCCAAGTGCGAAGAGCTCTCGATTTTGCGCTGGAATTGGGGAGAAAGCTGGGATTCAAGGCCGAGTCTGTTCTTGGCGGCCAGGTGGGAGTCATCGAAGAAGGGGAAGGTCCGGAAACGTTGGGGATCCTTTCCCACGTGGACGTTGTTCCTCCCGGTGATTTAACCGTATGGAAAACCCCGCCATTTGAGCCGACCATCCAAAACGATGCCCTGTACGGCAGAGGAACCCTGGACGATAAAGGCGCCATCATCGCCAGCCTTTATGCCATGAAAGCGGTGAAGGAGCGAGGGGTTCCTTTTAAGAAGAAGGTGCAGTTGATCTTGGGGACCCAGGAAGAGGTAGAGTGGACCGACATGCAGGTCTATGTGCAAAGCTTTCCTCTTCCCGACTACGGCTTTACTCCGGATGGGGAATTCCCCATATGCAACATCGAAAAAGGTGTCATGGATGTGGAGATGCTCTTTCCCATAGAAGAAAATCCGGGAGAGGGATTGTTTCTGACAGCCATTGACGGAGGTACGGC
>JAAYNC010000072.1:0-9870 GCA_012521055.1 Eubacteriales Family XIII. Incertae Sedis bacterium
ACCACGGCATGGCTGTCGTCATCGGAGAGACCACCGAAATAGGAGACGACGTTACCATATATCAGGGTGTTACCCTTGGCGGCACGGGGAAAGAAACGGGCAAACGCCACCCCACCATCGGCAACAACGTGATGATCAGCAGCGGCGCCAAGGTTTTAGGCCCCTTCAAAGTGGGTAATAATTCGAAAATAGGGGCAGGATCTGTAGTTCTCAAAGAGATTCCCGACAACTGTACCGTTGTTGGTATACCCGGAAAGATTGTAAAACGCGGAGACCAGCGTACGCAGGATTTGAATCAGATCGACCTTCCGGACCCCATTGCAGTGGAACTGGAATGCCTGCGGCGGAGAATTATTGCGCTTGAAACTCAGATTGAGAGCCTGGAACAAAAACTAAGAGGAGAGCAATCGGATGAAAATATATAATACGTTGAGCAGAAAGAAAGAAGACTTCGTACCGGTAGACGAAAACGAAGTGAAGATATACGTCTGCGGACCTACGGTCTATAATTATTTTCACATCGGAAACGCAAGACCCTTTGTGGTTTTCGATACCCTGAGAAGATATTTGGAATATAGGGGGAAGAAGGTAAAGTATGTCCAGAATTTTACCGATGTGGATGACAAGATTATCAACAAGGCGAGAGAAGAAGGGGTTACTCCCGGAGAGATCAGTGAGAAATACATCGCGGAGTACTACAAGGATGCCGCAGCGCTGAACGTTGAGAAAGCTACATTTCATCCTAAGGTTACGGAAAATATGGATGAGATTATCCAATTTACAAAGCGACTTATAGAAAAAGGGCATGCCTATGAAGTGGATGGGGATGTCTACTTTAGCACGAGAAGTTTTAAAGATTACGGTAAGCTGTCCAAGCAGAACATTGAAGACCTGGAGAGCGGCGCCCGCATCGAAGTGGGTGAGAAGAAAGAGGATCCTCTTGACTTTGCGTTGTGGAAGGCGAGAAAGAGTGAGGATGAAATCGCTTGGGAGTCTCCCTGGGGTATGGGACGTCCAGGATGGCACATCGAATGTTCTGTCATGTCCACAAAATATCTGGGAGACACCATCGATATCCATGCCGGCGGTCAGGACCTCACTTTCCCTCATCATGAGAACGAGATTGCCCAGACGGAAGCGGCGACGGGCAAGCCCTTTGCAAAGTATTGGATGCACAACGGCTATATAACCATCGACAATGAAAAGATGTCCAAATCGAAAGGCAATTTCTTTACTGTTCGGGACATCCTGAAACACTATGACGGAGAAGTGATCCGGTTCTTCCTTTTGTCCGGGCATTATCGCAATCCCATAAATTTCAGCGATGAGATGATGGGGCAGGCAAAGAATTCTCTCATGAGAATGCGCAACGCGAAAGACACTCTCAAGCACCTGATTGAAAATGAAACGGGAGACATGAGCGATAATGAGAGAGAACAGCTGCAGGAGCTTCAGATTTACAAAGATAAATTCATCGAGGCCATGGACGATGATCTAAACACTGCGGACGCCATCAGCGCGGTTTTTGAACTGATCAGGCAGATTAATTTGTTTGTTAAGAATGGTTGCTCAAAGGAGTTTGCGGAACAGTGCCTTGCCCTTTTGAAGGAGCTAACCGGAGTTCTCGGATTGCTGCAGGATGCGGGAGAGGAAGAATTGGATGCGGAAATCGAAGCCCTGGTTCGTGAACGGCAAAGGGCGCGGGCAAACAAGGATTTCAAGAGGGCGGATGAAATAAGGGATCTGCTCAAGGCTAAGGGAATCACCCTTAAGGATACGCCTCAGGGAGTACAGATAATTAAAGAGTAATTTGTTGTGAAAAGTGTCCGATACTTTTTACAAGTGACAGGAATAAAAGATGAAATTTCTTGTTATCAGCGATACACATGGCGATATAGAAAACGCAATTCAGGTCTATAATACCCTCACTGGCATCGACAGGATCTTGCATCTGGGCGATTATGCCAAGGACGGGTGGATGCTGGAGAGCCGCTTGGGAATTTCGGTAACTGCATTGAAAGGAAACATGGATGGAAGCTTTTCCAATGAAGATTACTTGTTGCTGAACACGGAATTCGGAAAGATCTACCTGTCTCACGGCCACATGGAGGCAGCAAAATACGGGCCTGAGAATTTGCTGTACAAGGCTTCGTCCCTGGGATGCAAAGCAGCCATATACGGGCATACTCATGTTCCCGTATTTAAAGATCTCGGTGGGATGTATTTGCTGAATCCCGGCAGTCTTACCCAGCCGCGGAGAGGCGGGAAGGGTTCCTATGCCATAGTCTTCACATCTCAGGAAAGCTTTCAGGCCGCCATTTACTATTGGGATCCGGAAGAACAAAAGGGGAGCCCGGAGCCGGAGGACGGGAAAAGTACTTCAGGCGGTTTTTTTCGAAAAATAAAATTTTGAACGACGGCATCAGATGACAGCACAAAAGATTGTCGGCAATGATGTTTTTAAGCAATGGGAGAGGACCCAAATTAAGGTCCTCTCCCTGTTTTTTTGACAATAAAAAATCGTTTTTCCATGGGACAAAGCCGACCCGGCGGTCGGTGGAAAAGTTCAAAAAATCAGAAATGAATGATAGTTAACAATATTATAAATATTTATTGCGAAACAGGGCAATCTGTTGTACAATACATCTATATTATTCTGTCGCTATAAGGCGGTCAGGAATAGAATTATTAGAATGGATCAAACTAACTGTGTAACAAAACGAGAAGGAGGAAAAAAATTATGAGCCGTAAGAAAGGGATCGCACTTTTAGTTGTGCTTTCGTTGGTTCTGACCAGCCTTGTCGGCTGTGGAGGAGGCGGAGACGGCGCAGGAGAAGCAGCTGAATACTCAGCAGATAATCCTATCGTATTAAGACTTGCTTCTGATGCGCCCACCGAGCATATTGCCACCGGCCTTAATTTGGAAGCCTGTGAAATGGTGGAGGAGAGAACTGAAGGCAGAGTTAAGGTTCAATACTTCGGCGCCGGAGCGCTGGGTGACTATAATACCGTCTATGAAGAGGTGGTAAGAGGAACCATCGACCTCGCCCAGATAACCATTCCCGAAGCCATAGATCCGAGACTCGGAGCTCCATATCTTCCTTATTACGCGACGAATTATGAGGAAGTAAAAGAACTCTATGCGCCGGATTCATTCATGTGCCAGGAGTTGGGTAAGTATACAGCAACTACCAACGTCAGGTTCCTGGGAATTGTTCTGGAAGGTTTTATCGGAATGGGTTTTGTGAAAGAACCTAACGACATATTCAATCCCGAGTCCAATAAAGGAGTAAAGACCAGATCTCCATCCATGGTAACTTTCTACCAGCCCCAGGAAGACTTGGGATTCAATCCTGTTTCTATTGCCTACGGCGAAGTTCCTACGGCTATCCAAACCAAGGTTGTTGACGGCTGGGTAGGCGGCACTCCCAACATGAACTATGCTTGGGTGGGAGAAATGATTAACTATATGTATGTGAACTACATCCATCCGGAAGCCACCAGCTATGTAATGAGCGAAAAGTCTTTAGCCAAGTTGACTCCCGAGGATCAAGAAATCGTAATAGGCGTCTTCCAGGAGCAAAGCCTCAATAGCTTCACCCTGGCAGAAGAAAATGAAAGAGAATATATGAAGAAACTGGAAGAGGATTACGGCGTGGAAGTTATCGAATTTACGCCGGAGCAAATTAAGGTATATGCGGACTATGTCAGGGAGACCAGTTGGCCGGCCATGGAAGAGCTCTTGACCAAAGAACTCATGGACGGCTTCAGAAGAGAGATCGGATTGCTGTAGTTTTCTGAAGGGCCGACAGCCTCAATATGCAATGATGTAGGAACCAGAGAGGAGGGAACCGAAACTCCTCTCTGCGTTCGAATTAACCAGTTTATCTATTTAAAGGAGGGCACCGTGAACAAACTGCAACAAACGAAGTTCTGGCTGTGGCTTGAGAAATTCCTGCGGTTTGGATTGATAGTCTGTGGAATCGCAGTAGTGGCGATCGTTTTTATGGCAACCGCCACGCGGGCTGCACATGTTGCATTCAAAGGTTATGAAGAATTCTTGGTAATATTTGCCATTTGGTTATACATGTTCGGCACAGCGAACGGAAGTTTCGAAAAGAGCCATATAACAGCCGACATTCTCGCTATAATGATGAAGGAAGGACTCGTTAAGGACATTCTTGCGCTGATCAAAAGCGTTCTGACTCTTGTCCTCGGATTCATGTTCTTTACCTGGGCGCTTCAATTGACACAATGGACGATAATAATGGGTACGAGAACTCCCACCTGGAGAATCCCCATGACCGTTTCTCAATCAGCCCTGCTCTTCGGGTTGACCATTGCTACTTTTTTCAATGTAGTTTACTTCTATAACGACATCAAAGGGTTTATTGTGAAATACAAAGAGAGAAGAGCAGGTATTTCCGGACCGAACGCGGAAGGGGAGGTGTAGTAAATGACAGTTGCAATAGCAATCGTTGTACTTATTGCCGTGCTTTTGTTGGGAGTACCCATACCTTTCGCTTTCTTCGCATCGGCGCTTTCCCTTGTCTATATTGGGGGTTATGACTATACCTTCCTGCTTCCCTACGGTTACGCCCAAGTCACTTCTCTGATATTGGTTGCCATACCCTTGTTCATACTGGCAGGGGATTTAATGGATAGAAGCGGAATCGGGGAAAGCCTCATCAATTTCGTGGATTTTTTCATAGGAAGAATCAAAGGAGGATTAGGAGCCGTCATGGTTGTTTCCTGCGGCCTGTTCGGGGCTATTTCCGGGAGCGGATTTGCAACCTTGTCGGCTATCGGCAGCATCATGCTTCCTAGGATGTACAAAGCAGGTTATCCGAGAGGCGTTTCTGCAGCGTTGATTTCCAGCGCATCTCTTCTTGGGCTTTTAATTCCCCCGAGCTTGAATCAGATCCTGTACGCATTTGTAGGCGGACAGTCCGTACTGGCCTGTTTCCTGTCCACAGTTATTCCCGGAATCATTCTCATCATACTGCTGAGCGCAGTAAACTTCTGGCTGCTTAGAAAAAATAAGGATATCAAGTTGGCTGACAGAATACCGAGAGACGAGTTGCCTAAAGTTTTCGTCAGGAGAACTTCCAGAGCTATTCCTGCCATGATTGCTCCCATCATAATTCTGGGCGGAATCTACGGAGGTTTCATGACACCTACCGAAGCGGCAGCCGTTTCCGTTGTCTATACCATTCCCGTGGGCATCTGGTTCTATAAAGGTCTGAACAAGGATACCTTCAAAGCCGGCCTGATCAAGGCAGGAACCACTGCCGGAGTAGTAATGATAATGCTCCTGTCAGTTATGATGCTTTCAAGGTTGTATGTAATGGAGAATCTGCCTCAGATGATCCTAAATGTCATGACTTCCATTTCCAGCAACCCTGCAGTGCTGACGCTGATGTTAAATCTATTCCTTATCATTATAGGAATGTTGATGGACGACACCAGCGCCATACTTCTGACTACGCCTATACTATTGCCCGTAGCCATGAGCATAGGTATACATCCCGTTCATTTTGCGGCGATAGTCGGAGTAAACATCGGACTCGGAGGAGTTACCCCGCCCACAGCTCCGTTCTTATACCTGGGCTCAAGGGTAGGTAACGCACCGATTAATGAGATGTTGGGTCCAACCATGTATTTCATATTCTTCGCATGGATTCCTACATTGATACTGACCACTTATGTTCCGGGACTATCTCTCTGGCTCCCCAGGCTGTTGGGTTACGTTTAAACCCAAAGCGGAACCACATGCATAGAACGCATTGATTATCAGTCCATTAATTCAAAAGGGCAGGGCGAAACGTCCTGCCCTTTTTCGTTCCCATCATTTGATTTTATCTCCTTAGTATGATACTATTTTCAACAAACGAAACACTCGTGTTAAACCATCAAAAGCATGTCATGAAAGAAAAACAATTGCTATATATGAATACAACGGCTCTGGCCTTTCTGGGAGATGCAGTCTTCGAGACCTATGTGCGGGATCATCTCATCCACACTATGAAAGGTGATGCGGACAGGCTTCACCGGGCCGCTGTGGAATTGGTAAAGGCCGAGGCTCAGGCCTATGCGGTGAAGCAAATTCTTCCAAGCCTTACAGAAGAAGAACTGGGACTTGTAAAGAGGGCCAGAAACAAAAAGATCTCGACAAAACCCAAAAATGCCGATCCCGTGGATTATAAATGGGCCACGGCCTTTGAAGCTTTAATAGGATATCTGTATCTTTCCGGTAATATCGATAGGATGAAAGAAATCATCAAAGCAGCGATGGAAAGTGTGAAGCGAAGCGATGAAAAAGAAGAAAAAACAGGTAAGAAATAAATTCAGAGACAGGTTGGCGGATTACTACCTGACAAACCGCGAAATTACAAAGGAAGCGGATGCAAGATACAAGAAAGAACGAGAAGAAGGTGTAAAGCGCCCGTGGACAAAGAGCGAAAAGACCATGCTTGCCATCACGGTTATTACGCTTATTTTAGTTCTTATAAGAGAATTCTGGTTATAGAAGGTCATAATTGAAGCAGGCGCCGGAGCCAACCCTGTGCTCCGAAAAAATGTATAAAAACCGTGACATTATATAAAAAGGGGGTAGCAGCCTTGAGCAGAGCAGACGACATATTCATAACCATGTGCAGAGACATTCTCTACAACGGCTTTTCTTCCGAAGGGCAAGTGGTCCGCGCAAAGTGGGAGGATGGAACGCCCGCCCATACGATAAAAAGATTTGGTGTGGTAAATCGATACGATCTCAGCGAAGAATTTCCTGCCTTGTCCCTGCGGCCCACTGCCATAAAATCCGCTACCGAAGAGCTCTTGTGGATCTGGCAGAAGAAATCCAATCGCATTCAGGATTTGAACACCCGTATCTGGGATGCGTGGGCTGATGAGAAGGGCACCATCGGGAAAGCTTACGGATATCAGCTTTCAATAAAACATAAATATCCGGAAGGGGAAATGGATCAGGTTGACAGGGTGCTTTACGACCTGGCCCATAATCCTTATAGCCGCAGGATAATGACGAATCTTTACAATTTTGCCGACCTTCATGAAATGGCGCTATATCCCTGCGCATACAGCATGACATTCAATGTCACGGGAAACAGGCTTAATGCCATACTGAACCAGAGGTCACAGGACGTGCTTGTTGCGAATAACTGGAATGTGGTCCAGTATTCGATTCTGGTGATGATGTTCGCCCAAGTAAATGACATGGAACCCGGCGAGCTGGTTCACGTGATTGCCGATGCTCACATCTATGACAGGCATATCCCCTTGGTGGAGGAAATGCTCACGAGACCTACTTATCCGGCGCCGAAGGTTTATCTGGATCCGGAGGTTAAAAACTTCTACGATTTCAGACCGGAACACGTAATCGTAGAAAATTACAAGACAAATCCTCAAATAAAAAATATACCCGTTGCCGTTTAGGTTTTCAGTTGGAGAAAGCGGCAGACACATTTTACAAAAACTACTTTTTATAGTAGCATTTTTACGGATAATCTTAACGCTTAATAAGTATATGTTATAGTTTTTACATAAATAAATGTTAAAGGAGAACTTATGAAGATTATCGTGGCTGTAGACCGAAATTGGGCGATCGGTAAGGGCAATTCGCTGCTTGCTCATTTGCCCGTAGATTTGAAACACTTCAGAGAGAAGACCTTAGGAAAGACTGTTGTCATGGGCAGGCAGACCTTGGAATCTTTCCCTGGAGGAAAACCTCTTCCGGGGCGGACCAATATCGTTCTGACCACCAACGAGGATTATCCCGCCGACTGTGAGATCTGCTGCTCTAAAGAGCATCTGTTTCAATGCTTGAATAACTGCGATTTGGACCAGGTGTTCATCATCGGAGGAGAACAGATTTACAGGGAATTTCTTTCCCATTGCGACAGAGCATATGTTACGAAAATAGATGCTGCCTTTCCGGCGGACAAGTATTTCATCAACCTGGATGAACATCCGGCCTGGAAACTGGTATACGAGAGCGAACCGGTAACGGAGAACGGCTTTACTTACCGTTTCACCGAATATGAGCGGATATTCTAAAGAGGGAAAAGCAATTGAGCGATTTGTTGATAGGACGAAATCCGGTTATGGAAGCGCTGAAAAGCGGCCGGGTAATCGAGAAACTGTTGATGCAAAACGGCGCGGAAGGCTCGGCTAAGAAGATCGAAGCCCTTGCCAGGGAAAGGAAAATTTCAATACAGTTTGTGGACAGAGCGGCGCTGGAAAGAATCACGGCAGGAGGGTCCGGAGGTGGCAACCATCAGGGAGTGGTTGCCTATGTGTCTTCCTATCGTTATTATGAGGTGGAAGATCTGTTGAATCGCGCCGCTGAAAAGGGAGAAGACCCTTTTCTCCTTCTCTTGGACGGAATAGAAGACCCACACAATTTAGGCGCAATCCTTCGCTCGGCCGACGGGGCAGGAGTCCATGGTGTCATCATACCTAAACGCAGGGCAGTCGGTTTAACAGAGGCGGTTGCAAAGGCGTCGGCGGGGGCAGTTGAATACGTACCCGTAGCCAAGGTGTCAAATTTGTCACAGACCATTGACTTGCTAAAGGCTAAGGGAGTATGGGTCGGTGCCTGTCATATGGACGGCAGCCTTTATTATGAAAGAGATTTGACGGGTCCCATTGCCATTGTCATAGGAGGGGAAGGAAGCGGGGTGAGCCGGTTGGTTCGGGAGAAGTGTGATTTTATCCTTTCAATTCCAATGGAAGGAAAGGTTTCTTCACTCAACGCTTCCAATGCCGCCACAATTCTCATGTATGAAATTAACAGGCAGAGAAGAGGAAAATTGTAAGTGGACAGATATGATAGCAATCAAAGTTATTCCGAAGAGGAATTGGTACGTTTAGCCCAGAAGGGAGACGGCGAAGCGGAAGAAGCCCTCATTCGCAAATACAAAGAAGTAGTCAAGACTAAAGCGCATCTTTATTATATGGTTGGGGCGGACCGCGATGACATCGTCCAGGAGGGCATGATCGGAATATTTAAGGCAATACGCAGCTTTGATGAATCCAGGCATGCTTCTTTTCGCACCTTTGCCGACTTGTGCATCAATCGACAGATCCTATCCGCCATAAAGCAGGCTGCGAGGAAAAAACATTCTCCGCTGAATATGTCCGTGTCCCTGAACAAACCCATATCCGGTGAGAACAGCTTTATAACCTTGTCTGAAACCTTGCCTACGGACAGCGACTCGGATCCGGAAACACTGGTTCTCGTAAAGGAGGCTTTGGACCAAATCGGAGGAAATAGCGGAAATGTGTTGAGCGATTTCGAATCGGCTGTTTGGAGCCAATACCTTCAAGGAAAGACTTATAAAGAAATTGCTGCCAGCATGGGGAAACAGCCCAAATCCATTGATAATGCCATCCAGCGCACGAAAAGAAAACTCGCTCTTTTCCTGAGGGTTCATACGTAAAAGAGCCTTGCAAAATGCACTTTAAAATAGGTTGACACCCGGTTTTACGTATAGTACAATGTGGAAAGTGTAAAAGGAACATATGCTGTTGTAGCTCAGCAGGTAGAGCGCATCCTTGGTAAGGATGAGGTCGGCAGTTCGAGTCTGCTCAACAGCTCCATCGTTGACCGGCATCCTTAGGCAGGCAGGTTTGAAGGATGCCCTGCACAGTTTACAGCAGGCTCTCGGGGCTGACAGGCCCGGTACAGGAGGGCTGCTGTAAAAGATTATTAAATGCAATTATTTAGGAGGAAACCACAATGGCGAAAGCAAAATTTGAACGTACCAAGCCCCATGTCAATATTGGGACGATAGGTCACGTAGACCACGGCAAGACGACATTGACGGCGGCGATAACGAGGACATTAAGTGA
>JAAYNC010000004.1:0-17001 GCA_012521055.1 Eubacteriales Family XIII. Incertae Sedis bacterium
AAAACCCCAGAAGAACTCTTCGATGAGGAACTCGATTTAATCTATGCTCTTTAACAACAGAGATTTGTCAAGGTACGGAGATTAGTTCAACTTGTTATTGCAATTCAGGAACAAATAAAAATAATCTTTCCCTTATTAAATAATTTATTAAATAATTTCTCTTTTTTGAAATAATTCATACTGGAACAAAGTTGTAAAAAGTGTTGTAAAAAGTGTCAGACACCAAATGCAACGGCTTGCATTTGGTGTCTGACACTTTTTACAACTTTCATTATTCTCCGTCCACCAAGACCTTCCGCTTTGATCCCTCATCCAACAACTTGTGCAACTCCTCTTTGCTTTCATTTATTATGGCATCCCTGTATAAAATAAGCCGCCGGATTAACCCATCGATTTCATCACACAGAAACTCCTTGTTTTCAAGAAAAAGTTCGGTCCACATATCCGGATTGAGCTTGGCAACCCGAGTCAAATCCAGATAGCTTCCGGCTGAAAACCCCTTGTGCAGCTCCGCTCTCGGGCTCTTCACATACGCATTTGAGACCACGTGGGCCAGCTGAGATGTGTACGCGATGATTCTGTCGTGCTTTTCCGGCGTGGCGATCTCAATATGTCCAAATCCCACGCTTAGAAAAAACTGCTTCAACTCATCCATAATCTCGCTATCAATGCCCTCCGGTGGCGTGAGGATCATGGATGCCCCCTTGAACAAGGATCCTGTCGAATGTTCGAAACCGGAAAACTCAATCCCGGCCATGGGATGCCCCCCAACAAAATGAATCCCAAGCTGCGAGGCTATCGGCTGAACTTGATTACAGACGTTTTGTTTGACGCCGCAGCAATCCAAAACCACAACCCCTTTTCTAAGCAGGCTGCCTTTTTCTTTAACAAACTGCACCGTTTCGCGGGGATAGAGCGCAATGATGACCATTTCACATTCGCTAAATTTGTTATCGCCAAGCTCTTCATCAATCGCTCCTGCCTGTAAAGCGCGCTCAATCACCGATTTCTGAATATCCATGCCCAGAACTTTGTGCATTCCCGTCTGTTTGATGGCCTTTGCCATAGAGCCCCCAATAAGCCCGAGTCCAACTATTCCAATAACCATTACTTTCCCCTCCTAACTCAGTTGCATTTGATGTCTTGTATTTGGTGTCTGACACCAAATACAACTACTTGTAAAAAGTGTCTGACACTTTTTACAACTTTCTGATATAAAAAAACCGGCAGTTGGTGCGTATACCCAAATGCCGGTGAATATTCTTCTCTCAGTTTCCAGCCTCACGGGTACACGCCAATTGCCAATTAGCGCTCACCCGTGACGACGCGTCAATGCGCGTCAGGATTGTGAGCGCTGGAAACCATAATAATAAAGGTTTACAAGTAATTGCTTTCTCATTTTACTACCTTCTCTCATATTGCAGCTAGATATTGAGTGAACTATAGCATTCTATTCTTCCGCTGTCAACAGTATATATAATTAAGGTTGTAGAAAGTGTCGGACACCAAATACAGACACCAAACGCAGTTTCGCCAAACACAATTTTTACAACTCCAATTGCGTTTTCAGTTTTTCATATGCCGCCTTTGTCTCTGCTTCGTCTGCAAGATTGAAGATAACGCGATCATCGCCAGCTTCAAAGTATATGAAAGGCGGTACATCCGCATCCACAAAAAGCTTTACCGACCCCAGTTCCGTCGTTCGAAAATGGCCCTTGAGCTTCGACCCCAGCGCAGACCCGTTGGTTCGCAACTCAATCCTCGGGAGAGACTCCATTAGCTCCACGTCACGAATCGTCTCCCAAGCATACACATCGCCGTACATTCCATGGATTTCCAAGCCTTCGTTCAGAAATGAAACCTCTGTTTCTTGGGCTGAGAAAAACATCAAAACTGCCACAAAAACAACCGTTGCCGTAAGTATCACAATTGGAACGGCCAACTTTTTGCCCGCTCCCTTGCGCAACCTTCCGTGTTCGTCAAATATGTCATAATCATATCTTTGGGACATCACGGTTAGCACCAACGAAGACGCCATCAGGAATATAAATGCGGGCATCATGCTTACTCTTACTCCAGCGGCCTGGAGAATCCCCATCAGGAGAAAAATTCCCCCGTTGGCATAGGAAAAAATACCTACCAGTCTGGCAATCTTTGCAACATCCAAATTAGCCTTTCTCTTTCTCCGCAAGATGCTGCCGCCGGAAATCAAAAAGTACATTTTACCGACGTGAACCGCCAGTCCCAAGACAATAAATACAACTCCGATAATTATATACCGCCACATGATATCTCCCAAAACTCCGATCAAAAACCCTCTTTTTCTTATACTCTATTTTATGTCAGAACACATCTTACTACAACCGTTGTATTTTTCCACAGCTGTATTTGGGCACCGTTTTGGATATCAAGCCAGTTCTTGCCACAGCTCCCGCCGCAGTATCCATCAATTTCATGATTTCACCGCCATGCACATTTCCCGCAACATTTGCCTGACTGGGAGGATCGCCGACTAGACCACCGACCGTCTTGAATTTGTATTAGCACTTTTCAAAACTTCCGGAGCGCCCCTTAACTTTACTCAATAAAAATAATTTTATCCTTATCCGGTTCGTGGGGGGCCTTCGATGTGTTAGCATATCCTAATAATATCGCAATCCCGAACACATAGCCGTCAGGAAATTTCAGGCGCTTGCTGAATTCCTCAGCTTTGCGGTCATCCGAAAAAGCCAGGCGAGCCAGTCCGCATATAACGCTGTTTACCCCTAAAGAAGTGGCTGCCAGCGTAATATTCTGGCATACAATCCCACAATCTATCAGTGAAAGGCATTTTTCATCCGGAATAACAGGTATCACAACCATACAAGGCGCGTTATAAAACACCTTTCCGCCGCGTTCAACAATTCTGTTGTATAAGTATTTGTCCTCCATTTCGGAAATACGGGCAAAAGTTTCTTCTTCTATGTCCCTTATCAATTCTGGATCTTTTACAACAATCACCCGCCACGGCTGCCTGTTCATGCTGCTGGGAGCTTTAACCCCGGCCTCCGCTATCGCCTGTAATATTTCATCCAAAGGCATTTCATCCCTAAAATCACGGCAGGAGTACCGTTCGGTAATGACTTTTAATGTGTCGTTCAATGCTCAAGCTCCTTCCATTTATTATTTCATTCTTATTAATAAACCGTCTGTCAATCCATGCTCTTTCCCATCGTGGGCAGCAAATTAGATTGTCAGGACAAATTGTGAATTTGTCGCCGGCTCGTACAGTTCCATTATAACAATAAAACTGACATAAGTAACCCAAACTTGTATTTGGTGTCAGACACCAAATGCAACAAGTTGTAAAAGGTGTCAGACACCGAATACAACAAGTTGTAAAAAGTGTCAGTTGTAAAAGGTGTCAGACACCAAATGCAAGTCAACAAAAACAAGCAGGGGACGGTTCTTTGTGCTTTCCGGTGGCCCGGCGGAAACCAAAAAGAACCGTCCCCGCTGATTCCATCAAATATATTGTATAATCCGATTCGCCAAATCCCCGGCGTGCTCTTCAATACCGGGAATCTTCAACACGCTTTTGGGGTTGTTGGCTGTTTCAATCAGCGCAAATTTCGGCGGCAGCACAAAAGCCTTGTTCATATTAATCCCGCTTATCAGTTGCTGCGCAACAATATCGCCGCCGCTGTACCCCGACACAATAATTGAAAAAATCCGCTTATCCGAAAAATCATTGCTCCGAAAAAGAGCAGTTAAACGATTCACGAAAGCCGCCAAATTTGCCCCGATAGCATCGTTGTAATTGGGGCAAAGCATCAGCAGGCCGTCACATTTCAATATGCCGGGATACACCCGGTCCACGATAACCCCTCCATAGAAGCACTTCTGATTCTCCCCGAAATGGCGGCAGGTTTCATAAGGGCACCCGATGCAGTCATAAACCTCGCCGTTCAACAGCGAAATCTCCTCGATCTCAATCAACGGCCCTACGGCCTCCCAAAGCTTCTTCCGAACCAGCGACCACAGCAAAAGAGTATTCGAATGTGCAACATTACTGGCATGAAGCACCAGCAACCTGGCCCGCTCTTTCTTCGAATGCCGATACTCCATAACCCTTTTGACCAACTGATGGCCCGACTGGATGTAGGCATTCAAATGGTCCGTGGCAAGATTTCTCGCAATAATGTTGTAGTTCTCAAGAGAGCCGGTCCCCTCCACGAGTGGCCTCCCCACAAAGGTGCACCCCTGAAGGTTAGCGCTGAAAACCACATCCCTGGCAATAGACTTCGTATACAGCTCACTGTCCCCATCAACGATGATCCCCGCGACGGACCCCTCAAACATATCCTCGGTAGTCCGTATCTTCTTAAGCATGTCATACAGTTCCAGGTTGATCCCCGATACCCCCAGAGAAACGGCAAAAAGAATCCTTTTATTCCTAAGGTCAACCTGCTCCAGCTCCTCAATGGTATTGATAACCTCGCAGGACAATCCGGACGTACTGCCTTCCAAAATGGTGGACAGCCGCTTCTCCTTACGTTTTTCCCGGCAAGCCGGCCTGATGATCGTCAGCTGTTCCATCTCACTTCCCTCCTGACTTGTTCCCCCTTAGGTTCTTGGATAAGGCTGCAAATTTCCATAGACTCTTAAGTAGAGCCTAGCAAATTATCTTGGGCTCATGGCTAAAGCCTGGACTAAATTTTCCTAGACTCATGGCTAAAGCCCGCACAAATTCTCATAGGCACAGCGGATCCTATCGAACAATTGCGGCGGTAACGGCAAATTCTCCACTTCCGTCACACCGTCAACAAGCCGGTTCTTCGCTCCCAGAAACGCCCCCTTGTTGTTGTCTCCGATATAAAATGAACTATAATGCCATTCCCCCCTCAGCGTGCAAAGCATAGAAAGCACCCCCGAGGAAAAAGCAGGTGCAATATACGGTTTAAAACCCAACTCCCGCACCCGTAAATTGGCTTCAATGGTGAGCCGGGTCAACTCCACAGACAACTCATGATCATAATTCTCAACGGAATCGGCCACCACCAGATCCTTCCCATGAGGCCCAAAAACCCGCCCCTCCGTAAGAAACCGGGCAAAGCGACCGTCCTTCTTAGCATAATATACAGCCCTGCTGTTCATGACTCCGAGCCCGTACCCGCGGATCTGCCAGGGCTCGAGCCCGGACGCCATCAATGCCGACTTGCAGAGCGGGTCAACGGGATCCGATATGACGCCGAAAAGCCCTTTGAACCCTTGCCGGGATGCCATTTTTGCATAATGCTCAACCAAAGGCCTATTGGCCTCAAATTGCACCATCCGGACGTCCTGTTCCGGCCCGGCGCCTTGAGACTTCCTTACATCCTCAACTTTTGCAACCGGCGGCACCGCTTTAGATGCGCAGAAAAGGAACACATCCCCCTGAAACAGTTCCTCTTCCTTCAAAATCCGAACCGACGGCATCGCAGCGTAATCAAAGGGCCAGGCAATCTGGTTCATCTCCTGTTCATACCGCATCATAACATCCGGATTCAAATCGTAGATCCCGATCTCGCCCACGACGGAACCGCCCAGAACCCGAAGCCCCGTCAACAGCACACCGCCCACATCGCCCAGCGCCAGTATGTTTACGGTCAGCTTCCGGTCCTTGGAAAAAGTTACTCCTTTGAGTTTAATGCTTTCGTCGACCTTGATGGGGTCCATCTTGCCGGAAATTTCCTCGCGGGAAAATCCCATCAGTTCGGATAAATAATTCATACCGCTCCTTTCTGCATCCGGTGTCTGACACCTTTTGCAACTTGTTTTATTTGGTGTCTGACACTTTTTACAACTTTGTCCGAAAGAATTTGGTATATGGAGGTTATTGCTTAATAATTTTGGCCAATTGTAGTTATTCGGTTAATAATTGCGTGTTCGCGTCTTACAAAACTTGTATTCGGTGTCTGACACTTTTTACAACCTTGGTCGAAAAAATTTTGTTATGCAAGCAAGTGCCAAGCAGGCGGACGGGCTGGACCCTATCTCTCAAATCCCGACGTGTCCTTCAGTCGGGCCAACCTCTCTATATCGTTCTGAACAAAAATCGACGGAGCCAAATTCAAATCATACGCCATGCAAGACCCAATATCAGGAAATCTGGGCGAAATTATGGCTTCGCCGAGCCTCTTCAAAGTCAGGTTCTTCTGGAAAAGCTCTTTATATTCCTCCTCCAGCTCGGACAAAATTTCCCGGGCATTCTTCAGGCTCTCCATGGAAAAATCATAAACCCTGTTCCGCGGCACATCATTCATAAATGTAGGCAACACGTAAGGCAAAATCAGATTTATCGAATTGAACTGCCCCGAATTCTCCTCCCTTCCAGGCCGCTCCACGCTGTCGCCGCCGATATAAGGATACATGGCCGACTCCAAAAACCACACCCTCATGTTCGGTACAAAATAGGCGCTGGTCACATCCCTGCCTTGGACCGTCATCAGATCCTTGCCCCGCCCGGACAGGACTCCCACCACGATTTTCTTGATATCCACACCTTCCGCTTTAAACAGCGGGTCAAGCTCCCTGATCCGGTACCCCTTGTGCAGCAGATCGTCCACCAAAATCACGCCCATGTCAAAGGACTTGATCGTCCTCACCTGATTGATCAGCTTCGAATAATTGGGGTATTCCTTAATGGTAAACTTCCGGATGCCCGGATCGAAATATTTCTCCGTATGAAGGGTCTTCGTCACCGTATTTGGCACCGCAAACCCGTTCAGAATCTGCCCGAAAGGCACGCACATCAGATCCCCGAGAACCCTGGGAGTCTGAGGCTCCACCGGCACCTGATTGATGGCCGTAATCATGCCGATGAGCTTGTGATGTATGATCTCCTGATTTACCGAAAGTATCAGCGTATCCGGATACATCATGGTCAGGGTCTTCTGAAGGTTCTCGTGGGCCCGATCAATAACCCTCAATATATTTTCGCTCTGGTTGAAAGGGTACTTGATCTTCGACTCCATGTTCTGAATGACCACCACCGGAAACTTCATGTCCACGGTGAAAATCACATCGTCCTTCGCCGGGTCATCCGCCCGCCTGGAGCTCTCCGCCCTTTTGAAGCCATCCACCCTCTTGAAACCCTGCCGTTTCAAAGTCTCTGCCATCCGGTGGGAAATCTCCTTGTTCCCCCGAGGGTGATAAATGGCATAGGTGAAATCCTCCTTCACGCACTCAAACAGGGTCTCACTCAGCAACAGCTGAAGCGGATCCCTGATATTCGTATCGCTATCAAAATAAAGCGCACCGATGACCACTCTCTTGCCGGTGCCGGCCTCCCTCAGGTAAGCCGCCACCGCCTGGCTCATAAACTCCTGGTACAAGTCCGCCGTCTCCACCTTGGAAAAAGCCGACATCCCCACTATCTTATTCTGCTTCTCCCCATCGCGGATCACGATGCCCACGGTGCCTTTTCTTTTTAAATAAGCGACAACTTCTGCCACCCCTTTCCGGCCGTTGAGCAGGGTTCCGGTCAGTTCGCGGATCAGGTCCTCGCCAAAAGCGACCTTTTCTATCTTGATCCCCTTGGTCATTACGATGCTCTTGTACTGGGGCTCCCGCAGGTAAAGGCTGTTATCGTAAATATAATTCTGGGCCACGGCGTCGATGAGGTTGGAAATATCCCTGTTCAGGTCTATATTCTCCCGAATCCTGGTGGAGCTGATGTCCTCCAGATGGGTGGGCAGCCTGAGCTCCGTCACCTGGCCCAGGATAACGGAATAATCCCTGTCAAACTCCGCCGTTCCCTCCGCCGCGCTGCTGCGCAGGAACACGATATGGTTGAAATGGTGAATGCTTCCCGACTCCGGAGGCTTCTTGTACGCCGACGCGTTGGCGATGATGTCGCTTCCCACCACCACGTGAATGTCCTTTCCGGGGAACAGGCTCTTAAGCAGCGCCAGATCCTTCTTGTTGCTCAGATTTATCTGGATCTCGTCCGGCAGCACATATACGTCTCGCTCATTACCCGTAGAAATGGTGATAATCTTTCTCCGCATGCGCCTGGGTTGGGTCTTTTTGGACCATGAAAATTCATCGATGGACAGATAGACCTCAAATCCCAGCTTCTTAATCTCCTGGACAATGCCCTTATGGCTCAGCGTAAACGGATCAAAAGTCCCCGGGAAAAAGGCGATCTTCTCGCATTCCGGATACCTGAAACCGCCGTTTGTAATGGAATAATCGGAAATGAACCGGTAGATATGGTTCAGCGCCGCCGCGTTGTTGAAAAACTCCAGCCGGGATTCTTCCCTCTCGGTGATGAGCACCATCATCTTCTTGTAAAGCAGTCTGAAGATGGTGTTTTTCTCCTCCAGAGTCAGCCGGTGATTTCCGAAAATGTATTTTCCTATGACGTGGAAAGCCTCCTGGCTGACCAGCGGATCGTAATTGGCCAACCCGCGCAGCAGAAGCCCCACCAGCGTTTCTCTCCTCTTGCTATAAACGCCGTCCTCTTCAGGAAAACGGTCTTTATAGGACGGATAGTTGGCCAGAAGCACGCCGATGGTGTTGAGCGCCACCGTAACGATCCTTTCGTTCCGGTTTTCTAAAAGCTTCTCCAGCCGGAATATCATTTCGTCAAGCTCGTTGGGGTGCAGGAACAGGGCGATCTCGCCAAGATATTCGGGAATATATTTGGAAAACTGGTATTCACCGATCTCCAAACCCTTGGTGAGTTCGATGACGATTTCGTTCCGCTGATCCAAGGTCAACAGCGTGGTGACATATTTCAACCCGTTGCCGGCGGAGTGCCGCACCGTAACTTTTTCGCTGACTTTCAGCAAGTTGGACAGGTGGGTGGCAATGTGAAGCTTTTCTTCCCTTCGTCCGCTGCGGAGCCGGTCAAGGAAGTATTCAATGTTTACCGCTTTAAGAACCCAGGGAGTCCCTACCTTCAAATTCTCTAAGAAGAGATCCGAAGTGGATTCCCCCTCCCCGAACAGGATATCGCGGTATTTTTCCAGTTCCGCTGCATCGTGACCCAGCATGCTGAGTATGCGATAACGAAAATAGGCGCTGCTGGTATATTCCATGGAAAGCGCCGATACGAGCTGTATGATCCGCTCCCGAAGGTCGTCAGTAATTCCTGGAGCCCGACTCCCCCGAGTGTCGTCATGAATTCCTGCCTGCAGGCTCTCCCGAGTGTCGCTGTCCCGGACATTGTCCGAAGTCACTTTTCTCCGGTTGTCATTAGGAATGCTTTCCCCCGGAACACTCCCCTGCAAGCTCATCACATAATATTCCAACACCCGCAGCACACCCAGCCGCACCTCGCCGGAATTTCTCTTCACCGCGCAGAAACAGTAATCCAGCAGGATGCGCCGCTCCTCTTCCGTGCACGCCTCAAAGGGTAGGTAAAGCATAGAGTCCAGCAGGATAAAAGTGGTGGCGTCATCAATATTGCCGTTGGTTCTTTTATAATATCCGACGATCAACTCTAAATACTTTCTTTTCTCCTCTTCGTTGACCCGGTCCAGCAAGGTGTTGATGACAATCTTCAGCGTATATCCGATCCACCGCCTGTGAACCTCCGTAATCTTATGGTCGGGAAAGATGATTTTGCCCAGGTATTCATCGCATAGCTCAAGAGCCGTCATCTCGGAACCGATCATGTCCACCCCGTCGGGAATTTCTTTCCGATACTCCTCATCGAAATTGGCGATAAAGATTCCCATGACCTCGGCGGCCAACCGCCTGATATCCCCCTCGCTGTGCATCAGCAGTTCGTAGAGGAAGTGCATGGTCATCTGCTTCTGTTTCTGGGTCATGTAAGTGGAATATTCGTAGAAAATATTGATGTAGGCCCGGACTTGCTTCCATTGTTTCTCCGACCTGGCGGCCTCCAACAAATTGCCGAAGGCCACTTCATCATTGAATATCTTCATAACGGAGATATTGTGCTCGATGGCCAGATCCTTCAACCGATTGATGGACTCCTGGCTGCTCAGAAGAGGTTCGTATTTCTTTTCGGCAGGTCTGAAAACCGGATCCTCCGGATCGGTGCTTACCCCCAACCTCTCCATAAATTCCTCAAAATCCTGCAGCTTTGCGTAGACCCGCTCATACCGCTTTCTCTTGGCCTCATCAACGTTGTCCAGCATATTGAGGATGATGTCAAAGGAATCCTTCAGGGTATAGATCCTAGAGAGCTCCGCGCCGGAATCATCTCTGACGCTCTTGACCCTGAAGTCCGCATAGATGAGCACCAGGGATTCGGCTGACAGGTTTTCCAGTTCCAGATCCCAGGTGGAATGATTGGTGGCAATGTGCCCGATGGTGGGCATGTCGTTGGTCTTGAAGAAAAGATCCGTATAGTAATAGTGCAAATAGGGAATGCGCTCGTATTCCCAGTCTTTGCAGCCGAACTTGCCGATGTCGTGGCCAACGGCGGCTCCGGAAATCAGCGCTAAATCTATGGGCACGCCGGCAAGGCTCAACTGCCGGCTGATATTGACGGCAATCCGGTGAACATGGTGGAGATGGCCGATGACGTTAAAGCCGGTTTCTTCGCCGTAAAGCAACATGAACTCATTGATGTAATTCTGCTCCCAAAACCGGATCAGCTTTTCGTATTCCCACCGGCCATTACAGTTTTCGATCTCTTTCGGGTCAAGGAAACGAATGATGTTTTCCTGCCCCGGCACGTAATACTCCGGCTTACATGACTCACCATCTGCCCGTTCGCAGGGTACAAACGGTACAATATGTCCCGGCTGATCGATAACGGTTCGGATCGTCTGGAGGATGATATTTTTCACCAGCTTCATTTCCCTGGATTCCTGAAATTCCTCCCCTTGCGGAAACAGAAGCTGCAAACTCGTGTCCAAAATATACTGGCACCAACCGTTTTCAGGATCATCGGAAATCCGCCTGAGCAGCGGCAAAAGAGCCGACACAAGGTCATCGCATCTAAGCGCCACGCTCTTCTCTTTCCTGCCGTCGCCAACCGGGGCACGTTTCGTCTGCCACCCGTCACTTCGCTCCAGGCCTCGGAAACCTTCCTCCAACACCTGTCCCGAAAGGTATTTCTGCATCTGTTTCTTGGTAATGCTGTTCGCTTTCAGAAAATGCCTGCTCAGCAGATCCCGTTCCACAAGCTTTGCCAGACTCGGACTCATTTCCTTTCCTCCGTCCTATCACTGCTACATCTCTAGTACTACTATATATACCACAACTCTATATCCTCAACCCATATCCCCAAGTCCAGATCCTTAAGCCATTTCTCCATTCCCATCTCCTCAATACAATTCCTCAAGCCGTATCCTCAGGCCATGGCCTCATTCCTATGTCCTCAACACATATCCTCAAGCCTCAGACTTCATATCCTAAAGCTAAATCCTCGATCCCTTATCCTCAAGTCATATCTCCAAACCTCAAGCCATTTATTCTCATTCTATATATCGTTAATTGGCGATTTGCAATCGATATAATAATCGACACTCAGCCCCTGCCCATGGAGGACAGTTCCTCGAGCCCCATGCCATCATTCCCATAACCTTAACGCAATTCCCAAGCCATATCCCCATCCCGATAGCCTCATCCCGTATATCGTTAATTAGCAATTTACAATTGATACAATAATCGACAATTTGCGCCTGTCCATCACGGAGAACCCTGAATTTTATACGTTTATATTATTCCACCAGCCCTGGTATCGCAACCGAAAAAACTGCAACACTTGTAAAAAGTGTAAATAGTGTCTGACACCAAATGCAGACACTAAATTCAAGTTAAGTTTTCCGGCCGGTGGCCGATATTATTATTGGCTTTATTTTTTCTAATTTCGCCTTAATTCGGAATTTGTCCCGAAAAAGCCGGAAAAAGGTAGATATCTGGAACCATATGTTATATTATCAAGTTATAATCAAGGAGACAGGTGATTCTATGGAAACTAATTATATCGGCATCGGCAATATGATTAATTTCTCGCTTATCCGCGAGATGATCCAAAACTATCAAGAACTAATTGACGATTTGTCGGAAAAAATAGGTTCCGTGGATTATATATCCAACAAGACAAACCTGCTTGCCCTCAACGCCACAATCGAAGCCATCCACGCCTCAGATCTTCTGGCAAGCTTCGAACAAATTGTCGGCAACAATTTACTGATCCAGGCCAAACTGCTGGCAAAAATCCTGGAGTACGACCCGGATATCATTTACACCGACGGAGCGAAAATCGCCAAAGAAATCGGAATCGAAGAATTCTACGTAACCGACGGCAACGGGAATATCGAATTCACAAACCACGCCAACAAAAAAGGAACCCGCATCAGCACTCCTGCTCTCTTAAGAGTTGTAGACAGCTCCGAAGCAGAAGTGGTGTTGCCGGCCACCGCAAGCGCAGTAGGCGATATACAATATAAAGTTGCCGCAGCCTCAAGAATCGACAAACCGGGCCTAATTCAGTTTTCATCACACTTTATCAAGCCTTCCGGCCAGGAAGCCATAGACGGCTTCGGAGTAATCGCCCAAGAAACAAAACGGCTTGCCGATTTATCCAAAGACATCTCCGAAGAAGTAAACGTTCAGACAAAAAGGATGATTGACAAAATCACCGAACTCAACACTTTGTCCGAGAATTTCGATGAAACCCAGGACGTCAAAGCCCAGGCAAGAAAAATCAGAGAAGGCTTGAAGGAACTGAGGGAATACTTTAAAAACTTGCTTTCGCCTCTGTCTGATCTGGTCAGCATCGCGAAACAAACCAGCCTCCTCGGCGTCAGCGCATCCATCGAAGCCGCCCATTCCACCAACGAAAAGCAGGACTTTGATAACCTCCTTAACACCCATATGGTTATCGAAGCAAAACTCATGTCTTTATTAATAGAGAGAATGCCGGACACCTCCTTCGAGGAACTTGTCTCGATGACTGATTATAGCGGAGTTGCTGAAATCTGGGTAACCGATTCAAACGGGGTGGTAGAACTTACAAATATAGATGGGGGAAAAGGATTTGCTTTCTCAAATGAAGGGCAGACTGGTCCGTTCATGGCAATTCTAAGCAATCCCAACGCCGTTGTCACACAACCCCCTGCCCACAGGGACATCGACGGAGCCGTTTACAAGTATGTCGGCGTGGCAAGAAGGGATAAACACGGCATTTGCCAAATCGGAAATCCTTCAAGGCTGTATGGCGACAGCACAGCAAAAGGCTTCTCCGAAGTGTCTAAGCAGATAAAAGCTTTGGGAGAACAGTCCAAAGCCCTCACCACGGAAATGGAAGAAATGATCCGCGAAATGGATATGAAGGCAAAAATCGCTATCGACACCCTGGCAAGGGCATAATGCAAAAAAGCAAAAGGGCAGTCCCTTTTGCTTTTGTTAATTCTCGCTCCGGCTGATTCCGTACTCGGTTATTTTGTTCAAAAGCTGCCGGCGAGTGATTCCCAACACTTCGGCGGATTTGTTCATATCATAATTATATTTCTTAAGTATGTTTTCGATATAAATGGTCTCCGCCTCCTTGCGCATCTCCCTCAGACTTTTTTCCTCCGCGAGGGGTACCATGCTCTTAACATCATTTCCCGCAGCCGACATAGGTGCCGGAAACGAATCCATTTGAATCACCCCATCCTCAGACAGCACCACAATCCGCTCAATGATATTCTTCAATTCCCGGATGTTTCCCGGATAATGATAGGAAAGAAGCGCATCCATAACCTCCGGTTCAATACGATTGATGGTTTTCTTCATCTCGTTTTGGGATTTTTTGAAGAAATAGTCGATCAAAAGAGGCAAATCCTCTTTTCTCTCCCGCAGAGGAGGAATCCGGATCACAATGGTGCTGATCCGATAATAAAAATCCTCCCGAAAGCGCTCCGCCGCGATTTCCTCCGCCAGATTTTTATTCGTGGCGGAAACAAGTCGAAAATCCACTTCGATCTCTTCGTTGCTGCCCATCCGGTAAATTCGCTTCGTCTCGATGGCCTTCAAGAGTTTAGCCTGCATGGACAAGGGGATATCTCCGATCTCATCCAGAAAAAGCGTCCCCGAATCCGCCGTTTCTATGCGCCCGATTCTCCGGGTCATGGCCCCCGTAAAAGAGCCCTTTTCATGCCCGAACAGCTCCGACTCCAGCACCGTGGCCGCGATGGCATGGCAATTCAAATCCATGAAAGTTTTATCCGCCCTGGGACTGTTCTCATGAATATAGCGGGCAATTATCTCCTTGCCCACGCCGGACTCCCCCAACAAGAGAATGTTGGAATCGCTGTTGGCCGCCTTTTTCGCCGTGGCGAGCACATTCCGAAAAAGCGGGCTTTTGGTCTCCAGCATGGCGTCATACTGATTCATTTTCGCCTTCAAAAACAGGTTTTCCTGCTTCAAATCTAGCATTTCACAGAGCTTGCTGATCTCCCGCAGCAGCTCTCCCGGATCGCCTCCCTTCGTAACATAGGAATAGGCCCCCTCCCTCATGGCGTCCACCGCATTTTCAATACTGCCATAAGCCGTCAATATAATGACCTCAACGCCCGGATAGCGTTCTTTTATTTCCGCCATCAACTGCCTGCCATCGATCTCGGGCATCATCAAGTCGGTTATAACCAGGTCGAAGCTCTTTTTCGCCAAAGTAGCAAGGGCCGCCTGGCCTGAAGTATCGCAGGTGACCATGTGGCCGTTGGCTTCCAATATTACTTTCATCACGTTGCAGTAGTCCGGTTCATCGTCCACGACTAGTATTCTAAGACCTCTTTTGTTCATTTATATATTGCTCCTTTCCCCTGAGGGAATTGTTGATGCCCCTCTGCCAAATCTCTGTTCCTGTCCACTGGAATGGTTATGGTGAAAGTGGTCCCCTCGCCCACTTGGCTGTCCACTTTAATATCCCCCTGCATCTTGTTGACTTCATTATATACGATGTAGAGCCCAAGCCCGCTTCCTTCCTTCTTTTCCTTTGTGGAGAAAAACGGGTTAAAAATGTCTTCTTTGATCTCTTCCGGTATTCCTTCCCCTTTGTCCTTAATAGTGAGACGGATATGCTGTCCTTCCTGATGCTCACATTTAACTTCAATCATCCCGTTCATCTCCTCCTCGGCACCATACACGTTCTGCCCGCCTGCTCCGTTCTGCCCATTTTGGCGGTCCTTACCGTTCTGCCCATCCTTCCAGCCCTTCTGGGAAATTGCATCCGCCGCGTTGGAGATAAGGTTTATCAGAATCAATTCAATGGCCTCGATGTTCACCACCACATCATGAGGACCGGCAAATTTATAATATACCGCAATGCCCCGCTTATCCAGCCAGTTCCTCTGCAGTTCGATGATATTGCTGATGTGAACATAGAGATTGACCAGTTCCTTTTTGTTAGACGTCATTCTGGAGAAATTCAGCAGGTTTTCGATGATCCTGCCCGCTTTTTCCACGGATTTTTCGATGATTTTAATGGCTTCTTCCCGGGTGGCCACGTCATCTTTATCAAGGGATTTCAACACATAACAATAGTTCCGGACCAGCCCCAGCGGATTGCGAATTTCATGAGCCACGCCCGATGCCAGCTGCCCTATGGCAATCATCTTGTTGTCCTGAAGCATCTGCCGCTCCGCGCTCCGCTGATCCGTCACGTCCTTAATCATCAGCAGGATTTTCTCAACCTTGCCGCGGGTGTCTTTAATGGTAAAGGAATGGGCCTCATAAATCCCACGGCCAACGGTGAATTCCGTGTCGTGTTCCTTTTCTTCCCGGAAGGTCTTTTCAGTGAGCTCGGAAAGTCGGCTGCATGCAACCTTGTCTGCGCCGAAAAGCTCGGACAGCTTAAGGCCGATAGCGTTGTGGCGCCGGATCTGCAGGTATTGGGCAAAAGCTTTGTTGATGTCCACAATCCTGCCTTCCCTGTTCACTTCCGCCAAGTAATAGGTGACGCCGTCAAAGGTGGTCTGCATTTCGTTCTGGCTTTCTCTCAAGAGCTCCATCCGCTGTTGCAGTTCTTCGTACAGGCTCTTGTTAGACTGGTAAAACACAAGGAATACACAGAGAACAGCGGCGAAAAGAATGAGAATGATGATGCCGAACTCCTCCACGAAACTTTCCGTATAAAGCAGATAGGACATTCCCATCCATTTGGATTGAAGGTCCGTAAGCACTTGCCCATTGTCCATGTAATAAATGGCGTTGTTCAGGATTTCATAAAGGATATGGTTTTCGGCCGGAACAGCGAGGCAGTAGTTCTTTTCATAGAGATATCCGTCCGCCCGCAGCAGGTTGTCCAAAATATAATCCATACTTGGACTGTCGGAAAGGTGATGACTGCCCGGATTGTCCAAAAGGTAACCCATCCCTAAAAAATAATTCAGCGCGGTCTCGCTGCCGGCGACGGCATTGGCATCCCCGGACTTAAGCCGGCCCACCGCATCCCTGGTGCTATCCTCAAAAAGCAGTTCGGCTTTGGGGAAAAATTTCCGAAGCGTCTCCTCCGAGAGGTCCCCTTCAACGCAGGCGATGACTAAGCCCTGTCCCTCCGGCGAAGCCTCAAGCGACAGCGTGTTCAGATACATCAAAACACCCTTAGCCTCCACCACTGGCATAGTGTAGGAAATCGTCTGATCATGGGCAAGGTCATGCATGGTAATGGCCGCATCCGCCTGCCCGCCTACTAGAATCGGCTCCAAATCCCGCTTCAGAACGGGCATATAGCTGATCTCTATCTGATAATCCCGGCGGAAATAATCTAAATAATCAACGAGCATCCCGGAGGCATGGCCGCCGACGTCGAACATTATAAGAGGAGCGGCATCGTCGGTAACGGCCACAACAAGCTCCTTCTTCGCAGAAAGCCACCCAATCTGGTCCTGGCTCAGCGGGTAGAGCTCCACCGGCTCCGGATCAGTGATTTCCTGCCGAGAGCTGGCGCTTCTATAGAAAAACATCAGTAAAACCGACAGCATAACTAATGCGATCAGCAGAATCCTCTTATTCATGGGTAAACTCCCTTCGCGAATACTCTTCCCCAAAAATAAGCAATTCTCGTTC
>JAAYNC010000195.1:0-5002 GCA_012521055.1 Eubacteriales Family XIII. Incertae Sedis bacterium
ATAGAACCTTCTTGAAACAACCACGCGGGTTAACCGCGTGGTTGTTTTTGAATGTTTCCCTTATAATCTCGGGGCTAGTCCCCTTTGCTGGAATTATGTATTACTGTTCCATAAAAAGCTTGATATCGTCTTCCACTGTTCCGATTCCTGCAATGCCGAACTTCTCAACAAGAACCTTGCCTACATTGGGAGAAAGGAAGCCGGGCAGAGTCGGACCCAAGTGAATGTTTTTGATGCCGAGATAAAGCAACGCCAACAGCACGATCACTGCCTTTTGTTCATACCATGCGATGTTGAACGCAATAGGAAGCTTGTTGATATCGTCCAGTCCGAAGACTTCCTGAAGCTTCATGGCGATTACCGCAAGAGAGTAGGAGGCGTTGCACTGTCCCGCATCCAGAACTCTCGGAATTCCGCCGATGTCGCCGAGACCAAGCTTGTTATAGCGATACTTTGCGCAGCCTGCCGTCAGAATGACCGTATCTTCAGGCAACGCTTTCGCAAACTCTGTATAATATTCTCTGGACTTCATCCTGCCGTCACAACCGGCCATGATAAAGAACTTTTTAATGGCGCCGGATTTGACAGCATCCACCACTTTGTCGGCAAGAGCAAGCACCTGATTGTGAGCAAAGCCTCCGACGATGGCACCGCTTTCGATTTCCTCCGGATGAGGCAGTTTCTTTGCCATTTCGATGATCTCGGAGAAGTCCTTCTTTCCGTTTTCATCTGCTACTATATGCTTTGAGCCGGGATAACCCGCAGATCCTGTAGTAAAGATGCGATCACGGATTTCGTCCTTTCTCGGAGGTACGATGCAGTTGGTGGTAAAGAGGATCGGTCCTTTGAAGGATTCAAATTCGTCGATCTGTTTCCACCAGGCATTGCCATAGTTGCCGGCAAGATGATCATATTTCTTAAAGAACGGATAATAGTGAGCCGGAAGCATTTCACTGTGTGTATACACATCCACTCCCGTTCCCTTGGTCTGTTCAAGCAGTTGTTCCAGGTCCGTAAGGTCGTGGCCTGAAATCAGGATAGCCGGGTTTTTCCGTACGCCGATGTCGACTTTGGAAATCTCCGGAGATCCGTATTTGGATGTGTTAGCTTCATCCAACAGGGCCATGGCCATAACTCCGTGTTTTCCGGTCTCCAAGACCAGTGCCACAAGGTCGTCTGCAGACAGGCTGTCATCCAATGTTGAAGCCAACGCTTTGTACATAAATTTATAAATATCTATATTTTCTTTTCCGATGTTCAGAGCATGTTCGGAATAAGCAGCCATACCCTTAAGTCCGTAAATCATCATCTCCCGCAGTGAACGGATGTCCTCGTCCTTTGTGGCGAGAACGCCTACGACGGCAGCTTTCTCAAGCATTTCTTCACGAGTATCCACCGTAAATACAGCGGCATCGTGAAGATCCCGAACAGAAACTTTCGCCCGCAGATTATCTCTTAACGAGAGCATCTTGCGGATCTGCGCCTCTATTGCATCACCGTCAAAATTAGCGTTGGTTATAGTCATGAAAAGGCTTCGCAGCAGTTCATGATTTATCTCAGCCAATTCGCTGACTTCCAACTTTCCTTTCTGCACGATGTCTGCGATGCCTTTCAGAGTATAAATCAACAGATCCTGAAGTTTGGCCACATCCTCAGTCTTCCCGCAGACGCCTCTTATTTCACAACCGGTCCCTTTTGCGGTTTCCTGGCACTGAAAGCAAAACATTCCCATATATCTTCCTCCTACTGAAAACTTTATAAATTAATTGGGTGTTTCTTTATTCCTCAACCTCAAACGTGTCTTTCGGTGCACCGCAAACAGGGCATACCCAATCGTCGGGAATGTCGGCAAAGGGAGTGCCGGGTTCTACGCCGTTATCGGGATCTCCCACTTCCGGATCATAAACATAACCACAGGGGCCGCATACGTATCTTTCCATAATTCTATTCCTTTCCTTTCTTTTATTTGATTCTCTTAATTGGCAGTTATATTATGCTTTAAGCCGGCTGATTTACTTTACTTCTTTTTTCCACAGGCCGTGCAGGTTGCAATATTCATATGCTGCAATTACCTCTTCACCGTCGCAGAGCCTGAAGCAAGCCCTGGGTTCTCCTTCTACATCGAGACATTTTCTGTGCCTTCCTTGGTTGGTCTCGAGATAGATCCAGGCGATATGATGCTCCGGCGTCATGGGATGAATAACGCTGCCGACGACAACGTCCACCTTATTCCCATCGATGGTCACTTCAGGAATATGCTTCTCATAAGCCGCTTCTTCCGTATTGGCTACCAGTTCGGTCATCGGCTCTCCGCAGCATACAACTGAAATACCTGAACTCTTGATCATTTCAATCATGTTGCCGCAATGCTTACAAAAAAAGAACTTCGGTTTCTCACACATCGCAAACACTCCTTTCCGACTCGTTAATAAATTAACACGAATTGTCCAACTTTTCGCCTCTTTCGCTCAAAGTTACTTTATATATACCATGAGAAGGCATGCTCAAACAATAAAATTGAATGAAAATAACTGAAGTGAAAGATAAAAAGGCTGCTCCGCAACTCAGGCAAAGCAGCCCTTGATCTCAATATGTCTTTATACGTATTTTCTCATATATTTAAGTGCATTTTTTTCTAACCGGCTGACCTGAGCCTGGCTGATGCCTATTTCTTCCGCCACCTCCATCTGGGTCCGACCTTCGAAAAACCGCATCATCAATATATTTCTCTCCCTGTCCGGGAGCTTGCTCATGGCTTCCGTAATAGATATATTATCCATCCATTTTTCATCGGTGTTGACTGTATCCTTCACCTGATCCATCACATAGAGAGCATCCCCTTCATCGTGGAACACAGGCTCAAAAAGGGAGATGGGATCCTGTATGGAGTCAAGTGCAAGTACCACGTCTTCTACGGCAACATCCAGTTCTTTGGCAATCTCGGAGATGGTGGGCTCCCGATGGCTTTCCTTCGTGAGCCTTTCCTTCGCCTGAAGCGCTTTATATGCCATATCCCTTAAAGAACGGCTGACCCGGATCGCATTGTTATCCCTGAGGTAGCGCCGTATTTCACCGATGATCATGGGTACCGCGTAAGTGCTGAACTTAACATTGTGTGAAGTGTCAAAGTTATCCAGAGCTTTTATAAGACCGATGCAGCCCACTTGGAACAGGTCGTCCGGGTTTTCTCCCCGGTTGCCGAACCTCTGTATGACGGAAAGCACCAGTCTTAAGTTTCCCCTGATAAATTCATCTCTCGCCTCTTTGTCTCCCTGTTTGATTTTATCGATCATCTCCTTCATTTCTGCGTCTTTGTACACGGGTAGTTTAGATGTATTAACGCCACATATTTCAACTTTCGCTGCCATTTCAATAATCCCCGCTTCCCTGTTTGCCCCCTTTAGCAAACTAAGTCAGTCTTATCTTATTTATGTACAGCGCCCCCTTTTTTCATACTGTCGAAAGCTGTCCTATCCCAATTTACGTATCTCTTTTTGCAGACGTATAATGATCTTTTTCTCCAGCCTGGAAATATAGGATTGGGAAATACCCATCCTGTCGGCCACTTCTTTTTGGGTCATTTCCCGGCCGCTCACCAGGCCAAAACGCATCTCCATGATCTGCTTTTCCCTTAAAGTCAGCTTTTTCATCGCATACCAGAGCAGGTTGCGATTCACTTCTTCCTCGATATGATTGTAGACGATGTCGCTTTCCGTTCCCAGAATATCCGACAGCAATAGTTCATTTCCGTCCCAATCCACATTAAGAGGTTCGTCGAAAGAAACTTCCGTTCTCGTGCGGCTGTTGCGACGAAGATACATGAGAATTTCGTTCTCAATACACCGGGAGGCATAGGTAGCCAGTTTGATGTTCTTTTTAGGATTAAAGGTGTTCACTGCTTTTATAAGGCCGATGGTGCCGATGGAGATCAAATCTTCCACATTGACACCTGCATTTTCAAATTTTTTGGCAATGTATACCACCAGACGAAGATTACGTTCGATTAAGATGGTTTTCGCCTCTTGGCATTGCTTCATCCTTTCTTCGTCAACAACTTGCTCTTCAGGAAGTATCAGCTGAACGATCAGCTGTTTTTCTTCCTCCGGAGAAAGAGGCGCGGGAAGAGCGTCACTTCCACCTATGTAATAGAGGCCTTTTTCGGCAGACCATCTCTCAACCCTCAAGCGCAAACGGATCCAAAGCAGCCGGGCTCTTTCCCAACAGGTCTTCAGCCATTTCCTTATATTGGTCCCTTCTCTATTCACCTTGCAGAATGCCTCCTTCCGTCAATGCCTCATGCAATAATACGTCGTATTGTCGCCCGTCATGACCGACGGGCAATTCTCCCTTTGAGACTGCCAGTATGATGTTCACAGGCCGGGGTTTGCTATCGGGTGTGATCAAAGCAGCGCTGTCCGGACGAATTCCTGCGAGCAGGCCTCCCTCTTTGCCTACACCCCGATATGGAACTATGCAGAATTGCGCCTCTTCCGGCGCCAGCTTTTCTATCACTTTCTCAGTTGTCACGCAGACCGGCCGCCCGCTGATAGGATCTCGCAGAAAATTCCCCGTATCCACGAAACCCTCCATCGTAACGGTTCGGTTGCCTAAAGTTACGCGCAGCTTCGCCTCGGTTCTGTCTTTTTTGAGACGAGCTCTGATGAAACAAGTAAAGGCGTAAATGCAGCCCCATGCCAGCGCCATCCCCAAAAACACCCTAATGTAAGTGATTTGACCTATGTAAAACGCTCCTCTTGCCGTTATCCCCGTACTGTTGAAAAAATACAGAGAAGCGATGACGATTCCTCCCATGGCAAAGCTCACAAGGTAGAATACCAGTAAAGCCCTCAAAATACCCTTTCCGCGAAGGGAGGAAAAGACCAAAAGGACTACTGCCACAGAAAAGATTAGTTTGAACAAAGTCGCAAGCCACCAGGTCAATCCCTCCCAAAACAGAATGAATGCATAGAGCCCGCAGAACACACTTCCGAGAATAAGCCTG
>JAAYNC010000036.1:0-2211 GCA_012521055.1 Eubacteriales Family XIII. Incertae Sedis bacterium
ATACCTTTTTTCCTTTAAATTCGCCCAAAGCAATCTCTCTTCCGTTTTGATCTACCAGCTTAAAATCCGGAGCTATGTCGCCTACTTTTATAATATCGTTCATCTTTATCCTCCTTGTAGTATCGAGTTGGAAATAAGCAAATTTGCAATTTCTATTTATCTATTAAACGCTTCTAGTTTTCCATTTGTTACTTGTGTATGGATATATTAAGCGTTTCCAGTTTTCCGTTTTTTTCTGTGTATGGAACGTGCATCACAGGGATGGGGCTATTATTCAGGAGCTGAAAGCCTTGTCCCTGCAACACGATTTTATAAAATTTTTTAAATATTATTATAATGTTTACCCCGGTAATTGATTTATAAACGTCACGTTGCATCGATTTAAGCCCTCGTTGCTTAAAGAGGTGAGAAGGCAACGAAATTCGGGTTAGGCCTAAGTTTTTCGCTGCTCAGAGGGGCAGAAGGCAACTAGGAACAAATGGTAATGCGGTATCTCGTTGCCTAAAGAGGTAGGAAGGCAACGAAATTTGGATTAGGCCTAAGTTTTTCGCTGCTCAGAGGGGCAGAAGGCAACTATGCGCCGATGGTAATGCGGTATCTCATTGCCTAAAGAGGTGAGAAGGCAACGAAATTCGGATTAGGCCTAAGTTTTTCGCTGTCTGGAGGGGCAGAAGGCAAGAAAGCTTTCGGTGATAAGGTTATTGTTGTTCAATTATTGTTCCAAGGGACAGGGGGGAAAGGGATGTCGTGAATGGACCGTGGCAGCATGCTATTTAAAATGCATTGAATTGCCTGAAAATTCTTGATATAGCGATTACTTCTGCTATAATGAATTTAACTGAAAAAGAGCACTAACGCATTAAAGCAGAAAAAAGGAGGGTAAGTTCATGAGGCGATTACTATCGGTATTGCTGACGCTGACTCTGGTGTTAGGTAGTTTTAGCATGGCGTTCGCTGCGGTACCCGTCGACGTGGTAGACACTGAATATGAAGAAGCGGTAGCCGCACTGACGGAACTGGAAATTATTCATGGCTACCCGGACGGCACTTTCCGCCCGGATGACACCATTACACGGGCAGAGTTGGCGAAGCTGCTCATAACGGCGCTGGAACTGGACGACGATGCAATTCGCATGTATGCCAGCCACCTTGCCGATGTGGGCTCACACTGGGCAAAGGGTTACATAGGATACGCCAACAAACTGGAAATTGTCGTAGGCTATCCGGACAAGACCTTTAGGCCACAGAAACCCGTATCTTACGACGAAGCCATCACCATGATCGTACGGGCTCTCGGTTATACCAACGAAGACGTGGGCGATGACTGGCCGTCGAACTACGTCAACAAAGGAAAGGAATTGGGAATCCTTGAAGGCATAACCGCAGGCTCTGAAGGCGCAACCAGAGGCGACGTTGCCCTTATGATTTATAGAGCCATGGATCTGCCCATTGACGGCGACGAAAAAGACACCATGCTTCTGAGATACACGACGCCGCCTTATTCCTATGAGGAATGGCAGATTCCTTACGGCGAGCGGCTCATCAACGAGTACGGACTAGAAGGAGCTGTAACAGACAGCACTCCTTCCATCCTGAATTCGCTATATTGGCAGATTCCGGATTTCTATAATGCCACATCCAGTGAAAATCTGACCATACTCACCAACTTCAAAACGACACAGCAGACCAACGGATGGACTTGTGGTCCTGCTTCTGCCCTGATGGTTCTCGAATGGTATGGCATGCGGGGCGATCTTAACGAAATGGATCTGGTAGCGCTGCGTCAGAAAGACCAACCCGGAGCCACCTCCCTGCAGCAGATGATCTATATTTTCGAAGGCCTGGAAGAGCGTTTGGACCAGAAATGGGATCTTTATTCCACTTATGATGCGGAGCTTGACTGGGATGACGGGGCATATCCCTATGCCACCTATGAGGGAGAGCGGGTGAATCTCTTCGACCTGGTACCCATGATTCTGAAAGAAGGCAAACCCATTATCGTAGGATGGAACGATTGGGGCGGTCACTATCAGGTCATCATCGGCTATGACACCATGGGAACGGAAACCACGGCTGACGACGTTCTCATCCTTGCGGATCCCTATGACACCACGGACCATCATCAGGACGGATATCTGATTCAGTCTGCTGAGAGGTTGATATGGGATTGGAGCGCCGGCTGGGATCCTGATTTCGATTACGGTATCTTCC
>JAAYNC010000047.1:0-12887 GCA_012521055.1 Eubacteriales Family XIII. Incertae Sedis bacterium
GACCCATTTCCCGCATCCATGGCATCCGTTGAAGTGAATTCTTGCTTTCCTTCGCGCAATCTGGTAGGCCTCGTCAATAGATTCAGCACTGATCAATTCCGTCGTATATCCTTCTTCACAAAGCTGGCAATAAAACCTGAATCGAAAGCCCCCGTCTTCGCTTTCCATGGTGTATCGAACCTCAAAATCCATTTCACGACGCTCCCAAAAATAATTCAGCTTCTTTCCTCAAATTTCCAATATCATCAAAATATATTGACGCAACCCGGGAAATATGAACATAATATAGTGCCTGGATAATCCTTACATACAATGTCATCAATACCATCTTATCTTTTCCCCGGGAATTGTAATCACCCCTATGGGGTGATTTTTATAAACCGGATGGAGGTAAACCGTTGAGTAGAAAAATTGCATTGGCAGTAATCCTGCATTTGATGCTCGCCATACTGTTTTTCGGGTGCGGCTCGCCGCAAGGGGAACTTGATCCCCAAAATCCCGTTACAATAACCATGTGGCACAATTACGGCGGGCAGATGAAAGACACGATGGACGCTCTCATAGACCAGTTCAATGATACCGTGGGCAGAGAACACGGCATCATTATCAACGTAACTTCCATCCAAGCGACAAAAGACCAGAACGAAAAACTTGCCATGATAGCAGCAGGCGATCCGGGAACTCCGGAGATGCCCGATATTGTTACCGTCTACCCTGCCGTTGCTTCTAGTTTAGCCGATGCGAATTTGCTTGCGCCCCTTGATAATATGTTTACGGAAGAGGAATTGTCAGCATACATCCCCTCTTTCATCGATGAGGGCCGCCTTTCCGACGGCAAGCTATATGTTTTCCCGATTTCAAAATCTACCGAAGCTCTCTTTATAAATAAAACCTTGTTTGATCGTTTCGCGAAAGAAACGGGAGCTTCTCTCGACAGCCTGTTCACTTTTGAGGGTATTGCTGAATTAGCCCAGGAATATTACGCATGGACGGACGCAAAGACACCTGACATCTCTAACGACGGAAAAACTTTTTTTACTGCCGATTCCTGGTTTAACGTGGCTCAAGTCGGGGTTTCTCAACTGGGAGGCAGTTTTGTGGAAAACGCCCAACTGAACACGGACACGGAAGAGTTTAAGAAAGTTTGGGATTTCTCATTTTTACCGGCTATAAGCGGCGCCTATGCCATATCCGACGGCTATTCATCGGATCTGGCTAAAACGGGGGAAATTGTCTGCTCCACCGGTTCCACCGCCGGCATCCTCTTTTACGGCGATACCGTTACTTATGCGGACAACACAAAGGAATCCGTAGAGTACATAGTACTGCCTTACCCGGTTTTTGAAGGGGGCCGTAAGGTGGCTCTACAGCGCGGTGCAGGAATGGCCGTTGCAAAACCCACCGCTGGAAAAGAACTTGCCGCCACAATTTTCCTTAAATGGTTTACCAGCCCCGAACAAAATATGCGATTTGTTTCATCCACCGGATATCTTCCTGTGACAAAAGAAGCATTTGAAGAGAAAATGACTGAGGAGATGGAGACCGTCGACAACCCCGCAGTTAAAAAGCTTCTTGAAACGGCAACGCTTATGTACGAAGAGTACACATTTATAGTCTCTCCAAACTTTTCGGGCTTTACCGATCTGACAAATACGTATGAAAAGCAAATCAGGGAAGCCATGCGTGAGGGAAGACAGCAAGTGGAAAGCGGAATCGACATGAATTCCGTCAGCGGCGAAATGTACAAGCTGTTTATCCGCTGAAGACAGCCAAAACGAGAGGGTCAGGAGGTTGGCAATGAAAAAGCGAATAGAAATCTCCTTACGAATGCGGCTCTTTCTTTTTCTCATTCTTTTTTTGGTTGTCATCATGCTTGCCCTGCTTCTCATTTTCTTCGCCACTGATGTGTTTTCCACCGGCATCAATGAAATCAAAGTTTTTCTTGCCAATGAACTGGACCACATTGCCGGAAATGTGGAAACGGAATACGGCACCTTGGCTGTGGACGGAATTGCATTGTCCGAGACTATATCGGGTATTTTGGAGAAAGAAATGAAGGATAGCGGAGTGAACCCTTTTTCTTTAAAAGAAAACCCTCATCTTTTAAATCGACTTTTGGACAGCTGCATGGATCCTCTTCTGGCCGCATTGAGTAAAAACACCGCAAGCGCGGCGTATTTGATTCTGGATGCCACGGTAAATCCCCACATTTCCGACGCTGACTATTCCCGCGCCGGTCTGTTTCTTAGAAACATGGAACCCAATGCCATAAACCGCTCCAATCCTTCTATTAGGTATCTGAGGGGCCCCGTTGTTCTGGCTCAAAGCAGAAATCTGATGCTGCTCCCCCAGTGGGAAATGGAGTTCCGCACAACTTCCGGCGACTTCTTTCATAAAACCATGGAAAATGCCGATAGCAATCTGGACATTTCCCGGCAATACTATTGGAATCCAAATGCGGTGCTCCACGGAGATTACGAAAATGCCATGCTTCTGTGTGTTCCCCTTGCCGCCTCAGACGGAACAGTCTTAGGTATATGCGGATTCGAAGTCAGCGACATGCTCTTTAAACTGCAAAATGCTCCGGACATTTCCGTGCAGCCCAGATTCTTTTCAATACTTGCACCGCTTTCCAGCCAAGTACTGGATGGATCGAAAGCCATGTTTGCCTTCCGCAGTGAAAATCCCAAAATAAGCGGCGATTTAAAGACTTACGAAAACAAATACAAACTGTCCGTATTTGAGACCTCCGACGGCACACAATATGTGGGGCTGTTTCGAGAAATCAACCTTTATCCTAAAGACGCGGTACATGGAGACGAGAATTGGGCAGTGGCAGTCATGCTGCAGGGGGATCTGTTGAACGAATATGTTAAGAGCAAGAATACTCCCATGCTCATTTTACTCGCGCTGCTACTGGTCTTCAGCATAGCGGCAGCCTTGTACATAAGTCGCCGTTATCTTTCTCCGGTGCTTCGCACCATCGATAAGGTGAAAGAACACGGACTATCTCAATATACCAAAACCAATATACGCGAGATCGATGACCTTTTTGTATTCCTGGCCGAACAGGATGCTTATTATAACCGGAAAGAACAAACCCTGCCCCACGATGCAGAAGCAACAGAGAAACAGCCGGAGCGCGACGAAGAAGCGGAAGCCATATTCCGGGAATTCTCACGAAAGCTGGAAACCCTGACCCGGGCAGAAAAGCAAGTATTCAATCTGTATGTTCAGGGATACGATGCCAAGGAAATAACCGAGATTCTTTGCCTTTCCATAAATACAATCAAGACACATAACAAGCGCATCTATTACAAATTAGGGGTTTCATCCCGGAGAGAGCTTATGGTCTACCTGCGGAAAATGAGAGAAAAAGGATGCCCCATTTCCATTGAATGATCAGTCTTTCTGTTTGATTTACCTCTGCAGCTTCTGATCATAGCGGAAAAAATCCTTCCAGGGATCATGACCCCGTATCCGCTTTAGCGCACCGGACATATCTACTCCATCCGGCGCCACTTCGTCAAGTTCGTCCCAGTCGATGGGCATGGACACCTTGGCACCTTTTCTTGCCCTCAGTGAATAGGGTGCAATGCTGGTGGCACCCCTTCCGTTTCGAATCCAATCTATAAAGATCCTGCCTGCCCGCTTTGCCTTTCTCACGTTGCTGGTGTAGCGATTCGGCCATTTCTTTTCCATGACTTCCGCTACCCGCCTGGCAAAATCGTTAAAGACATCCCAGGTAACGACTGGATTAAAAGGCACTACAATGTGGTATCCCTTTCCGCCGCTGGTCTTTAGAAATGCAACAAGCGAAAGTTCATCCAGGATAACCTTAAGATCTCTCACGCCTTGGCGTACTATGGAAAGATCCATCCCTTCATCCGGATCCAGATCAAAGACCATCATATCGGGATATTCAATTTCATCGATCTTGCTTCCCCAGACATGGAATTCCAAGGTCCCCATTTGCGCTTCATATATCAGACCTAATTTGTCTTTAATGAAGAAGTATTCTTCACTTTTTCCGTCATCGGATGTGACGGGTATTGTGACGATTCCCTTGTTGCTCGGGCCGGGATGCTTTTTGTAAAAACAAGTCTGGGATATCCCTTTGGGACAGCGCACAATGCTAAGGATTCTGTTTGAAACATATGGCAGCATGCGCTCCGCTACCTGCTCATAGTATCGTACCACGTCGCCTTTTGTAATTCCGGGGTCTTCGAACAATATTTTTTCGGGGTTTGTAATTTTCACTCCTTCTATGATCAAATCGCCGGCACCCGCTTTGGGCGGATTTTTCAATTTACCGGTGAAGACCTCAAGCTCCTGCTCATTCACTTTCTCTCTCCTTATGTCCTCTGTGTTCTTATCGTACCGCAAACCTTTGTAACTTGCCTGCCTCAACAGGTTTTCCTTCGTCCATTCAGCGAACTTGATTTCCGCAATAAGTTGGGGCTCAAGCCAGGTTATTTTCTCATTGGATCGCTGTTTAGGCGCAACCCGGAATGGTGAATCCTCTCTTTTTAGATTTGCAAATGCTGCTGTAAGCTCTTCCACGTCAGACCGGGCAAGGCCGGTTCCTGCCCGCCCTACGTAAACCAATTCATCATCCTCATAAACACCGAGAAGCAGGGAACTGATTCCGCCGGCCTTTTTATCGGATAAGGTATATCCCCCTATCACAAACTCCTGCCTCTTGTCACATTTAATCTTAATCCAGTCACCGTTTCTGGTCCCGCTGTATATGGAATTTGCCCTTTTGCCTATGATCCCTTCCATATTCTTCTCGCAGGCCACGGCAAAGCACTCCTCGCCGTTACCTGAAACATGCCGGCTATAATGCAGGTTGTGGGGAGCGTCCGTCATCAATGCTTCAAGGGTCCTTTTTCTGTCGATTAATCGCCGATCCCGCAGGTCTGCTCCATCCAGCGCCAGGAGGTCGAAAACTATATAGGTCAGATTTCGGGATTTTGGATTTTTCATATATTCCTGCAACGCCTGGAAATCAGTCTTGCCTGACTCGTCCGTCACCACCATTTCCCCGTCCAGGACCATAGACCTTCCCGCCACCCAATCGGCAAGGGACGATGCCACGTCAGCAAACCGCTTTGTATAATCATTTCCATTGCGGGTCAGCAACTGAACAGTATTACCTTCCACATAGGCTAAGATCCGGTATCCGTCATATTTCAGCTCATAAAGCCAATCGTCTCCCTCAGGTATTTCCGTTACAAGCTTTGCCAGCTGTACGCCGGCTCTGTCAAAGGGGTTTTTTATAACTTTATCGTCTCGCCCCTCTTCGATTTCAGCCATCGTGCGCCCTGTCCGGATGCTGGTGGTGTAGTCGGATATTCCGCTGTCGTCTCTTGCCAGTTCGTCTCTTTCCTTGAGGAGAAGCCAGTTGTTCTTTCTTTCTCCCTCTTTCCCTTTCAAGCGTATCAATGCCCACTTACCTTTCAACCGCCTGCCTTTCAAAACGAATTTCAGCATGCCGTTGCGGAGCCCTTCCTCAACATTGCCATAGGGTTGCCAAAAGCCCTCATCCCAGATCATCACCGTTCCGCCGCCATACTCGCCTTTGGGTATCGTACCTTCAAAATTTCTGTAGTCCAGGGGATGATCCTCCACCTGCACGGCAAGCCTTTTGTCTCTGGGATTGTAGGAAGGTCCTTTCGGCACTGCCCAGCTCAAAAATCTCCCGCTCCATTCAAGGCGAAAATCGTAATGGGCATTTCGTGCTATATGATGCTGAACCACAAATCGTAAACTTTCTGAAACATCGCCTTCCGAAGGCACCGGCTCCACAATTTGTCCTTCCGGCTCTCCGGTTTTGCAGAAATCTCTTTTCTTGTTGTACTCCTCAAAAATTTTTTGTTTCATTACGCCAACTCTTTCTTCACTTTCTCCTTTTTCGCCTTTTCCACACTGGCCTTTAGCGCCTCCATAAGGTCGATGACCTTGCCGGGGCCCTCCGACTCAGGCGCGACGACTTCCTTGCCTGATATCTTGGTTTCGATCAACTGGCGAAGTTTGGCCTGGTATTCATCTTTATAGCTTTCCGGATCAAAGGGCGTGTCCATGGAATTGATCAAAGTCCTCGCCATATTCAACTCCGATTCGGAAATCTCCGGCTTTCCATAGGGTTTTTGCAGTTCTCTAACCTCGTCTGCATAGAACATTGTGGAGATCAGGATGCCGTCTTCGCGAGGAATAATGGCCATCAATGTGTCTCTCGTGCCCATGACGGTTTTGCCGATGGCTATTTTTTGTTCCGCAATCAACGCGGCTCGGAGCAGCTCAAAGGCCTTTTCACCTCCCGCCTCGGGAACGGCTTGATAAGTTTTGTCATAGTAAACGGGAGAAATCTGGTCAAGCTGTGCAAAGTGCAGAATTTGAATGGATTTTTCTTTCTCGGTTTTTATTTTTTCGATCTCTTCGTCGGTAATGATGACATATTTGTCCGTATCGTATTCGAAACCTCTTACGATGTCGGCAGATGTCAATTCCTTGCCGCAATGTGCACATGTTTTCTTGTATCGAATGCGGCTGTTGTCTTCTCTATGAAGTTGATTGAAGTGAATATCATTGTCCTGGGTAGCCTTATACATGGCAATGGGAATTGCCACCATGCCGAAAGTTATAACCGTTTTTCGTGACGCCATCTGAATACACCTCCCAGGAGGTAGTTTTTCCGACGGGCTTATAAAATATCCGGTATGGAAAAATCCATGGACGCCGGAAGAACGGAGATGTTCAATTTCCCTGAAGTAAATACCTCGCCGTCCACACAGATCTTCATGGTGCCTTTCGGCTCAACGGTAAGGGAACGACATTGAACGTAGGTTACAATATCCCTTGCAACCAGAGTATCCAGATGAGTTCCCTTGTAATATTTCGAGATGAAGGATGCAAAGGTTCTGCGATTGACTTTGTTTATAAGGCTTACGTCCAGCAACCCGTCGTCCACTTTCGCCTTGGGAACTCCCTTAAAACCTCCGCCGCAAAACGCGCCGTTTCCCACGGCTACCAGGGTAAACTCACGGTCAAACACCCTTCTGTCCTCGAGAGTCACTTTCAGATTATAACCTTCATTGCCGGCAAATACTACAGCCACCCCTGTAATATAAGCTAAGGGTCCCCGAAGAAAGGTCTTCTCCTTGATTGCTTCCATCTTGGTTACTACTTCGCAATCCAGCCCGATGTTGAGCATGTTGACGATAATCCTGTCGCCGTATTGAATCAGATCTATTTTCTTTGACCTGCCTCTGATCTGGCTTTTTATATCCAAAAAAGCTTTGGGATGCGCAAAGTTGCGAGCAAAATCATTGCCGGTTCCCGCAGGGATGAATGCAATTTCCGCGTTGGGGAAGCCGAAGACTCCATTGGCCACCTCATTCAGGGTGCCGTCACCTCCCACAGCATAGAACCGCAGCTTTTCATCGGGAAAAGCGATGCACCGGTTCCTGACATAGTTTTCGCCATCGCCGATATTCATGGTCCGATGAATTTCGTAGTCCACATCTTCAGCCTTGACCGCTTCAAGTATTCGCGGCAGGAATTTGGATTCCGCATCCTGATGTCCCGCCACCGGGTTCAATATAAAAATATGCTTCATTCGCTTCCCCGACTATCTGAATTCGTTATTTATTCAGATTACCATAATGTAGGGTACATGCACAAGCAAAAGCCCGGTTAAACGGTGTTTTTTTTGCTTGCAATTCATGGTTTGAAGGACATGGCGCGGCAGATAGGACAATCTTGACGGTGTATTGTTTTGGTAGTAAGATGAGCTTGATTGAATAATCTGTAAATTTTTTCAAGGTTATGCAAGAGCCAAAGGAGATTAAGAAATGAAACCACAAATTAATCCCAATGTTTCCGTAATCGGAGTAGCCATCGATCTCGGAGCAGGTACTCCAGGAGTAAGCCTTGGTCCTGCCGCAATACGGTATGCGGGTTTGATGGAAAAACTTGAAAAAATCGGATACAGCGTAAGGGACGAGGGCGATATACTGGCAGACAAACCCGCAACCCCTGTTCAAAACGGATGCAAATTGAAATTTTTAGATGAGATTACAAGGGTAAATACGGAATTATGCGACAAGGTCTCCCAAGTTATGGCAGAAGGCAGGTTCCCTCTGGTACTGGGAGGCGATCACAGCATTGCAATCGGCACCATTGCGGGTGTGGCTCAGCATAAGAAAAATTTAGGCGTAATTTGGTTTGACGCCCACGGAGATATCAACACAGAAGAAACATCTCCCTCGGGCAATATCCACGGAATGCCGGTAGCAGTCAGTTTCGGTTTCGGCAATGAACGCCTTACATCTATCGGTGGCCCCAATAGGAAATTGCGGCCGGATAGATTCGTGTACATCGGTTGCAGGGATCTGGACATGGATGAAAAGAAAGTCTTAAAAGAGCTGGGCGTTACGGTCTTTACCATGCATGAGCTGGATCGATACGGGATGACGGAAGTAATCGAAAGAGCCATCGAGATTGCAGGCGACGGCACGGACGGGATACACGTGAGTTTCGACTTGGACATCCTGGATCCTCTGTACGCCCCCGGTACGGGAACGCGAGTACCGGGAGGATTGACCTACAGGGAGGGTAATCTGGCGCTGGAAATGGTAGCACTGACAGAAAAACTCGTAAGCGTCGAGTTTGTAGAGGTGAACCCCATTATCGACAACAATAACATGACGGCAAAAACCGCCGTGGCATTGATTGGATCATTAATGGGAGAATGGTTAATTTAACAGAGAATTGTCAATATAGAAATTGATAATACTCCTCCCGTTTGGTAAAATATATGAGATAAATAACTTATCCGATCTCGGAATATTCTAATACAAAAGGAGACATCTATGGATACAAGAATCAAAAAATTAGCGGATGTGCTCGTGCACTATTCCTGCAACATCCAAAAAGGCGAGCGAGTCCTTATTTCTTATGACGGCGATTCGGCCAAACCCCTGGTAAAGCAACTCATCAAGAAAATTTATGCATGCGGCGGTTATCCCTATGTGGAAATTCGCGATTCTTCCATTACCCGGGAAATCCTGCTGGGCTGCAACGAAGAACAGCTGGAATTCATGAACGAATATCTGCTTCACCAGATGAAAGGAATGCAGGCATATATTGGTATCCGAGCTTCCGATAACGCTTCGGAACATGCTGATGTTCCTGCGTCGCAGCAAAGCCTTTACAACAGAGTTCTGCGGCCGGTGCAACGTCAGAGAGTAGATCACTCCAAATGGGTGGTCCTTCGCTATCCCAACAACTCCATGGCGCAACTGGCAAATACCAGCCTCGAAAACTTTGAAGATTTTTATTTCAATGTATGCACCCTGGACTACGGAAAGATGGACAAAGCCATGGATGCATTGAAAGAGCTCATGGATAAGACCGACAAAGTACGCATCGTCGGCCCCGGAACAGATCTGACTTTCTCCATTAAAGGTATCGGCACCGTTAAATGCAGCGGTGAGCGCAACATACCCGACGGAGAAATTTACACCGCTCCGGTAAAAGACTCAGTAAACGGCATCATCTCATACAACACACCTTCCGAAGAAGAAGGATTCACTTATGAGAATGTGGTCTTTGAAGTCAAAAACGGCCAGATTGTCAAAGCCACAGCCAATGACACGGATCGAATTAACGCACTGCTGGATACGGACGAAGGTGCCCGTTATTTCGGAGAATTTGCCATCGGCGTCAACCCCTATATCCTTCACCCGATGAAGGACACCCTTTTTGACGAAAAGATTGCCGGAAGCTTCCACCTGACTCCCGGCTGCACTTATGAAGATGCCAACAACGGCAACGTATCCGCCGTACATTGGGATCTCGTCATGATACAGAGGCCGGAATACGGCGGCGGAGAGATCTATTTCGATGACGTGTTAATCCGCAAGGACGGACTCTTCGTGCTGCCGGAGCTGGAAGTGCTGAATCCGGAAAACTTTAAGTAACCCTAAAAAGTGTAACCCGCAGAACTGCCTGCGGGTCTTTTTTATATCGCCTTATATCTCAGAATTCCTCTCTCCTTCTCCAGCCGAAATATTGCCCGCCAGCCGATCTGGTTTTGACGAAGAACTTCCTTGATATTCTCTATTCCGTCTTCGTTGGTGACCAGAGTGATTCCGTGGCCGCAACTTCCGAAAAGCTGGGCAGGCGTCCTCATCAGTGTGGTTGGGATTCCCACCTGCAGCAACTTATCCCGGGCATATGCAGCCGTAAAGAAGGAGGAGGAAATCACGATGACATATTCGTTCATTCTCTGCCTCTTCCTATTCCTCAACTATCGCTGAATATCTTCCGTAATTTCAGTCTCTATATGAGAGTCTTCAGCATTCGTATGTATATTTCGTGAAGCTTTGCGACTTCCACATCTCCGTCGGCCACAAGAGGATATCTTCCCACTTCCGCACTGTCTTTCAATGCGATCAATTCGCCTACTTTATCTCCCGCCTTAAGAGGGGCTTTAATCCGTTCAAATAATACGATCTCCGTCGTAACCTGATCGCCTTCGCCTTTTTTCACCAGCAGATTGATATCCGAATCGGCGATGGCATTGACAGAAGACGGCGAGCCTTTCTCTATGACAATGGTGCCCAATACTTCTCCTTTTTTCGCAAGTACGGCATTTTCACATGTGGCAAACCCATAATCCAGAAGCTTCATCGTCTCTCCCCATCTGTTATGGGTTGTGTCACATCCAAGCACCACAGCAATAAGAGTCAGATCTTCTTTTGTGGCAGAACCGGATAAGCAATATCCGGCTTCGCGAGTAAATCCCGTCTTGATTCCGTTGGCTCCGGGATAAAGCTTGATGAGCCTGTTGGTATTCGTCAGTTCGAACTCTGTCTGCTTTTTGCTCTCCAAACCCACCAACACCATCGTCTGCCAAGTGGTAAACCATTCATGGGCAATTTCGTGCTTCAGCAATTCTCTTGACATCAGTGCTATATCATATGCGCTTGTGTAATGATCCGCCACCGGAAGTCCGTTGGTATTGACGAAATGGGTATTCTTCATTCCCAGTTCCTGAGCTCTTTTGTTCATCATTTCTATGAAGATCTCTTCCGAGCCGGCTACATATTCGGCACAGGCAACGCAGGCATCGTTGGCACTTCCGATGGCAATTCCCTTTAATAGGGTTTCCACGGTCTGTTGTTCTCCCTGCTCCATGTACATCTGACTGCCGCCCATGCTTGCCGCCCTCTGGCTGATGGTAACCTTATCTTCCAGGGAAATCTGGCCGCGCTCCACAGCTTCCAATACCAACAGCATGGTCATTATCTTCGTTATGCTTGCAGGCGGCAATCTCTCGTGGCAGTTTTTTTCATAGAGGGCGGTACCGCTTCCCGCATCGATGAGTATGGCAGACTTGGCGGTCTCAGCTAATTCAGCCGTCGTACCGGTTTTAACCGTGACCGGTATTACCGTCTCCACTACCTGAAGCTCTTCGCTGATAACAACCGCTTTTTCCCCGCCAAAGATATCCGCAACCGTAGCCGTCAACGACGATAGTACAATTAATAATGCCAGCACCCAGCCCAAATATTTGTATGAATGCAATAGAAAAACCCCCTCCCTTGCTATCTCTAATTAAAGATATTTCAAGTTCAGGGGGTTTATTCGCTCAAGCTATACTTCTTTATTCCGTAATTTCTTCTATAACTTCGATGACATCGCCCGGCCTGACGACGCCTCCTTTAAGCACCTGTGTAAAAACTCCTTCTCTCGGCATAATGCAATGTCCTACTTGCTTCATGATGGCACACCCGCTATGGCATTCCTTACCTATTTGGCTCACCACGTGCAGAGTCTCCCCTATCTTCAGTTTTGTGCCCACCGGAAGAGTATGCAGTTCAAGCCCTTCCACCGTAATGTTCTCCGCAAATACGCCTTCGGTAAGATCCTTTTTCCCGGTCATGGCGATCATTTTGTCAACGCTTTCCTGAGCCAAAAGGCTGACCTGCCTTTTACCTTTGCCGCTGTGAGCATCGCTTTCTATACCGTAATCCTCCACTAAAACAACACTGTCCACGGGGGTTTTGACTACACCTTTGGTCTCGCTTATATTTACCGCTTTCACTATTCCCTTTTTCATTCCTAGTCCTCCAGTATCAAATCCCCGGAGCGTCCTCCGGTCTTTTTTAGCAGTCGTATATTCTGTATTTTCATGGTTTTATCCACGGCCTTGCACATGTCGTAAACGGTAAGGGCCGCTATTGAAACGGCCGTCAGGGCTTCCATCTCTATGCCGGTCTGCCCGTTGGTGAAAAGAGTGGCGGTGATCTCCACCCGGTCTTCTTTTATGTCAAAGTCCATGTCGCATCCGGATATGAAAATGTTATGGCACATGGGGATCAACTCCCATGTTTTTTTTGCTCCCGCAATGCCGGCAACCTGTGCCACTCCGAGCACGTCGCCCTTTTTCATGGCGCCTTTTTTAATCTTTTCTATGGTTTCCGGCTGCATGATGACTTCGCCACGGGCCACAGCGGTCCGATCGGTAAAAGCTTTGTCTCCCACGTTGACCATTTTGGCTCTTCCCTCAGCATTGATATGGGTAAACTCGCTCATTTCAGCCTCCTATATTATTCATTGCCCGCTCCGAAAGCTCTCCTTCCGAGAGCCGGTGGGTCATGGGTTTTTCCGAAACAGCACGTAGAATCAGGGTTTTTAATGCATCTCGATTGCCCAGAGCCGGCTTTAAATCGATTTCATTTTTGCTATGTAAGCAACTCAGGATATGTCCGTCCGCCGTAATTCGAATCCGGTTACACTGGCCGCAGAACCCATGGCTCATGGGCTCGATGAGGCCTACCCTGCCCTTTGCTCCAGGCAATCTATAATATCTGGCA
>JAAYNC010000211.1:0-15025 GCA_012521055.1 Eubacteriales Family XIII. Incertae Sedis bacterium
AGATTCATTTTTCGGGCACCGAAACCTACAGGATTATATACGAAGAGGACAGCGAAAACTCTTATCGCGACGATGATGTTTATTTCGCGCAGATGGACGGAAAGAGCCTTCCCCTTGATACTACCAGGGTGAACGATTATTTACGGAACATTAAATATCAGGATCTGACCGATTATGTGACGTATAAAGCGACGACTGAGGATCTGACGAAATACGGTTTGGATAAGCCGGAGCTGACGGTTACTTTGAAATATACTGCGGAGAATGATGAGGGTGAAGAAATTAAGGATACGTTTGTGCTGCATGTAAGCCGCGACCCTGAAGAAAGAAAGGCTGCAGAGGATGGGGCTAAAGCCGGAGAAGGAGAAGAGACCGGAGAGGACCGGGCAAAAGAGGAAAGCGACGGTCAGGATGATGAAGAAAAGATCACCGCATATGCAAGAGTCGATCGAGCAAAGATCATTTACCGGATTAAGCCGGACGATTATAAAAAATTGATGGCGGCATCCTACAATTCGCTAAGGCATCTTGAGGTGCTCCCCGCGGATTTTGAGGACATTGGCCGGATGGATATTTCTCTGGAAGGTAAGAATTATACTATCACCTCTGAGAAAAAAGACGGTGAACGCATCTATTATTATGAGGGAGAAGTAATTAAAATAAAGGATTTGCGGGATGCCCTGGAAAGCATTAAGGCAGAGAGTTTTACCGACGAAAGACCTAAGCAAAGCAAAGAGATCAGCCTGACAGTTTATTTGGACATGGAAAAGGATCCGAAAATCCTGATTGACCTATACCGGTATGACGGAACATATTGCCTCGCAATGATTGACAGAAAACCTCTGGCGCTTATAAAACGATCAAACGTGGTAGATTTGATTGAAGCGGTCCACGCAATCGTATTGAATTAAACTAATCAAAAAATCAAAAGGGACAGTCCCTTTTGATTTTTTGCATCTTTGAAAAAATATAAAAAAAGGTATTGCTTTTTGATTATTAATGGGTATAATAAGAATTGTAACGGTTACAAGATTGTAATTATTACAAAACAAAATAAAAACAGGTGGTTTTCATGGAACTCAAATTGGAAGAATTGAAACAGGATTTGAAGAGAAGGAATATAAACTTGTCTCATCAGAGGCTGAAAGTTTTAGAATACCTTACTCAGAATCGATGCCACCCGACGGTTGATCAGATCTATACAGATCTTCTTCATAAAGAAATACCCACATTGTCCAAGACGACGGTTTATAACACTCTTCGAATGTTGGCGGAAGAGGGATTAGTAAAAGTGATCACAATAGAGGACAATGAAACCAGGTATGACATCGATGTAGCGGAGCACGGGCACTTTAAATGTGAATCCTGTGGAAGCATATATGATTTTACAATTGATATGGATTCATTGGAGCTCGGCGGTCTGAACAACTTTAAAGTTAAAGAGAAAGACGTATATTTTAAAGGCATTTGTCCTGAATGCCATTCAAATATAAAAGCAAACAATTAAATTATCAAGAATGGGAGGATTATGAGAATGAGTGAGAACAAAACACTTGCAAATTTAATGGAGGCCTTTGCCGGAGAATCTCAGGCTAACAGAAAGTATACCGCATATGCGAAGAAAGCAGAGCAAGAGGGAAAACTCAATGCAGCCAAGCTGTTCAGAGCAGCTTCCGACGCTGAAACGCTCCACGCTTTAAAGCACTTTGAAGTTGCCGGAAAAATCGGCTCAACAGCTGAGAATTTGAAAGATGCTGTGGCAGGAGAAACCTATGAATATAAGGATATGTATCCGGATTTTGTAAAGGTAGCCGAAGAAGAAGGCAACAAAGCCGCACTTATGTCCTTCACATTTGCCATGAAAGCGGAAGAGGTTCACGCCAGACTTTATCAGGAAGCGTTGGAAAATATCGATCAGACTGAAGAAGTATTCTATTATCTTTGTCCGGTCTGCGGAAATATCGAGAAAGCCCGTCCGGATAAGTGCAGCATCTGTGGCGTGCTCGGCGATAAATTTATCGAGTACTAATGTTCAAAAAATCAAAAGGGTCAGTCCCTTTTGATTTTTTGTTTACCAGATTTCCAATGTGTGCTGCATGGTAAGGCTGAGAATCGCAATGCCTATCCAACAGCATAGACCGACAAAAAATAGGTTTCCCGCCGCTCTTTACGAGCTTAACTATATTGGTATTGAGGCCGATGGCCGCCATAGCCATAACGATGAAGAACTTGCTGAGAGTTTTCAATGGCATAAATACTTCATTTGGTATGCCGGCGGACACGCATATAGTTGTGATGATGGAAGCGGCCACAAAGAAAAGTATAAAAAACGGAAAAATCTTTGTGATGCGGACGCTTTGACCTGAGACGCCTGCATCGCTTATCCTTCGATTTTTTTTGATCCGATAAAGCGAAAGTGCCAGGGTAATGGGAATAATGGCCAAGGTTCGCGTCAGTTTTACCACGGTGGCGGTATCAAGGGCGTTGGAGCCGTGCATGGCGTCCCAGGCAGCGGCAGCCGCCGTAACGGAAGATGTGTCGTTGACAGCAGTTCCGGCAAAGAGCCCAAATCCGTAATCGGAAAGCCCCAAAATAGTTCCCAAAGTAGGGAAAATCAACGCGGCGATAACATTGAAGAGAAAGATCACCGAAATTGATTGTGCGATTTCCTCATCGCTGGCGTCGATTACGGGAGCGGTGGCTGCAACGGCTGATCCTCCGCATATAGAGGAGCCTACGCCTACCAAGACAGAAATGTTCGTCGGCATTTTCATAGTCTTGAACAGCGCATAGGCGATGAACAGGGATGCCGATATGGTCGTTACGATAATAGGCAGGGATTGCAGCCCTATTGATATGACTACGGACAAGTTCATACCGAAGCCAAGCAAAATAACCGCATACTGCAAGACCTTCTTGGAGGTAAATGCGACGCCGTCAGTTATCTTTTCTCTGTTCTTAATGAATGTCGCCAGGAGCATTCCGATGAGTATTGAAAATACAGGTCCGCCAACGATAGGAAAGAGTTTGCCTAAATACCAGGCGGGAACAGCAATAATGAGACATAATGCTATGCCTCGCCAATTTGTTTTTTGAGCCAATACATATATATCTTATCCTTTCTATATTTGTACCATATCACAATTTATAGTATTTTGTCCATTATTCTTATGCCCTTGATTATACTTAGTTTAAGCCTAATAACCGCCCTCAATACGGTAAACACTTTGCGATTTATTCTGCTGTGTTTCAGGTTGCTTTCATGATAGAATAAACTAAAATACAGATGTCACACATCATATCAAAATAAAGGATGGGCGCTATGCAAGGTATTTTGCGGGTGCGACAATCATTTTGCTGATATTAATGGTAATATCCCGGATATTCCTGTTGCGTAAAACTGGCATTAAAGCCATGAAATTCGCCGAAACAGATAAAAAAGACTTTTTGATACCTCCCTTCGCTTTATTCTATTTTTATATTGTATTTGCCAGCGCTTTCAATCTGCCGGCGCCAGGGAAATTACTATTCAAAAATGAGATTATAGGCTGGGTCGGCATAATACTATGCGTGCTCGGTCTAATCCTCTTTATGCTAGGTCTGATTTCTTTCGGGAAAAGCTTTCGAGTGGGCATAGATGAGGATCGCCCTGGCACCTTGGTGACGACAGGGGTTTTTGCGTTCAGCCGAAACCCTTTATACACCGCATTCGGGCTAATCTTGACGGGTATATTTTTAGTTTTGCCAAACTGGATACTGTTGATATATTTATTGCAGGCGTATGGCTTTTCCATCGCCAAGTACTTCATGAGGAGGTGTCTTTGAGTAAAATTTACGGTAAAGAGTACGAGAAATATTGCAGAAAAGTTCGCAGATATCTATAACCAACATAAGATTTCGAAATTGAATTATTTCATAGAACAGAAGTGAAACGTATATACCGTTAACGTATAAAACCCTTGAAGATACGCAAACTATCACCACAAGTTAATAGCGACATGTATCAGGAGGGTTGTAAATGGACGAGATCAATTATGAATCTAAAAATATCTTCGACGCAAACAAGGCTGCAATTAAAAAAACGTATAGCAGTGCCGAAGAGCTCATGGAGATTGCATTGGATTCTAAACCTAAAGAAATCAAGGATATTAACTTAGGCAATGCAACCGATATCTTAGGAGTGACGCCCGGAGGGGCTGACAAACTTAAGAAGCGAAGTGGCAGACACGATAAGTGTCAGACACGATAACTGAATGGCGGGGTTTCGCCACATGGCTCATGTGGCAAAACCCCGTTCTTGATAAATTCTTTGATAACTATTATTTCAGGTTATGTTGTTTCATGAAATCTTCCAATATCTGATCCAGATTGGGAGTTCCTATTTCACTCAATTCATAATGCACGCGGGTGTAAGGTTTATTTATGTTGATGACTCGGCTTAAATCAATGGGAGTTCCGATTATGACCGCATCGCAATCCGTATTGTTTATGGTCGTTTCCAGGTCTTTCAGTTGTTGTTCTCCGTATCCCATAGCGGGCAGCAACACCCCAATTTCAGGATAAGTTGCAAAGGTGTCTTTGAGCTTTCCGACGGTATATGGCCTTGGATCTACAAACCCTGCGGCGCCAAACATTTTTGCCGCCACCGTTCCTGCGCCAATCTTCATTTCGCCATGGGTAAGAGTGGGGCCGTCCTCCACCACCAGAACTCTCTTTCCTTTTATGATTTCAGGCTTGTCTACGGTTATGCTGGATTCGGCCTTGATAATTTTTGCCGATGGGTTTACTTTCTTGATATTTTTCTCTACAGCGGCAACGGCTTCCGGATTTGCGCTGTCGATTTTGTTTATAACCGCCACATCAGCCATCCGCAAGCTTACTTCCCCGGGGTAATAGCCTAGTTCATGCCCGGGTCGAAGGGGGTCGACGATGGTTACGGCTAAGTCGGCTTCGTAGAAGGAAAAATCGTTATTTCCTCCGTCCCAGAGGATTACATCACAGCCGGCAGGGTCGTTTTCCGCAGCACGAAGAATCTCCTCATAATCTACGCCTGCATAGATGATATTTCCGCGCACCACATGGGGTTCATACTCCTCCATTTCCTCGATTGTGCAGCGGTGCGTCTTCAAATCTTCCAGAGTGGCGAAACGCTGTACTTTTTGAGCCACCAGATCGCCATAGGGCATCGGATGTCTTACGGCAACGACTTTAAGCCCGTTTTTCATCAGTATTTCAATAATCTTTCTGGATGTTTGGCTTTTTCCGGAGCCGGTCCGAACTGCGCAAACGGAAATGACCGGTTTAGTGCTTTTCAAGGAAGTGTTTTTCGGGCCGAGAAGGGTGAAGTCTGCGCCGGCGGCGTTAACGATGGCAGAAACGCCCATGACGGTTTCGTAGCTTACGTCGCTGTAGGCAAAAATGCACTCGTCAACGTCGAAGTCCCTGATCAATTCGGGCAACTTATCCTGGGAATAGATGGGAATTCCTTCAGGGTACAGCTTGCCGGCTAATTCGGCGGGATATTTTCTGTCATCTATATCCGGGATTTGAGCAGCAGTAAATGCCACCACATTGTAAAGTTCGTTGTCGCGATAGTAGGTATTGAAATTATGGAAGTCGCGTCCTGCCGCTCCTATAATAATTACATTCTTTCTTTTCATATGCTCTCCCTCTCATATTACTTTTTTATATTCTATTATTCTCTTGTCGATTTCAGAGCTCTTGGTTTATCGCTGTGTTCATATTACTTGAATTTAACCAGTTAATAACACTTGGATTTAATTACATTAATAACATTTAAATTTGCTTCGCTTTCAGATTGTCTCTCTTTTTATAGCTTTCATATCCCTAAATTTCATTGCTTTAAATCCTCATTGCTTTCATCACTTAGATGCAGGCGCCAATTGTTAGTCATTTAGATGCTCTATCAATTCTATATCAGAAGCGATGAAGTGTAAAGCTGCATCGGATAGTTGTCTACATCAAAAGGCGAGAGAAGACAATGGTTGTTGTTTATTTCTGATGCAAAGTGTAGACAATAAAGACTAACATCTTTAAATGTTGTCTATTTTTGAAGCTAAGGGAAGATAAGATAGAATCGTCAGCAAGATTATTGTCTACTTTGAATGGTAAAAGTAGACAAGATTCGGATTTGAACTCGTATTGTTGTCTACATTGCAGATTGAAAATAGACAAGAACAGCCCGGAAGCCCTAATTGTTGTCTATATTGCGAAGTGAAAATAGACAAGATCCGGCCTGCTACCCTAATTGTTGTCTACATCTTAGGGAACAAGTAGACAACATTTTGAGCCGAGCTAGTATTGTTGTCTAAATCGGGAGGCGAAGGTGAACAAGATCCGAGTCTTAGGCAAAGATAGTTGTCTACATATCATGGGAAAAGTAGACAACTATCTGAATAGAGCATAAGATTGTTGGCTACAATCGGGGCTCAAGGTAAACAAGATAGGATTGTCGGTCATGATTGTTGTTTGCATTATAGGGTAAAAATAGACACAATTCATAATGTAAGCAGAAAGTATTTGAAGAGAAATGCATGTAAAGAATGAATTTAAAAGAAACATAAGAAAATAAACATGTGAAGGAACAGCAAAGACACGAGAAGAACAACAAAACATGTGAAGAGACAACAAAGAAAAAGGAATGGATGGAATGAAATATATAGATGTAGGATGGAATCTTGAAAATAGTTATTCACAATTGCCTGAAAGGTTTTTTTCAGTACAAAATCCGACGCCGGTATCTTCTCCGCGGCTAGTGATTTTAAACAAACCCTTGGCCGAATCCTTGGGGTTGGATGTGAATGGGTTGCAGAACAGAGTGGAGATATTTGCAGGGAATGCGCTTCCTGAAGGGTCTGTTCCCATAGCGCAAGCTTATACGGGACATCAGTTTGGCTACTTTACAATGTTGGGAGACGGCAGGGCTCTGTTACTTGGGGAATTGATTGCTCCGGACGGCAGGCGCTTTGACATACAGCTTAAAGGATCGGGCAGAACTCCCTACTCCAGGGGCGGTGACGGAAGAGCCGCTTTAGGGCCGATGCTGAGAGAGTATATTATCAGTGAAGCAATGCACAGCCTCAACATTCCCACCACAAGGAGCCTGGCTGTCGTCACGACAGGGGAAAAGGTGATTCGTGAAAAATCTCTGCCGGGGGCCATATTAACCCGCGTAGCCGCAAGTCATATTCGGGTCGGCACATTTCAATATATTGCAGCATATGGCAATGTGGAAGAACTGCGGATTCTGGCCGAATATACTTTGCAGAGACACTATCCTGCCATTGCACTGGACGAAACATCGAGGGAAAACAGATTTCTGCTATTGTTGAGGGAAGTTATTAAAAAGCAGGCCGAATTAATAGCAAAATGGCAATTGGTCGGGTTCATCCATGGGGTGATGAACACGGATAATATGGCCATAAGCGGGGAAACGATAGATTACGGACCTTGTGCCTTTATGGATACGTATAGCCCTGAGACAGTGTTCAGTTCAATTGATACTCATGGCCGCTATGCTTATGGGAATCAGCCTGGAATTGCTGCATGGAACCTGGCAAGGTTTGCCGAGACGTTGTTGCCGCTCCTTCATGATGACGGGGAAAAGTCGGTAAATATGGCAAATGAAGAGGTGTCAGAATTTGCAAAGCTATACTCACAATTTTGGCTTAACGGCATGAGGGCCAAGCTCGGATTGTATTACGAAGAGGCGGGAGATGAATCCTTAATAAAGGAATTGCTGACCATTATGGAAAAGTACAAGGCGGATTATACAAATACATTCAAAAACTTAACGCTCGTCGCCGCGGGCGGTGTGAGCGTCGCAGAGGGGAGTGTGGTCGGCAAACCAGACAGGGTGGGCGACAGGCCGGATGGAATGAGTGGCAAGCCGGACGGAGTGGACGACAGGTCGAATGTAATGAGTGATAGACCGGAAGGAATGAATTTCTTCTGCACTCATGAATTTATAGGATGGAAAGAGAAATGGGAAAAAAGAGTGGCGAGAGAAAATAAATCGGAAGAAGAATTCAAGCTCCTAATGAAAATGAATAATCCTGCCGTAATACCGCGCAACCACAAGGTGGAAGAGGCCCTGGAAGCGGCGGAAAAAGATGGAGATTATAGCAAGACTGAGAGGTTGATGAATGTGTTGGCTAATCCCTATGCGTATTCGGACGAACAGGAGGAGTTTTCTTCTCCGCCTCCGCCGTCGGAGCATCCATACAGGACTTTTTGCGGTACTTAGTGAACGGAGTTGGGACGGTTAATCTCTGCGTATTCATATAAAAAGAATAATAGCGATCGAAGTCAGGGCAGACCAGATCATACAGAGCAATCAGAGCAAATTACAGTAAGGCATATTAGGGTATATATTTTTATATATTTATTTAATTTTTGGGAAGAAAAATGGCGAATTTTATCGAATTTATATATAATATAAATTATTAATTAGTTGCTATACGCTTTTTATTTGAGATAGAGAATAGGATGGACCATGGCTAAACTCCATATCTCGACAATATTATCCAATAATTGTTTAATCTAGAGGGGTTGTGGGAAGACAATATAGACATTGATAATAAGGAGCAGAAGTGCGGGAACGATAAATTGGTAAATTAGCGTTTCAGATATAGGTTTCCGCTACAGAAAGTTACAAGAGGACTGTATAATGCGTAATGCAACGGAAACGAGGCGAACGGAAACAAAGGAAGACATACAGCAGCAAGAAATACATGGACCTGTATCACAGCTAAAAACCAGTTTCATACAAACTGCTGTAATTATCTTGATTGTGGTATTATTCAGCGGGTTATACCTGCACTTTGCGTGGAAAAAATACGAAGATATGGCTGTCAAGGAAGCTTTGCAGTTGGCCCGGTCCCTGGAAAGCATTTTCCATACTGAACATATAGAGGCGTTATCAGGCGGAAGCGAAGACCTGGAAAAGCCCGAATATCATATGGCAAAGAACAGCCTGATTAAATTGGTTGAAACGACCCAGTCAGTCCAGTACGCATATTTTCTGGCTGAACGTGACGGAGAGGTCGTTTTTCTTGTTGATTCGATACCGGAAGATTTTCCTGATCATGCGGCGTCAGGAATGATCTATGAAAATGCTGAAGAAGTGCATTGGGAAGCCTTTCGCACGGGGAACGCCTTGTTAACAGATCGCATCAGCAACCGTAACAAGACCTGGATCAGCGCGCTGGTACCGCAGAAAGACTCGAAAGGCGACAGGGTTATTGCTTTATTTGCCATCGATTATTCCGCTTCCGAATGGTATAAGCGACTCTGGATGCATATGATTCCCGATGTGATAATTGTCCTATGCGTTATCATTCTCTCGCTTTCATTGCTTTTTGGCTGGTCAAGGCACACCAAGCTCAAATCCTTGGCCAGTCAAATCGCTTACGATAAAGCCCTTTATCGCAGTATATTTGAGCAGGCTCCCATCGGAATCGCCATCATTTCTGGCAAGGGGCACGCAACCGAAGCAAAATTGGGATCCACAAACATAAACCCTATGTATCAAAAAATCCTCGGCCGGAACAAAGAAGAATTGCTGAATATAACCTGGCCGGAAATTACTCATCCCGATGATGTGCAGGCTGACCTTGAGTTATTCGAGAAGTTCCAAAAAGGCGAAATACAGAGCTATTCCATGGAGAAGCGTTTCATTCATCCCGACGGATCCATTGTGTGGACAGATATGACGATTTCTCCGTTTCTGGGTACTCCTTTCAAAGATATGATGCACCTGTGTTTGCTGGTGGATATAACCAAGCGCAAACTGGCAGAGGCAGCCTTGTATGAAAGTGAGAGAAGCAAGTCCGTTCTTCTTTCCCATATACCGGGTATGGCTTACAGGTGCAAGAACGATAAGGACTGGACCATGCTGTTCGTTTCGGACGGTTGTCTTGAACTGACAGGTTATCCTCCGGAAAGTCTTTTATACAATAAAGACATCTCTTTTGAAGAGATTATTACATCTGAGTATAGGCCACTCCTGCGTGGTGAATGGGTGCGCATTCTTGCCCAGCGGCTTCCTTTTAAGTATGAATATGAAATCACCACCGCTGGCGGGAAGCGGAAATGGGTCCTGGAGATGGGGCAGGGGGTCTTTGATGAAGAGGGCAACGTGGAAGCCCTTGAAGGTATTATCTTAGATATTTCCGATAGGAAAGAGATGGAAAATAATCTGAGGTACATGAATGAACATGACTCGTGGACAGGACTGTACAACCGGAGATACTTAGAAAAAGTTTTGAATAACGATTTGAAAGGGCCATTCACGGAGAAGAGAGCCTTGGTCAGCGTTAACATGAGCACGGTGCAAAGCCTGACGACTACTCACGGGTTCCATTACGCCAGGGATTTAATAAAGCAGATTGCCAAAGTTCTTATGACACTTTGTTCGGACAAGCACTCATTGTTCAGCTCCTTTGAAAACCGGTTCATCTTCTACATAAAAGAATATGAGAATAAGGAAGATTTGCTGGCGTTCTGCAACTCCGTCATCGATTCCTTGGAATCCATCCTTTCGACGGAACGCATCGGAGGCGGGATAGGAGTGCTTGAACTCACGGAGGATACCGGGAACAATATAACCGAGATTCTGGACCATATCCTTGTTGCTTCCGAAAGAGCAATAATTGAACTGAAGGACAAAGAATTCGGCATTTGTTTTTACGATGCGGAATTAGAAGAGCAAATAATCCGTGAGCAGGAGATACAGCGTGAATTGGCACGTGTTGTTTCGAGGGAAGACGATGGCGGACTGTACCTGCAATTTCAGCCGATCCTCGATGTGAAGACAAACCGGATAAGCGATTTTGAGGCTCTTGCAAGGCTTAAAAGTGACACTTTAGGGATGGTCTCCCCTCTGGAGTTCATTCCCATAGCCGAGAGAACAAAGCTCATAATCCCAATTGGTGAAAAGGTGCTTCGCCAAGCTTTAGATTTTATGAACAGGTTGACGGACCAAGGGTACCGCGATGTGAAAGTATTCGTTAACGTCTCGGTAGTTCAGCTTTTACATAAAGATTTTTGCCGTAACCTGTTTAATATAATCCGGGAAAAGAAAGTGCAACCGAAAAACATCGGCATCGAAATCACCGAGACGGTGTTCTCATCGGACTACGAGGAAATAAATCGCATTCTCGGGGAACTGAAGCAATTGGGAATTTATATTGCCATCGATGATTTCGGAACGGGATATTCCTCTCTTGCAAGAGAGAGGGAACTCAATGTAAACGGCCTTAAAATAGACAAATACTTTATAGATGCCCTGATGAACATCCATCCGAGCAAGGCAATTACCAGCGATATCATCTCCATAGCAAAAAAATTCGATCAGGACTCCATTGCCGAAGGCGTGGAGCATGAATTCCAAAAACAATTTCTCATTAGCGCAGGGTGTTACAAGATACAAGGTTATCTGATCAGCAAGCCTCTTGACGAGGATAAGGCGCTTGAGTTCATCGAGGGTCATGAAGATGCTCGCCGGAATAATTAAACGCAGGGAAACGTTATGAGAAGGCGAGCAATGCATAAAAATTATTTCAAAGAGTATCCTAAACGAGGGAACAGATGGATGCTCCCCTTATTTTTATAATTCTGAAAACTTTAATATTTTAGTTTCTTTTAAGGTTTGGTCAAACAAGCTTTAACTAAGGCGTGATATGATGATTTTATATTTATACATTTTTCTTTTACGAGGTAGAAGGGAGGTTCTTTATGAGACCGGACGACGCTAAAATATAAAAAAAATCCAAAATCCTTTGGGTTTTAATCTTAATTGGTTTCATGTGTATGGAGTTCCCGGGCGTATTCTTCTTCAAAGGTATGTCGGACCCGTACATTTCCGGATTCCCCTTCATCTACTCCTTCAACCTGATTATGTGGGCATATTTAGTAGTGGTTATTTTCATTGCCTATAAACTGAATTGGGGCGAACCGGTAGTGGATAAAAAAAGCAAGCTGCTACATGGTGGAGCGCATTTGCCTTCCTCGGATCAAACGGTTACTTCTATACCACGGGGTCCGCTGTATTGGACGGCCACTGCATGGAATATTTTCTTCGGCGTGTTGTATTACGGCGTCGGAAAGAAAATATGGTATATGGAACTCTCAAATTTATGCGTTTATGGAAACAATGGAACCCTCGGCGGTCAATGCGTTTAAGCTCTTCTATTTTGAAGGCCTAAGCGAGGAAGAGATCGGGGATGTGCTCAATATGAGCCAAAAAGAAGTGTGCAATAAGCTGGCATACGTATGCGGCGAATTGAAAATAGACAGCTCGATGGATGAAGAATCAGAGGCCAAGATCAAGGAGTTGGTGGATATATATGAATCGGCAGAGCTGCCGGAAGACCTGGAAGAGGCGGTTCACTCGGCCATCCGTCGAGAAGAAGAAAACTTCGCTTCCTTCATGGAGAAATATGAAAAGAACAAGATCCGCAAGCATTTGGGACTTCTGATCCTTGCCGCCGGTCTTTTCTTTGTAACAATTCTTTTGGGCAGGAATAACCCGGTGTTTGCGGAGTCAGTGTTAAGCTACCCATATTCAACAAGCTGTTCGCCCCGTTTTTTTAAAGCTTTAACCCTATCTCCGGCGGTAGTTTACGGCGGGGGTGAGAGGAGCTGTAAATATGATTGAGTATATTGAAAATCTATTGGTGTCATATGGGTTAAGCCAATCAATGGTTTCATACACCTCAGTTATTATAGCTGCGCTGTTCATAGTTTTCATCAGTGCATTGGTCTACTTGCTGGCAAAGAACATATTGCTGCGGATTATTCGCGCATTTATTGAAAAGAGCAGAACAAAATTAGGCGAGGCATTGTTAAAGAACAAAGTATTCGAACGCATTATATACATCATTCCTGCCTTTTTGATTCATTCCTTCGCGCCGGTCTTCCCGTCTTACCAGGTTTGGATTCAGCGCATAGCGTTTTCTTACATGGTGTTGGTGTTTGTGGCAGCGCTGAGCAAGCTTTTGGATGCCGCTGATGATGTTTACAGGAGTTTTGAGGTATCAAAGTCCAGGCCTATTAAAGGTTATTTGCAGGTATTGAAAATTATTGCTTACGTCATCGGAACTATCGTGATCATAGCGGTACTGACAGATCGTTCGCCGCTGCTCCTCCTAAGCGGTATCGGAGCTGCTACGGCGGTGCTGATGCTGATCTTTCAGAATTCGATACTGGGCTTGGTGGCAAGTATTCAGCTTGCATCGAACAATATGGTGCAGATCGGAGACTGGATCGAAATGCCCAAGTATGGGGCTGACGGCGATGTGATAGATATCAGCCTGCATACAGTGAAGGTACAGAACTGGGACAAGACGATCACCACTATTCCGACTCATGCGCTGATATCCGATTCCTTTAAAAACTGGAAAGGCATGAGTGAGGCCGGCGGCAGGAGAATAAAGCGATCCATATACATCGATATGACGAGCATCAAGTTCTGTGACGAGGAGATGCTGGAAAGGTTTAAAAAGATCCGCTATATTCAGCAATATATTAATGATAAGACAGAAGAAATTGAAGAATACAATAAAAAGCTCGGAATCGATGCTGAGAGTTTGGTCAACGGAAGACATTTGACAAATATCGGCACTTTCCGGGCATATATCGTGCAATATTTAAAGAACCATCCTCGTATTCACAAAGGAATGACTCAGATTGTGAGACAGCTTGAGCCGACGGAAAAGGGGCTGCCCATAGAGATTTACGCTTTTACCAACGATACGGCCTGGGCGGCATATGAGTCAATTCAGTCGGATATCTTCGACCATATACTGGCCGTGGTTCCCGAATTTGATCTCAGACTTTTCCAGAACCCCTCAGGACATGACCTCAGGTTGCTTAGGGAAACATCCGGAAGTTCATGTAACTAAGGATAATGCATTAACGCCTTATTGGGGTTAAGTTTCATAAAGATAAAAAAACGCCAACCGCATTGCGATTGGCGCAGACTGTAGACAAAGCGTCTCAGAAAACAAGAACTTCTGAGACGCTTTGTCTACGGTCTGAATCAAAAGGGACAGTCCCTTTTGATTTTTTGATTCTTCAATATTAACTATTCAGCAATTTTTCTGCCATGGAAAATGTGGCTTCGTCAAATAAGACCAAATACACTTCCATTTCATTTTCTTCAAGGAAGTGCTTAATGGTGGAAATGGCTACCTGCAGCGCCTGCTCTTTCGGATATCCATAGGCTCCGGCGGATATCAACGGGAAGGCGATGCTTTTCAGATTATGTTTCTTTGCTAGGGCAAGTGAGTTATTATAGCAATCGGTAAGCAGCTTTTCTTCATTATTTTTGCCTCCATGCCAGACCGGTCCTACCGTATGGATCACATGTTTTGCGGGAAGCTTATAGCCTTTTGTAATCTTTGCCTGTCCCGTTTCGCAACCGCCGAGAGTTCTGCATTCTTCCAGAAGTTCCGGCCCCGCGGACCTGTGAATGGCTCCGTCAACTCCGCCGCCGCCGAGGAGGGTCTTGTTCGCTGCATTGACAATGGCGTCTACCTGGACTTTTGTAATATCACCCCGAAGAACTTTAAGTGGCATGATAACACCTCCTTTTGTAAAAAGGTGTTGTAAAAAGTGTCAAACACCAAATGCAACACCTAAAGCAAATACTACTGCTGGTACACATTATATCATACTTGTACTTGGTGTCTAAAGATATCAAAAAATCAAAAGGGACAGTCCCTTTTGATTTTTTGAGCATATTGACTTTGGGGTGTTTTGCATGTATTCTCATAAAGAGGTGATGCAAATGGGCAATATTAGACAAAATCAAATAGATGCCGGCGAGAAATGTTCCTGCAGAGGATATAATCTCGATAAACTGATTCAACCAAACATCTTGATTATCCTTGCCAAGCAGAGCATGCACGGTTATTCGATCATACAGGAGCTTGAGAGAAAAAACCTGTTCGTTGATGAGAGGGTTGACAACACCGGGGTTTATCGCGCTTTAAAGACCCTG
>JAAYNC010000180.1:0-1649 GCA_012521055.1 Eubacteriales Family XIII. Incertae Sedis bacterium
ACAGGGTATAAACGGACCTATTTATGCGCTTATTGCGCTGGACAGTCTGGATTATACCATTCCTCAAAACACAGAAGCTTCGATCCAGACCACCCGGGAGAATCTTATCGCGTCCATTCTTGAAAAAGAGTTGCCTGCAGGGGGTTTCGCTCTGAGCGGATCTGTGGCGGATCCGGATGTGACGGCGGCGGCTTTGCAGGCGTTGAGCAATTACAGCGACAGAGCTGACGTGAAAACGGTCATTGACCGGGCACTCGCCTTTTTATCCTCCGCCCAGACGAATAACGGAGGTTTCACCGGTTGGGCAGCAGAAGGCATAGAGAATACGGAAAGCATAGCGCAGGTCATACTGGCGCTGACTTCCTTGGGGATAGATCCGGTCAAAGACAACCGGTTCATTAAAACAGACGAAAAGGGCCAGAAGCGCAGTCCACTGGATGCGCTGGAAGCATTCCGGTTGAAGGACGGAAGTTACAGACACATTCCGGGAGGCGATTCGGATCTGATGCCTACGGAACAAGCTTTATTGGCACTGGTTTCCTATCAGAGATTGCTTGCAGGAGAATCCCCCATTTTCAGGATGAAGGATGTGGGAGCAAATGGTGGTTCCGGAGGGGCAAATGAAGGGGCAAATTATGAATACAAGGTGCTGCTCAACGGTAGATATTTGACCTTTGATCAGCCACCGATCAATAGAAACGGAAGAGTATTGGTGCCCATGAGGGCGATCTTCGAAGCTTTAGGAGCGGATGTAGATTGGGACAATAATCTGCGCAGGGCCATCGGCACCCTGGGGGCGCGGCAGGTACAGCTTACTATTGACAGCAAAACAGCCTATATCAACGGAGAACCGGTAGAGCTGGATGTGCCTGCAGTAATCGAGAACAGCAGAACTTTAGTTCCAGTGCGGGTGGTTTCGGAAGGTCTCGACGCGAAAGTGGACTGGGACGGAATCACCAACACGGTAATAATCGTGAAAGAATAAGGACGTGAAATCCATGAAGAAAACCATCGGTTTGATATTGATTTTGGTACTGATAGGACTTGCATGCTTCGGCTGCGCGGCCTCCGACTCGGGTGAATCTATACCGGAGCAGCCCGTCGTATCCGAAGGCGAAGGGGCGGGTGCGGAGGGTCAGGTCACAGAACAGAATGAAGACGGGAATTCCGTCGATCCCGATACGCCTGTCCAATCGCCGGATGCGCAGGGAAACAGCCAAAGTGGTGTGGGACAGAGCACTTCCGATGCAAATGGCGGCGGTACGAGCGGCAGCGCCGGCGGCGGAAGCCAAGGATCCAAAGGCAGCCAGGGCTCCGACGAAGGTAAGTTAAAATGCACCTTTTCTATTAACTGTAGTACAGTCTTTGACAATCTGGACAAGATCGATGCCGCGATAGTGGAGCAACTGCCCCAAGACGGCTGGATCTATCCGGCAAAGGAAGTGGAATTCACCGAAGGCGAGAGCGTTTTCGATATTCTGCAGCGAGTGACGCGCCAAGAAAAAATCCATATGGAATTCAACTCGAATCCTGCCCTCAAAAGCAAGTATGTGGAGGGAATCCACAATCTCTACGAATTCGATGCGGGAGAGCTGTCCGGCTGGACCTATAAGATCAACGGGAAGGGTATGGGCTACGGAAGCAGCAGC
>JAAYNC010000013.1:0-1584 GCA_012521055.1 Eubacteriales Family XIII. Incertae Sedis bacterium
CAAACAACAAACAGGGGTTTCGTGAATTGCTTACAAATCTCAAGACATGTGGGAGTGATTTCGCTCAAATTAAAGTAGGACTGGAAGCTACCGGTCACTACAGCGATAATCTTTTGGAGTTTCTGATTATAATGTACCCATAAAACAAGACAAAAATTTCGAAAAGCTTAATGAACCTGATATAATAAAAAACAGTAAACTGTCAGGAAAGAAGGTTCATAAAAATGGCTAAACGAAGAACATTTTCACCAGAATTTAAGAGCAAGCTCGTATTGGAGCTACTACGCGAAGAACGCTCCCTCGGCGAGATTGCTAACGAGCATGGAATAAGTCCGAACCAGCTAAGGAATTGGAAAATAGAATTTCTAAAAAACGCTTCAAGAGCCTTTTCGGAAAGCAGGGATGAAAAAGAAATCCGTGCCAAGGAAAAGGAAATGGATGGGCAGCTTAATGTACTAATGGCGAAAGTCGGTCAACTCACGATAGAGAATGACTGGCTGAAAAAAAAATCTAAACAAGTCTTTGGAGATGATTGGGAGACTAAAACTAATTTCAAAAGACCATAAGCTGACTGTGCTCAGGCAATGTGAATTGCTTGAAGTCAACAGAACTAGCGTATATTATACACCGGTAGAGCCGGACCTGCAGTATGAAAACCTGGTTAAGAACAAGCTTGATTACTGGCACACAAAAATGCCCTATATGGGAGTCAGAAAGCTTCGTGACAAGCTGCAGAACATTGACAATATTCCGGTTGGACGCAAGTTAATAAAGAGATTCATGAACGAGATGGGGATTTATGCAATGTGCCCAAAGCCGAATCTCTCTAAGCGTAACAAGCTCCATAAAATCCATCCATACTTGTTGCGAAACCTATGCATTAACAAAGTCAATCAAGTTTGGGCAATTGATATCACATACATTAGGATGGGGAATGGACATATGTATCTAACCGCCATTATCGACTGGCATAGCCGCTTTCTAGTCGGCTGGGAATTATCTGATACCCTAGATACAGCACCGGTTCTAGAAGCAGTAAAGAAAGCAATTCAGCGTTACGGAAAGCCGGAGATCATAAATTCGGATCAAGGCTGCCAATTTACGAGTGATGAATACACAACTTACCTCAAAAATAGAGGGATCAGGCAAAGCATGGACGGCAAGGGGCGTTGGGTAGACAATGTGGTAATTGAACGGTGGTTCCGCAGCCTCAAAATCGAACACATCTATCCTTATGAATATCTTACACCTAGAGAGCTTAGAGTAGGGATTCGCAAATATGTGAACGAGTACAACTTTGAACGATCACACCAAACCCATGGTTATCAAACCCCTAGCCAGGTGTATTTGGGAAGGCAAGCAGCTTAATAGACCTTGGGGCCAGCCCCAAACCCTGTCCTCGCCGGAGGGCAGGTGGCCCGATCAACAGGCCACCAGAAAAAGGATATGGTTCATCTGGGAGTCAAGGGTCAAGATAAACTCGCTTCGCTCGCCCTTGACTCCCGCCGAAAGGATATTGACTATATGTAAATATTTGGTTCATTAAGAATAAAAAAAATATGTCTTGACAAGGTGAACACTACA
>JAAYNC010000124.1:0-8178 GCA_012521055.1 Eubacteriales Family XIII. Incertae Sedis bacterium
AGTAACAACCAATAACACATAGAACAGAAAGGTTTGGCCATGAGTAAAGAGACTATTCGAATCGGCGGAATGACTTGCGCGGCCTGCTCCAGCAGGGTGGAAAAGGCCTTGAATAAAACAGAAGGAATTATAACGGCCTCGGTTAATCTGGCCACTGAGACAGCCAGCGTAGAATACGATCCGGAAAAGATTCAATTGCCGGAAATAGAGGAAGTTGTGAAGAAAACCGGCTACGAGGTTATTCGCAGCGCAAAAGAGGCGCCTGTGGATGAACATAAGATGAGGAAGGATAAAGAGATCCAGACTCTTCGCATTAAATTTATCCTGTCGGTTATTTTTGCTGTGCCTCTTTTGTATATAGCCATGGTGCCCATGGTTCCGGGCATTTCGTTGCCTGTTCCGGGATTTTTAGAGCCGGACCGCTACCCCATGGCATACGGATTGACCCAGTTGCTTCTGGTAATCCCGATTGTTGCAGCGGGATACCGGTTTTATACGGTGGGATTCAGAGCGCTGGTTCAGAGAAGCCCTAACATGGACTCCCTTATCGCCATCGGCACTACTGCTGCCATAAGTTACAGCCTGTATTCTCTCTATGCAATTGCCTGGGAAAACCCTCATGGGGTTCATGGCTTGTACTTTGAAACCGCCGGCGTAATCATTACATTGATAATGTTGGGCAAGTCCCTGGAAGCGCGGGCAAAAGGAAAGACTTCCGACGCCATAAAGAAGCTTATGGGCCTGGCTCCGAAGACGGCTGTAATAATAGAGGACGGTAAGGAAAAGATTATTTCTATCGAAGATGTGCAGATTGGCCATATCATTTTAGTCAGACCGGGAGAGAGCATCCCGGTGGACGGAGAGGTGGTAGAAGGCCATACTTCAATCGATGAATCCATGCTGACGGGAGAGAGCATTCCCGTGGGCAAAAAAGCCGGCGACAGCGTATATGCAGCTACTATAAATAAAAACGGTATGATAAAATTCCGGGCTACGAAAGTAGGCAGCGATACGGCCCTTGCCCAGATCATAAAGCTGGTGGAAGAGGCCCAGGGCTCCAAAGCTCCCATTGCGCAGATGGCAGACATAGTCTCGGGCTACTTCGTTCCCATCGTCGTCGCCATTGCGGCGCTGGCCTTTGCAGGCTGGCTCATTGCCGGTGAAAGCTTTGCCTTCGCTTTGACCATGTTCATCTCCGTATTGGTAATTGCTTGCCCCTGTGCTTTGGGATTGGCTACTCCCACCGCCATTATGGTGGGTACGGGAAAAGGGGCGGAGCACGGAATATTAATAAAAAGCGGTGAAGCTCTTGAAACCGCCCACAAAGTAGATACCATTGTCCTCGACAAATCAGGGACCATAACGGAAGGAAAACCCGAAGTCACGGATTTGATTGCTGCGGAAGGCTTTACGGAGGAGCGACTCTTGCAAATTGCCGCATCCGGTGAAAAGGGATCGGAACATCCCCTGGGAGATGCAATTGTGAGAAAAGCGGAGAATGACGGCCAGAAGCTCTACGATGTTGAAAACTTTAAGGCCATTCCCGGACATGGAATCGAAGGAGTCATTGACGGTGTGAATGTGCTGATTGGCAACCGGAAATTGATGAACGACAGGAATATACAACTGGGAAAGCTTGCATCACGAGCAGATCAGTTGGCGGATGAAGGGAAAACACCCATGTACATTGCATTGGACGGTGTGCTTTCGGGTATTATTGCCGTAGCCGATGTGGTGAAACAGAGCAGCAGGGATGCCATAGTAAAACTGCAATCCATGGGCATCGAGGTAGTCATGATCACGGGCGACAATCGAAAGACAGCCCAAGCCATCGCAAGGCAAGTGGGTATAGACAGGGTTCTGGCGGAAGTCCTTCCCCAGGATAAAGCCAGCGAAGTGAAAAAACTCCAGGATGAAGGGCGCAAGGTAGCCATGGTAGGAGACGGCATCAATGACGCTCCCGCGCTGGTTCAGGCTGACATCGGAATCGCTATCGGGTCCGGAACGGACGTGGCTATGGAATCCGCCGACATCGTTCTGATGAAAAGCGATCTGATGGATGTGTCTACAGCCATACACCTGAGTAAGAGCACTATACGGAACATTAAACAGAATCTGTTCTGGGCCTTCGGTTACAATGTGGCGGGCATCCCTCTTGCGGCAGGACTGTTTTACATCTTCGGAGGGCCGCTGCTCAATCCCATGTTTGCCGCGGCAGCCATGTCATTGAGCTCCGTATCTGTAGTGACAAATGCGTTGCGGCTGAGGAGATTCAAACCTAATCATTGAGCCAGACTGAAAGCTAAACTATGACCAGAAGGCAGTATACCCTTACGGGTTTTGAATTTATGCCGGCGGCGTTTTTACGGAAGTGTGCAAAATTTCAATTAGTGCATTATTTATTCGGGAAAAAACGATAAAACTTGTGCAAAATTTCAACTAATGCATTATATTTAGAATAAAGTTACAAAAACAGACTGCATTAATTGATTTTCTTCACACTATCATGCAACAGGACCAAGGAGCATGAAATCAACAGTGCGTTAGAAGGAAACAGAGAAGAGAGCAAAACAATAAGAATAGAAAGCAGGGAAGGAATCATCTATTATGTCAGAGCAGTTCGTGAGGACGGAGCTTTTAATAGGGAAAGGAGGACTTGAAAGGCTGGCCAAAGCTCGGGTGGCCGTATTCGGTGCAGGGGGCGTAGGCGGCTTTGCAATTGAAGCCCTGGCAAGGGGCGGAGTGGGCGCGCTGGATATTTTCGATCACGACACCATATGTCTTTCCAATTTAAATCGCCAGATCATCGCCACTCATAAAACCATCGGACAATACAAAGTAGATGTGGCAAAGGAGCGGATACTGGGAATCAACCCGGATGCGGTTGTAAATGCATATAGACTTTTTTATTCCGAGGATATGGCTCATGAAGTGGATCTGTCCGTATACGATTACGTAATCGATGCTATCGATACTGTATCGGCTAAAATCGAATTGGTAGTTCAAGCGAAAGCCGCCGGAGTGCCGGTTATAAGTTCCATGGGTGCCGGGAACAAAATGGATCCGACGAAATTCTTGGTGGATGATATCTACAAAACTTCCGTTTGTCCCCTCGCGAAGGTCATGCGCAAGGAATTGCGCCAGCGGGGCGTGGACAGCTTAAAAGTGGTATATTCGAAAGAGCCTCCCGTTAAACTCCGGGAGGATGTGGTTATGACAGAGAAAACGGCCAAGCGCCATGTGACCGGAAGCAACTCTTTTGTTCCTCCTGCCGCGGGTCTGATCATCGCCGGTGAAGTTATTCGCGATCTTATCGGTTTCTAAATTGCCGTCTTAATTGCCCCTATAAATTGCACGCCTGAATTGTCCGTCCAAACCCCCCGTCTAAATCGCTCTTGATTCGGGGGATTGTTTACATATGTTCCTAAATGCATTAGAATAGTTAATAACAATTACCATGGCCGCACAGTGGATAGGGGCTATCGTACTGCATAATTGACAGGAACCATAGCGGTTGCTGAGCGGTAAACTTTTGTTTTGTTTGTGCTGTTTGTCTAAAAATATAGACAAAAGAAACAGTCCAAAATCAAATTAACAAATGAATAAATACAATCACAAGCAAGAAATAAAGAAGAGAAAGGAACGAAGAAATGGGTTACGTACCGACAATGGAGGAAGCCCGGGAGATTTTGAGCAAATACAACAAAGAAGAATCCCACTTGCTGCATGCGGAAATCGTATCGGGAGTCATGCGGTATTTTGCCAAGGAATACAATCCGGAACGAGAAGAGTTTTGGGCAGTGGTAGGGCTTCTTCATGATTTGGATTACGAACAGTATCCCGAAGAGCACTGCGTAAAAGGAAAAGAGATAATGGAAGAGCTGGGCCTGGACGAGTCTCTGATACGGGCAGCTATGAGCCACGGTTGGGGCTGTACTGGTGTGGATATAGAACCGGAAGAGTTCATGGAAAAGATCCTCTATGCCACGGACGAGCTTACGGGGCTTATCAGAGCCGTTGCTATCATGCGGCCCTCCAAGAGCGTGGACGATCTGGAGCTTAAATCCGTTAAAAAGAAGTACAAAACCGCCAACTTTGCCGCAGGATGCTCTCGTGAAGTTATACAAAAAGGTGCGGATATGCTTGGCTGGGAACTTGATGAACTGATTACAAAGACTATTCTGGCAATGAGAAGCCTAAATCCGGAAGCCGGAATTTAAATACAAAGGGAGACGTTCATGGGATATTTCACGCTGCTTTTTATAGCACTGGGTCTTGCCATGGATGCGTTTGCAGTTTCTGTATCCAACGGCATATGCTATAAAAATGCAGGCATCAAGGAAGCTTTTTATACGGGACTAACCTTTGGTGGTTTTCAAGCGTTGATGCCTTTAATCGGGTACTATGCAGGCAAAACTGTCAGCGAAGCGGTAAAGTTTATCGATCATTGGATCGCGTTGGGCCTGTTGTGCTTTATCGGTGGCAGCATGATTGCCCGCGCCATTAAAGATATGCGGAACCCTGAAAAGGTTTGCTATAAAACGTATTGCACGACAAAAGACTTGTTAGTCCAGGGGTTTGCAACCAGTATCGATGCATTTGCGGTGGGAATCAGCTTTGCCGTAATCGATACCAACATTTTTACTGCGGTGGTTTTGACCGGGATTGTAACCTTTGCCTGCTGTTTCATCGGTGTTCCCATAGGCAAGCGTTTCGGATACTTTATGAAGGATAAGGCAGAAATCCTTGGAGGGTGTCTGTTAATTATAATCGGCTTTAAAATTTTTATTGAGCATATGTTTGCAGGATAAGGAAGGGTACTCTTTCCGGAGGGCGCCATGGGTATTTATGAATCTGGTGAAAACTATCTTGAAACGATTTTGCTTTTGGAACGAAGGAATGGAACGGTGCGCTCCATAGATATTGCAAATGAGCTGGACTATTCGAAACCCAGCATCAGCAGGGCCATGAGCATCCTGAAGGAAAACGGATATATTTGGATGGAAAAGAACGGCGACATCCACTTGACGGAAAAAGGACGGGCCCGGGCAAACAGCATCTACGAAAGGCACCGGCTCATCACAGAATATCTCATGCGTGCGCTTGACGTTGATAAAGAGACGGCGGAAGAAGACGCCTGCCGCATAGAGCATGTGATCAGCGAGACTTCTTTCGAAAAAATTAAAGATAAAATCAAGGAATTAGACGAGAACTAATTGCGGGCGCTTTTTCCATCGGCGCTTTCTACAGCATTGTCGGTGCTTTTTGTATCGATATATTCGGAAGGCACACCGGCATTTTCATCAATATTTTCTGTTGATTCGGCGGAAATGTTATCACACAGGGCTTGTACCCTGTTTTTTCTTTCGGATATAACGAGTCCGAATAAGATCAATACCGTACCGCACAGGGATATCCACGTAAAAGGTTCGCGGAGCACGATGAGGGAAGCCACCACCGTAACGATGGGGCTAAAATATATATAGGTTGCGGTCTTTACGGAACCGAGTACTCCTACGGCAAAATTCCATGTGACAAAAGATATGGCTGACGCACCAAATGCAAGAAACAAAAGATTAGTCAGATTGGCCGGATCGGCAAACCGGCTCAATCCCAGATGGAAATCCGTAAATGGAATAACCGGGATCATGAGCAAAAGCCCGTAAAAGAAAACCTTGCGTGTATGTTGGATTATAGAAAGCTCTTTTTCGTCGATAAAAACCAGAAGATTGCAGTAAAAGGCCCAGGACAGAGCGCCCAGGATCATCAGGATGTCCCCCAGGGGGTTCAGCTTCAACACAAAGTTCCCGTTAAAACTTATTAAAGCCACACCCGTAATGGTGATGAAAAAGCCGATGATAAAATTCCGATGCAGGCTGGCCTGGCTTATGAGAAAATAGGAAATGATAGCGGTGAACATGGGTGCAACCGCCACGATGACGCCCGCATTGGAAGCAAGTGTATAGGTGAGCCCGATATTTTGGAAAAGAAAATATAAAGAAACTCCACACAGTCCGGCTGCAGCATAAAGCAGCTCCTTTTTATCTTTCCTTGGCCGGATCGGTTTCGGCGATATGACGAACAATAGCAAATAGGCCAAAATGAAACGATAAAAGAGGATTTCAATGGGCGTGAAATCCTCAAGAAGTACTTTTGTGGAGATGAAAGTAGTTCCCCATATTAAAATGCTGGCAGAGGCAGCAATATGCCCCTTGATCTTGCGTTTCGTTTCCGTTTCCATAGAGAACAGATTATCACAGTTACATTGAAAATGCAATAATTTGCAATCCAAAGCCGATAGGTGAAAAGGAGTAGGTATAATGTGAAACGCTTGCCGGAAGCATGTTGCTGTTGTCCCCCTGCTCGGAGGTCCCGCTGATATTGTATTATCAGCAGGACCCGATGTTATTTCCAACAAAGCGGAAACCCTTGTTGTACCATTTAGTACCGTAATCCAAGGCGAGATTTCTTACGTAAGGTTCTAAATCCTTTGAATAAACCACCTTGATGCCGTTGGCTTCAACCAACAAATCATCTTCATTCTTTTGCTCATCCAGAGCCAATCCCAGACGGGGACCGCCTCAGCCATAGCCTGCAAATGAAATTCTCAGCATCTGGGCGTCAGGATTCGGTTTGCTTGCAACCATCTCCTTCAGCTTTTCGGCTGCAATTTCCGTTATTTTAATCATTACTTAACCTCCCGTTAATATAAACTGTATAATTCGCAAAATACGGCATTTTACTTGTTATTACGACCTGTTTTTTTGTCAGGAGCGGATTTGTTAAATTTAATATAACCTTTCCAGCCCAGACTTATCTGTGACATTGTCACATAAAAAGGAACCCCAAAACGGGTTCCTTTTTATCGGTACTTTTGGAGACTGTAGAAGTGCCTAAGTCCGTATTAATCATCGAAAGCTTGGTCTATAGTCCAGACCTTCCATACATTGCCTACAAGGTCCGGTCCCGGATTTAGAACCGGTTTTCCGGGTTTCCAGCCGGAAGGTGTGGCTTTGGTTCCGCCGGATTCTCTTACCAGTTGGAAGGCCTTGATCTGACGGAGGGTCTCTTCTACGTTTCTTCCTACGGGAGGAGTTAAAACTTCAAATGCCTGCACATGTATATTTGTGTCGGTAAGCGGAGCCGACAGACATATTTCATGTCGAAATATGTTAAATAATCGATTAAACTGAAGTTTATAAAAAACTAATCGAATTTTTGCAAACATTAATTGACGCAAAACGGTTTTGATGATAGGATTAAACTGCAATTTAATAACAGCGCATTATGTTCTGCGAAGGTTCGGATTGAACCTTGCAGCTAAGAGGGAAGCAGGTGAAAGTCCTGCACGGTCCCGCCGCTGTGAACATGGAGTTTTTTCTACGTTATTTTATAACGGCCACTGAAAATATTTTTTCGGGAAGGCGGACAAAACAGACAGAGTCAGTTGGATTCTGTACCATGTGAGTCAGAAGACCTGCATAATGCCATGATCATACCAACGGGGAATTGGTAGAAGGGTCAGAATATTAATGACAGTGAATACGGACTGTGGCTTGGCCACGGTCCTTTTTTTCTGGCTGAAACAAAATGGCTGAAACGAAATGGGAGGGAATACAGATGAGATTAAAAGGAAAAAAGCTGGCAAAGACAATCAGTTTATTAATCGCATTGACGATGTTTTTGAGCTTTCCGACAGCATCTTTCGGAAGTTCCGACGGTTCGGATATTGAGGCAATAAATCAAAGAATCGAACAAACCGGCGCATATCTGATGAAGGCCATCGAGACGCCGGGTTTCGGAATGGTGGGCGGAGATTGGACTTTATTGGGCCTGGTTCGTTCGGTAATAAAGCTGCCCCAAGGCTACGCTGACAGCTATTACAAAAATGTAGAGGCCACCCTTAAGCAAGAGGAAGGCAATCTTACGCGAAACAAGTACTCGGAATATTCCAGGCTGATCCTGGCGCTGACAGCTATCGGCAAGGATCCCACCGATGCGGCGGGATATGATCTGATTGCGAAACTGGCTGATCTGGAACTGGTTAAAAAACAGGGTATAAACGGACCTATTTATGCGCTTATTGCGCTGGACAGTCTGGATTATACCATTCCTCAAAACACAGAAGCTTCGATCCAGACCACCCGGGAGAATCTTATCGCGTCCATTCTTGAAAAA
>JAAYNC010000083.1:0-1761 GCA_012521055.1 Eubacteriales Family XIII. Incertae Sedis bacterium
ATCGTCTTCATCGATCTCGGCGCCGACTTCCGATTGGAGAATGAAGATGATTACAAAACCTGGTACGGAGAAAGCTTCCTCAGTGAGGAATTACATAAACGGGCGGTATACGGGCTCTGTGAGCTTTTTCGGGAAGAAATCAAAGGCGCCCGGCTGATTGCGAATCCGGGTTGCTACCCCACTTCCGTAGCCCTGGCCATGTATCCCGCCCTTAAGGCCGGGCTCATCGATACGGAGAACATCATCATCGACTCCAAATCAGGGGTGACGGGAGCGGGCCGAAATTTAACCCAGAACACTCACTTCCCGGAATGCAACGAAAGTTTTTCCGCATACAAAGCGGGTGGTCACAGGCATACGCCGGAAATCGAACAGACATTGTCAAAGCTGGCGGGCAAGCCGGTAAAAGTGACCTTTACGCCTCACCTCCTGCCGGTAAACCGGGGGATCCTTTCGACGATCTACTGCGGTAGCAAGGCAGCGCCGGATGAGTTGCGGCGATGCTATCAGGAAGCATACAAAAGCGAACCTTTTGTGGTGCTGCTGGAAGAGGGAGAATACGCCAATATCCGCAACGTAAGGTTATCCAACAACTGCCATGTGTCGCTGCATTTCGACAGGCGCACCGGCAGGCTCATAATCTGCAGCGCCATCGACGATATGGTGAAGGGAGCCGCGGGCCAGGCCGTTCAAAATATGAATATCGTTTTCGGCCTTGAAGAGACCACTGGCCTTACTGCTCCGGCGCCGGCATTTTAAAAATACAGAGGAAAACATCTAAAAACTACTACTATGTAATGCGAGGAATGCGCCAATGGGATCGATTAAAGATATACAAACAAATACGAACGCTATCTGCAACAAGGACATTAATGCCATTCATGAAATTTCGGGAGTTACTGGAACTTCTGAAATTCCCGGGAGCCGGGATATATATGTAATAAAAGGTGGTGTCTGCGCTCCCAAGGGTTTACTTGCCGCCGCCACCTATTGCGGAGTCCGGAAAAATAAAAACAAGAAGGATTTGGCGCTCATTTACAGCCAGGTGCCATGCAAGGCCGTGGCGCTGTATACCAGGAACAAGGTGAAAGCGGCTCCCATTCAGGTGACCATGGAGCATCTTAAAGACGGAAAGGCGCAGGCGATAATCGTAAATTCGGGCAATGCAAATGCATGCGCTCCGAAGGGTCACGAAAATGCTCTAAGAATGGCAGAAGCTGCTTCAAAAGCCCTGTGCATCGACTGCAAGGACGTGATCGTGGCTTCCACGGGAGTCATCGGAGTGCCCCTTGATATCGATGCCATCGAGGCAGGCGTGCCTGTTCTTGCCAAAGCCCTTTCTGCCGACGGCGGAAGCGATGCTGCAGAGGCTATCATGACTACGGATACATGTAAAAAAGAGTATGCAGTAGCCTTTGAGCTGGGCGGAAAAACCGTTCGAATCGGGGGTGCATCCAAAGGTTCGGGAATGATTCATCCAAATATGGCAACCACTCTCAATTTCATCACCACCGATGTGAATATTGACCGGGAGCTTTTGGAGAAAGCATGGCGATACTGTGTAAATAGGTCTTTCAACCGCATAAGCGTCGACGGGGATACATCTACTAACGACATGGCTTGCGTTTTGGCCAACGGCATGGCGGGAAATGCCAAGTTCTGCGAAGGATCCGAAGAATACGAAATCTTTGTGGAAGCCCTGCTCAAGGTCTGCGTGTATTTGGCTAAAGAGCTGGCCAGGGATGGAGAGGGAGCCTCGAG
>JAAYNC010000106.1:0-19952 GCA_012521055.1 Eubacteriales Family XIII. Incertae Sedis bacterium
ATGGCATAACAATCAGGCGGGAGGTTTACAATGGGCGTTAGAATGGGCGGTAGAAAGAGGAAAGACCAAAAGTCGACGGATCAAAAACCGAAAATAAAGCTTGTCGAGGAAATTCGCGAGCTTCTTCCTATAAACGAGAGTTTTGACATCACAGAACGAAATCTAACCATAGGGGGAAAAGAAGCCTACCTGTATTTTACTGTAGGCTTTGTTAAGGATCATCAACTCCAGCTCATGATCACGGACTTTCAAAACATTTCCACTTCCGACATGAAGAACATGAACACTGCCGGTAATTTCATCAAGAGGAAGATCCCTACCGTAGAACTGACGGAAGTATACACTCCCAGGATGGCCGTGATAAACATACTTTCCGGAAAGACGGCTCTGATCATCGAAGGATACAACAGCATTATTGTGATGGATTTGCGCAGCTATCCGGAAAGGGGGATTGAAGAGCCGGACAAGGAGCGGACGCTGCGCGGTTCCAGAGACGGATTCGTAGAAACGATGGTGACTAACACTGCCATGATTCGCAGGCGCATACGCGATCCGAGGCTGGTCTTCCACATGATGAATGTGGGCCAATCCTCAAGAACGGATGTCTGCCTTGGTTATATGAAAGAGCTTGCCGACGAAGCGGTGGTCAAAGAGCTCATCGGAAAAATACAGGGAATTAAAATCGACACCCTGACAGTAGGAGACCAGAGCCTGGTGGAAGCTTTAGACAAACGGCACTGGCTGAATCCTTTCCCTAAAATCCGCTATACAGAGCGTCCTGATGTGGTGGCGGCACACCTTACGGAAGGAAGCCTCGTGATTTTAGTGGACAACAGCCCTACCGCCATCATCCTACCTACCGGTTTCTTTGATTTCCTGCAGGATGCCGACGATTACTACTTCCCCGTTATTACCGGCAGCTATTTAAGGTTGGTGCGTAATATTACCATGCTCGCGTCTATTTTCGTCACGCCAATCTATCTCTTGGTAGACAGGGGAATCCTCGCATTTCCCAACAGCTGGAACTTTCTCATGCCTCAGGAATCCTATCCGATCCCACTGTTCTGGCAGTTCCTCATCCTGGAAATTGCAGTAGACGGGTTGAAGTTGGCCTCTCTTAACACCCCCAGCTCCCTGAGCACATCCCTCTCGGTGATTGGTGCCCTGCTTTTAGGAGAGCTGTCCATCAGTGCAGGCTGGTTCATACCGCAAACTATCCTGCTCATGGCTGTGGTCGCCCTGGCTGCTTTTTCTCAGCCCAGCATGGAACTGTCCTACGCTTTCAAGTTCATGCGCATATTGCTTCTCATCGGCTCCGCGCTGTTGGGACTGTGGGGGTTTATCGGGGTGCTGATCATCGAGATCATAATGCTTGCAACGACCAAAACCCTGACAAAAACATCCTACCTTTACCCGCTTATTCCCTTTAACCGGAAAAAACTCATGCGGCTTTTGTTCCGCACAAGAAAATGAACGCGATCTGCCGCTATTGAATGTTCAGATCGACAGGACATCTTCTTCCTAACAACTCAATAAGCCGCACCGAATAAAAATCGCAGACCAATATTTCATTGCTGCAGGGATCCTGAAGCAGCAGGTAATTGAGCCCCACACCTACCAGATAACCGAATCTGGAAAAACTAGCCCCGCCGCCGAACTCCATCGTAACTAAGCATTCTTTTCCGATTTGGGTTCTCATGAACCCGTTCATGTATTGCAGGCTTTCGTAGCTGAGAATCTCTTTATATTCCTGCGGAAGCAAGGGATTGCCCGGAACGGAAAAATGAGGCGGCGAAGGCACTACCGTTGGGACCGGGGAACCGGTAATAACAGTGTCCGGGTCTTCGAATACAACGGTCTGCACCAGGGGCGGCCGCGTCACCGTTACGTCAGCCGCCGAGTCTGTTTCGGAAGGCAGTATCGGTACAGGCCGTATGGGCACAGGGGTAGTAGGTAACGGGAAAATAGGCTGTACAGGAGGCATTATCGCGCCAGGTGAAGTTTCAAAGGGAAAAGTGGTTCCCGGTAAGGGACCAAGAGTTCCCGGAAGTGTTGATTCCGGCGGAGTCGGAAAAGTTGGTGGAGGAGCGGAGGGTGCAGCCGGTGTCAGAGTTGTAGGGGTAGGAGGTGGAGTTGGGGCTGTTGGTGCGGGTGTAGGTGTGGTCGGAGCGCCGGGCATACTCGGGGTGCCGGGCATACTCGGGCCGGGCATGGCTGGAGCACCGGGCATACTCGGGGTGCCGGGCATGATTGGTGCAGGCTGACTGGGAGGGCCCAGGGACGGCGGCATAGTATTTTGAACAGTTTTTGACGGATCTATGCCGACACTTGCATCAGCAACTTCATATCCAAACGGGGGTTTGGAAATACCAGGATTATAAGGGTAATGCATGGTCATACCTTCTTTCATCAAGTATTTGCATAGTAAACGGTGGGGATGTAAAAACAATGATTACCGATTCGATTATGAATAACGCCATAATTTGGCGGAGGAAAAAAAGGGGCGCAGGTTACTGAAAAGGGATTGTAAAAATACAGGGAATGATCTATGCCGACCAACCGGTTTCCTACCATTGCCCAATCTGCAATTTCGTAGTGAATATCTGTCGGCCTCATGTTATATATGTTCTGAGGATTAGGGATTCCGTTTTTCACGGTCATGGCACAGGTGAATTGCCCTGGTTGCATGATTATGTTCTGTATGTTGGTGCCGCTTCCGCTTTGACTTATCCTCCCAAACTCACCGTAGGTAATCGTAGCACGGTTCATTACCACGGTGGCAACTGCCCTCATTCCAATCTCACCCTCGCCTCCGGCCTCGCATTGAATCAGCCTCGCTAATAGTTCCCTGTCATCAAAGGGCATGAATAAAGGCCTCCGTTTCCAGCTACAGCATCATTTCTTGCATAATATGCAGCAAGGCGGAAAAATGCTCTTGAGTTTCTGTTCAATGCCTGTATATAATGGTAGCATCATGCAATTCCGGGCTCCTGCGTTTAGAAGGCAGGGGGCGGGGGTATCGGTAAAACTGTATTGTAGGTGCATCCATAAAACGGTATTGTAAGGTCATCCGTAAAACTGTAATTAGGTATTGACAATCAAATGAATAAAACAGTTAAATATAAACATTAAATAGAACAAGACAATTGGAACAGGAGGGACACATTTGGCTGAGGTAAAAGTTACTGAAACTGTATTGAGGGACGGGCACCAGTCGTTGATTGCAACAAGGATGAAGACAGACGAAATGGTTCCCATATTAGAAACCATGGATAGGGCAGGCTATCATGCTCTTGAAGTCTGGGGCGGCGCCACTTTCGATTCATGCTTGAGGTTTCTCAATGAAGACCCATGGGAAAGACTGCGGGTGATCCGTAAAAATATTAAAAAGACCAAACTTCAGATGCTGCTCAGAGGACAGAACCTTCTGGGGTACAAGCACTACGCAGACGACGTTGTTGAAGAGTTTGTAAAGAAAAGCCTGGCCAACGGCATTGACATCATCAGGGTTTTCGATGCGCTCAACGACTCCAGAAATTTAATGAAGGCCATCGAAACCATTAAAAAGGAAGGCGGACATGCACAGGCAGCCATGTCTTACACCATCAGCCCCGTTCATACCAATGATGTTTTTGCGGATCTTGCAAAAGAGTTTGCCGAAATGGGAGCCGACTCCATCTGCATCAAGGATATGGCCGGACTTTTGGATCCATATAACACCTACGATTTGGTAAAGACAATTAAGGAAAAAGTTAATCTTCCGCTGGAGGTTCACACCCACGCAACCAGCGGGCTGGGTAGCATGACCTTATTAAAAGCCGTAGAAGCGGGAGCCGATATAATCGACACAGCCATTTCTCCTTTTGGAGAGGGCACATCTCAGCCTTCCACAGAGCCCATGGTCAAGGCCCTTTCGGGAACCGAATGGGATACGGGCATGGACATGGATGCGCTGAACGAAATCGCGGAGTATTTCAGACCCATTCGTGAAAAATACATTGAAGAGGGGCTATTAGATCCCAAATTGATGGGCGTAGATATCAATACGCTGAAATATCAGGTGCCGGGCGGAATGCTGTCCAACCTTGTTTCCCAGTTGAAGCAGCAAAATGCCATGCACAAGTTTGAAGAGGTGCTGAGGGAGGTACCCAAGGTAAGAGAAGATTTGGGTTATCCCCCGCTGGTTACTCCCACCAGCCAGATTGTCGGAACACAGGCTGTTCTCAATGTGGTCATGGGAGAGCGCTACAAGATGGTGCCAAATGAAGTAAAGCAGCTGGTTAAGGGGATGTACGGGAAGACCACTGTGCCCATTAAAGAAGAGATCGTGAAGAAGATCATCGGGGACGAAGAGCGGATTACCTGCAGGCCGGCGGATCTCATCGAACCGGAACTCGAGAGCATAAAGAAGGAGATAGCCAGATATGTAGAGCAGGATGAAGACGTGCTCACGAGAGCTATGTTCCCGAAACCGGCTATGGATTTCTTCGAGTACAGGAATGCGAAAAGATATCAGATCGATTCCAGCCTGCTGAACGAGGAAGATATGGTCTATCCGGTGTAAAAAAATAGCCTGCCAGGGGGCAGGCGTTGCGATAACTTTCAGATGTAATACAGGTATTGCACACTCGTTGCATAGCGGGGAATTTTCCGCTATGCAACATTTTTTTGAAGGTTGGTTTGAAGGTTGGAAGATGTCCGAATTTTTATTCCAGCTCTTCCACCAGGAAGACGCCGGGGAAAGTAGAGAGGAGCTCGATTATTTCAATATGGTTCAACTTCTTAGGTATCCGTATCGACATGTTAAGGCTGTAGCCTTCGCCGTTAACGGTGTCGGCTTTGTTGATATGAGTTTCTATTATCGTTATGCTATTTTTGCGGATTAAATGGAGAAACTCTCGCATATTTGCCATGGAATCCACTTCCGCGTAGATTTCCATAACGCGGGAACGGTTGTAGAAATATACTTCCAGCTTGGGAAGCAGAGCCAGGACGACAAAGACCAGGGTCCCGGCAATTAAAGCGCCGGCGTAGAAGCCAATACCCAAAGCTAGGCCGATGCATGCGGAGGCCCACAGTCCTGCGGCAGTGGTAAGCCCTTTAACCTTATTCCTGCTGGTTACCAGTATGAGGCCTGCTCCTAGAAAACCGATACCGCTGATGACTTGAGCACCGAGCCGTGCCGGGTCGGCGTTGGGCGCCAGGTTTTCAAAAATATATGCATTTGTCATCATGGCAAGGGTAGCACCCAGACACACAAGGATATGGGTACGGAGTCCTGCCTGATGTTTATTTGTTCCACGTTCTAATCCCACGACTCCGCCAAATAACACGGCAAGGATCAACCGCAATGCAACTGAGCCGAGATTGACATCATATATCCATTCCATCGATTGGCGCTCCTTCCCTTTGATGGTATTATACTTTTACCCGAAATTGCACCCGAAAAACGGTGGATTTTTTAAGGTTAAAAGTTTTAAAGTATCCCTATTATATGCAAAATCATTAAATGAGTAAACAAAATTTGTTATTTCATGGTAAAATATTATTATATTAATTAAAAATTATATGAGCCGATTGTGATACGCCCACAAAAATCTAACAGACAATACCCTGGATGAGCTATTACACTATGCCCACGTCGTTTTAGTCGATGTTGTAACGCAGGGGGTGTAGACGTTGTACAGAGAAATCAAGAAGAAGAAACTCATACTGGAAAATCGAAAACCCTATCGAAAGGAAGTATCGCAATTTCTGGACGAACTCAACCGTGTGGATTGGATCTATTCTTCCATGCGCCTTGATGGGAACAATCTGTCGCGAAATTCTGTGGAGAGGATTTTAAAGGGAGAATTCCTTATCGATGTCAGCGTGAAGGACCACTCTTATATAAGCAATTATAAGAATGTGATAGATCAAATCTACGATATGGTTGAGATGGATTTCTATCTCAATGAAAAATATCTGTTTAAGCTGTATCAAACCCTGACAAACGAAACGGAGTATGAATACCGGAAGTTCAATCCGGTGTTGCGAATGATCTCCTACAACCCCCCTCATTTTAAAGAAATAGACGAGCAGATGGAGCTTCTGTTCACCTGGCTCCACTCCGGCGCCTCTCAAACGAATCCCATCGAAAAAGCCGCATACCTACATAATAAAATCATTGAAATATATCCTTACAAAACCGATTCGGAGGCTATAGCGAGAATCGCGGCTCAGTACCATCTGATCCAGAACGGCTTCCCGCCAATCCTGTGGAATATAAGCGAACAGGAATACTACGATGCCATTCGCCTATATCTGAGAAAAGAAGAAATCCAGCCCATCTACGATGTGCTGGAGCGGGGAATTTTCAATAAACTTGAGATCATGATGCAGCTAACCGCCGATTGAAGGCCGACTAAAGCTTACATGCCGCCGGTACCGCGGGAAGGACCATTCACGCGGTTATTTGATTTTGAGGGCGCGTTTCTTTATGTCGATGGCGTCGTAGATGTCCGCCTCAAACAACGGGGAAAAGTTCTTGAACTCTTCTAATGTCAGATCGTCCAGGTTTTTGTTTTCCTTGATGCAGTATAGGACCATTTTGCCGATGATCTCGTGGCAATCCCGGAAAGGAAGACTTTTCTTTACCAGGTAATCCGCTGCGTCCGTGGCGTTCATAAACCCGGAGTTTGCCGCCTTCTCCATGTTCTGTGTCTTGATTTCCATAGTGCTTATAACCTGGGTTAAAATGGAGAGGCAGTCCTTCAGCGTGTCTCCCGCATCGAAAAGGGGAGGCTTATCCTCCTGCATGTCCTTGTTGTAAGCCAGGGGCAGCCCTTTCATAATGGTCAGCAGGGCGAATAGATCGCCGTAGACCCGGCCTGTTTTTCCCCGGATGAGCTCCGCCATATCGGGATTTTTCTTCTGGGGCATGATGCTGCTGCCCGTGCTGAAAGCGTCATCCATTTCAATAAAAGAGAACTCCGTGGAATTCCAGAGAATCAGCTCTTCGCAGAGGCGGGAAAGGTGCATCATGGTCATGGCGCAGCAGCTGACAAATTCGATGGCAAAGTCCCGGTCGCTGACCGCATCCATGGTATTTTCACAGATTTCGGAAAAGCCCAGTTCCTTTGCTACAAATTCCCGATCTATGGGGTAGGTGGTGCCGGCGAGAGCGCCTGCGCCCAAAGGCAGCAGGTCAGTTCGCTTCAGACAGTCCCGGAAACGGTCCGAATCTCTTTTGAACATCTCCACATATGCGCCTAAATGCATGGCCAGGGTGACGGGCTGGGCCCTTTGAAGGTGGGTGTATCCGGGCATTACCGTTTCTTTATGCCCTTCCGCCAGGTTTTCCAAGGTGTCAATCAAGCCCTGCAACAAGGCCTGCACCTTATGAATTTCTTCTTTTTGATATAGACGCAGATCCGTCGCTATCTGGTCGTTCCGGCTGCGGGCGGTATGGAGCTTCTTGCCTGCATCGCCGATGCGCTGTGTGAGCAGGGTTTCGATGTTCATGTGAATATCTTCCTGCTCTATGGTAAATTCCACTTTTCCGTTTTCGATATCCTCAAGGATTTCACGCAGCGAAAGCCGAATCGCTTCGGCTTCCTCCATCGGTATGATTTCCTGCCAGCCCAACATGAGAGCGTGGGCCATGCTTCCCTGTATATCCTGTTTATAAAGTCTTTGGTCCGTTTCAATGGAAGCGTTGAATGCCTCAGCCGACGAATTCGCCGCCTTTGAAAACCTTCCTTTCCAAAGTTTCATGAGTATCGGTTCCTCCCTCTAAATTTTGCTTGTGGATGGCCCTGATTTTCAGCGGAAGGGCGAAGAGGTTGATGAAACCTTCCGCGTCTTTTTGATTATACACCTCATCCTTGCTGAAGGTGGCGAATTCTTCACTGTACAAAGAATATTTCGACTTGGACGAAACGGGTATGGCATTTCCTTTGTACAGTTTGACCTTGACGGTTCCCGTCATGAAGGTCTGGGTTGAATCCACAAAGGCATCGATAGCCTGCTTCAAGGGCGTGAACCACAATCCGTCGTATACTAACTGGGAATATTTCTGAGCAACGATATTCTTGTAGGCCATGGTATCCCGATCGAGAATCAGCTTTTCGAGAGCGGAATGAGCTTTGTACAAAACCGTGCCGCCCGGGGTTTCATATACGCCTCTGGACTTCATGCCCACCAGCCTGTTTTCAATGATGTCCACGGTGCCCACGCCGTTGTCGCCTGCCAGCTTGTTGAGAGCGGTGAGGAGTTCAATTGGACCCATTTTTTCTCCGTTCAATGCAACGGGAATACCTTTCTCAAAACCGATGTCCACATAGGCGGGCTCGTCTGGGGCGTTCTCCGGAGTGACGCTCATCTTGAGGATGTTATCGTCGTGCTGGTTCCAGGGATTTTCCAGATTTCCGCCTTCGTGGCTGGTGTGCCAGATGTTCTGGTCCCTGCTGTAAATATCTTTTTTTGTTTGAGCGATGGGGATGCTGTGAGCCTTAGCATAGGCGATTAAATCCTCCCGGGAGCTGAGATCCCAGATTCTCCAGGGAGCGATGATTTTTATAGCAGGGTTCAAGGCTTTGATAGTGGTTTCAAAGCGCACCTGGTCGTTGCCTTTTCCCGTGCAGCCGTGGGCTATATAATACGCGCCTTCGGTTTCTGCAATTTCGACTAGTTTTTTAGCCATCAACGGCCTGGCCATAGATGTGCCGAGAAGATAATCTCCTTCGTAGATGGCGCCGGCTTTGAGAGTAGGCCAGATGTAACCGGTGATGAATTCTTCCCGGATATCAAGCACATAGGTTTTTATAGCTCCGGTGTCGTAGGCCTTCTTTTCAATGGCCGCAAAGTCATCATGCTGACCCACATTGAAGCAGACTGCAATGACGTCATAGTCGTAATGCTCCTTCAACCAGGTCATAATAACGGACGTATCCAAACCGCCCGAATATGCAAGAACAACTTTTTCCTTTTCCATTTCCGTTTCCTCCAATCAAAAATGGCAAAACCGCAGTGGCAAGTGCAGTATTTAAGTTGTATTTTGTTGAGTTGTGTGTGGTGTCTGACACCAAATACAACTTTGGCGAATATATAATCACTGGCTCCTGTTTGATCAAATATTAGATTACGTGAGAATATTAACACTTAAAAGTGAGTTTTGCAATAGGAAATTTAATATTTATTCAGCAAATATTAATAAATATGCAGACAAGCCCACATTTTGGGTTGTTTCCTACGCCAATTATGTCGACGCTTCACACAACTCCGCGTTTAAGGCGAAAAGTGTAGAAACAACGGAGTATTCCGAGACGGCCAAATCCTCTAAAACCTTTACATTGCACGGTAAGTCAGCTACAATGAATGTGTTACAGATTGTGTTTTAGAGTGGGATGAGTGAGCTAAAAGAGCATACCGGGTTGTAACTAATGTAACTTGAATTTACGCAACTTGAATTTACGTAGGACGTAAGTTTAACCGATCGACTGCAGCGACCAGAATCAAATTCATATCCATTTAGACACGGGGGGCAATCGCTTGAATACAGACCGCATTTATAGGGTATTATTGAAGGAGATGGGTGCCGGACAACTGGTGAAGGACGCGCCCATGCATGAGTACACTTCATTTAAGGCAGGGGGAAAAACCGCGCTTTTAGTCCTGCCCGAAAACATCGCCCAATTGCGATACACCATGAAAGCCATTAGGGAAGAGCAGACTCCATATTTTATAATGGGGAATGGCACCAATATATTGGTAAGAGACGGAGGTTACCCGGGAGTCATCGTAAAGATCGGAAGCTCCTTCAGCCACATCAAGGTTGCAGGGGATAAAATCGAAGCAGAAGCGGGAGCTTTGCTGAAAGACGTAGCCAGGGTTGCCATGGAAAACAGCCTCACCGGTTTCGAATTTGCTTCAGGCATTCCGGGGAGCATAGGCGGCGCCGCCTTTATGAATGCGGGGGCGTATGACAGCGATATGAGCCAGGTGGTGGAAATCGTAACGCTTCTCTCAATTGACGGCAGCGAGGCTTACACATTGTCCGTGGAGGAAATGAAGTACGGTTACAGAAAAAGCAGGTTAATGGAAGAAGAAGCGATTATCCTCTCTGTGGTGCTGAAACTGGCTCCGGACGACAAAGATCAGATCGCGTCAAAGATGAAGGATTTAAACGACAGGAGAAGACAGAAACAGCCTTTGGATTACCCCAGCGCAGGCAGTTTCTTCAAGCGCCCGCCGGGAAATTATGCGGGAACCCTGATCCAGGCAGCCGGTTTAAAAGGCGTTTCGGTAGGCGGTGCCATGGTGTCTCCCCTTCATGCAGGATTTATAATCAACATGGGGAACGCCACCGCCGGCGACATCATAGCTTTGATGGAACTGGTGCAAGAACGGGTATATGAGGATTCCGGCATTCGTCTGGAACCGGAAGTACGGATAATCGGAGATTAATGGAGACCCGCCTATGAGCAAATATGACGGCGACGTTAAGAAATACCGGATGGTTTACGATATTCATACCCATACCACATTTTCCCACGGAAAAGGATCCATTGAGGACAACGTCAAAGCTGCGCTGGAAAGAGGCCTGTCCATCATAGGAATCGCCGATCACGGACCCGGCCATCTGACCTACGGAGTCAAAAGGAAGGACTTGCCCGTGATGCGCGAGGAAATACGTCGCCTGCAGCCCCTATACCCGAACATTCAAATTCTTCTGGGAGTAGAAGCAAACATTATCACCCCTTCCGGCAAATTGGACATTACGGAAAAAGAAGCTAACGACCTGGATTACGTCCTTGCAGGCTATCATTACGGCGTTTTAGGAGAACGACCCCTGGCTGCTATCAAGACGCACCTGTGCAATTTAGCCGCGGCCAGATTCGGAATGGGCGAAAATTCCGCCCAAAAAAGAATCAACACAGAGCTGGTAATCAAGGCATTGCATGAGAATCGAATCAAAGCCCTTACCCATCCTGGAGATAAAGGCCCCTTCGATCTAATGCCCATTGCAAAAGCCTGTGAAGAGACGGGAACCTTGATGGAGATCAATATATGGCACAACGCCCCGTCGGCTGAGGAGCTTAAGAAGCTTGCCGCAACCGGCGTGAACTTCATCATCGGCAGCGATGCCCATTCGCCACAAAATGTGGGGAAATTTGAACCCGCCCTGAGAAGAGCCTTTGAGGCGGGGGTGGACCCTGCCAGGATCGTCAACATAGAGGAGGTTTAGCATGGAGTTCATTGTAGTTACCGGCTTATCAGGATCCGGGAAGAGCCAGGCCATGAATTGCCTGGAAGATCTCGGATACTATTGTATTGACAACTTACCTCCTGCGCTGATTAAAAACTTCATCGAACTGGCGGGCCAAGAGGGTAAGGTAGAAAAGGTGGCCTTTGGCATCGATATTCGAGGCGGCGAATTTTTCGATGATATGAAAGATGCTTTCGAGGGCTTGAAAAAAGCCGGAATGAACTTCAAAGTGCTCTTCCTTGAAGCATCGGATGAAGTGTTGATACGCAGGTATAAAGAAACCCGCCGCGTTCATCCGCTGGCTTTGGACGGAACCATCCCGGAGGGAATCGCAAGGGAAAGAACAAAACTGATGGATATCCGCAAGGATGCGGATTACATTGTGGACACTTCGAACATGAAGGTTGCCCAGTTCCACGAGGAGTTGCGAAACTTGCTGTCCTCGGAAGAGGCGACGGGATTTACCATCACCATTCAATCCTTTGGCTACAAGCACGGAATTCCCTTGGATGCGGACCTGGTCTTTGACCTGCGATTCATCCCGAACCCCTTCTATCTGCCCAGCTTGCGAAACCTTACGGGCAACAGCCAGAAGGTCCGGGATTATGTCATGAAGACCCGGCAGGCTCAGAATTTCGTTGAAAAGGTTTACGCCCTCATCGACGAGCTGATCCCGTTTTATATAAAAGAAGGAAAAGCTCAGTTGGTCATAGCCTTCGGTTGCACCGGAGGTCAGCATCGTTCCGTTGCGATGGCCAACGTGTTTACGGAGATGTTCCAGCAGGCGGGGAGAAGGGTATTGACCATTCACCGGGATTTATAACAGGGCTTATCTTTGTTATCACGGAGAAAATTTTCCGTGGTCGAAAATTTTCCGTTTATAAGTTATAATCATTATGTGCGTCATTATCATTATCAAAAAAAGGAGTCAGATAAAAAATGGAAAAACTAATTATCACTACGTGCATCTGCGGCGCGGAAGTAACTAAAGAACAGAACCCGGCGGTGCCTTACACGATTGAAGAAATTGTAAGAGAAGCCAAATCCGCATACGATGCAGGCGCATCCATAATTCATCTTCACGTACGCTGGGACGACGGTACACCCACCCAGGATACTGGCAGGTTCCAGGAAGCAATAGACGGGATTTTGGAAGTGTGTCCCGACGTCATCATCCAGCCTTCCACCGGAGGCGCCGTGGGGATGACAGATGCAGAACGTTTGGCATCGATAGAAGTAACTCCGACCCCGGAGATGGCAACCCTTGACTGCGGCACCCTCAACTTCGGCGGAGACGAGATCTTCGTCAACACGGAGAATACCATCATTAATTTCGCAAAAATAATGAAGGAGAAAGGCATCAAGCCCGAAATAGAAGTCTTCGATAAGGGCATGATAGATATTGCGCTTAGATTGGATCGCAAGGGACTCCTGGTGCATCCTCTCCATTTCGACTTTGTACTCGGCGTTCAGATGAGCGCAACTCTGAGAGACCTGGCCTTCATGGTTGGCAGCATTCCTCCGGGATCCACATGGACGGCCTGCGGAATCGGCAGACACAATTTCGAAATTGCCGCAGGAGCCATCATCATGGGCGGTCATGTCAGGGTAGGTTTCGAAGACAGCCTGTACCTGGCCAAGGGTGTGCTTGCCAAGAGCAACGGAGAAATGGTGGACAAGGTAGTGCAATTGGCCAAATTCTTTGGCAGGGAGATAGCCACACCTGACGAGGCGAGAAAGATTTTGAGCCTGGGCAAATACGCCGACAAATAAAACATAGCCTTTCAGGGACCTGCGAAACCAAGCGGTTTGCCGCGGTTTGCCGCCTTCCAGGTCCCTTTTTTATCCTATAGGAGGAATCAGAAGTAAATGTCATTCTCAGCAGACGTGAAAAACGAGGTGGCACGTTCCGAAGAACAGAAAAATTGCTGCACGCTGGCGGAAATCGCCGGCTTTATTCGCATGTGCGGCTCTGTAAAGCTTTCAGGCGGGGGCAAGCTGGACCTTAAAATCACAACGGAAAATCCGGCCATCGCCCGAGCGTTCCTTAAGCGTATAAAAAGTTATTTCGGCGTCAACGCCAATTTAAAGATCGGCCAGAACAATTTGTTGAAGAAAGGCTATATTTACGAGCTGACCATCGGCGCGGAAAACAATGCGGAGCAGATCCTTAGAGAAACAGGCATACTTCGGGTCAAAGAAGGGCATAATTACTTCCCCGACGACATTTCTTCGGACTTGGTTAAAACCAGGTGTTGTAAGCGGGCTTACCTGCGGGGAGCTTTTCTCGGAGCCGGCACCGTCAGCCATCCGGAAAAGAGCTATCATATGGAAATCGTATGCAGCAGCCTTGCTCTGGCACATGATTTGAAGCGGCTGATCAACAGCTTCGGTTTTCGTTCTAAAGTGACGACAAGAAGGAACAGCCACGTGGTATATCTCAAGGAAAGTGAGCAGATCAGCGACTTTCTCGCGTTGATCGGAGCGAACAAGCACGTGCTTGAGTTCGAAAACGTGCGGATTATCAAAGAGCTTCGCAACAAGACCAACCGCATCGTAAACTGCGAAAGCGCTAATTTGGATAAAACCATTAACAGCGCGTCAAGGCAGATAGAAATGATTCGCCTCATAGAATCCAAAGGCGGCCTGGCCTGCCTGCCCGAAAAATTGCGGGAAATAGCCCTGCTCAGGTTAGAACACCCGGAGAGCTCGCTGGCTGAACTTGGACAGATGCTAGAACCGCCGCTTAAAAAGTCCGGCGTGAACCATAGATTTCGAAAATTAGAGGAGATTGCGGAAAGGTTCCGATGATAGGGAAGAAAGGAGGACGGGAGTATGTCCATTGTGGCCGCATATATAGTTCCCCACCCGCCGCTTATCGTGCCGGAAGTGGGAAGAGGCCAGGAACGGAGAATTCAAAAGACCGTTGATTCCTACCATCGCGTGGCGAAGGAAATCGGAGAATTAAAACCGGAAACCGTGGTGGTGATCACACCTCATTCCGTCATGTATCAGGACTACATCCATATTTCACCGGGCGCAGGTTCTTCCGGAGATCTGAGGGGATTCGGGGCCTATGGCTCGGGCATCAAGGTGGATTACGACAGCGAACTGGTGAGCCATATTGAAAAGCTTGCCGGGGAGAAAGGGCTGGCTGCCGGCACCTTGGGAGAGCGGGACAAAAAGCTGGATCATGGCGCCATAGTTCCGCTTTATTTCATCGAACAGTACTCAGACGATTACAAGGTAGTTCGCATTTCCATTTCCGGGTTCACCCTTATCGAGCATTACCGCTTCGGCAAGTGCATTCAGGAAGCTGTAAAACAATTGAACCGCAGAACGGTCATCGTGGCCAGCGGCGATCTCTCCCATCGTCTGAAGGATGATGGGCCGTACGACTATGCGGAAGAAGGACCGATTTTCGATGAACAGGTGACGAAAGCCATGGCGGAAGGCGATTTCTTAGCATTTCTCAAATTTAAGGAAAGCTTCACAGAAGCCGCCGGAGAATGCGGGCTTAGGGGCTTCGTCATCATGGCGGGTGCTTTGGACGGGATGACGGTGAATTCAGAACTCTTGTCCTATGAAGGACCTTTCGGAGTCGGGTATGCCGTAGCTGCTTTTCACCCGACGGGTACCGATGAGGCCCGGCGAATAGATGTGCTGTATGAAGAAGAGGAAAAAGAAGAGCGGGAGAGGATTCGCGCGGGAGAGGATGATTATGTGAGCCTGGCCCGTCTGTCGCTGGAATCCTACGTGCGAAATAGGAGATATATCGATCGACCTCCCGGATTGCCGAAGGAGCTGACAAAGCAGAAGGCGGGGGTTTTCGTTACGCTGAAAAAGCACGACCGGTTGAGAGGATGCATCGGCACCATCAGCCCGGTGGAAGAATGCATCGCCGACGAGATCATCCGCAATGCGGTCAGCGCCGGAACGGGAGATCCGCGGTTTGACCCGGTGACGGAAGATGAGCTGGATGAACTGGTTTACAGCGTAGACGTCCTGAGCGATCCGGAGCCTATAGATTCCATTGACGAACTGGATGTGGAACGCTACGGAGTCATCGTAAGCAAAGGCAGCAGGCGAGGATTGCTGCTTCCCAATATAGAAGGGGTGACGACTCCGCAGCAGCAGGTGGAAATTGCCCTTAAAAAAGCGGGGATTTTACCCCGTGAAAATTACAAGCTTGAACGGTTTGAGGTGGTGCGCCATAAATGAAGGAAGGGGTTTTCTGTACGGTTTGTCCCAGGGGTTGCGTGATTCGGGAAGGACAACTGGGGTTTTGCGGAGCGCGGACCAATCGCAACGGGAAAATAGTTGCGGATAATTACGGTAAGGTCACAGCCATTGCCCTCGATCCCATCGAGAAAAAACCTCTGAGGCGGTTTAAGCCCGGCAGTTGGATTTTGTCGGTGGGCAGCTATGGCTGCAATTTTCGGTGCTCCTTTTGCCAAAATTATGGGATTTCCATGGAGAAAAATCCGGCCAGGTGCATAGAGGTCACGCCCCAGCAATTGGTTGAAAAAGCCCTGCAGCTTATTCCCGAGGGAAATATCGGCATAGCCTATACCTATAACGAGCCCTTGATAGGCTATGAGTTTGTCAGGGATTGCGCCCAGCTGACGGCAGAAAAAGGGCTTTCAAATGTGGTGGTGACCAACGGCTATATTAACGAAGAACCTTTATCGGAGATTTTGCCGCTGATTCATGGGTTCAACATAGATCTAAAAAGCTTTTCTCCCCAGTTCTACAAATCCATCGGCGGGGATCTTGAGGTTGTGAAAAACGCCATCCGGCTTGCAGCGGCGAAAAGCCATGTGGAGGTAACCACTTTAATCATTCCCGGAGAAAACGACAGCGAGGAGGAGATGCGGGAGCTTTCCTCATGGCTGGCTACCATAAGCCCCGGGATTCCGCTGCACATTTCCCGATTTTTCCCTTCTTACAAGATGAGGGACAGGGGGTCGACGCCGGTTTCTGTCATACTAAAGCTGGCAGAGATTGCCCAGCAATACCTTCAGTATGTTTATAAGGGGAATATGTAATATATGTTAAATCCATAGGGTTGCGGGTCAATACCGCCTGAAATCCCATCTAAATATCAACAATTATAATATTTTATAAATTATGACGAAACAATATAAAGTTTTACGTGAAATGTACGATATATATATATGGTGCTTTTAGCGCAATGCTTTTAGCGCAATGCTTTTAGCGCAATGTTCATGCGAAATGATATGACATTTTTTCAGCAAGGCATAGACTTTACTTTTATGCCCGACAAACAAGGACAAGCAATAATAGATTCGGCGAAACCAGGGGGAATTTATGAGCCATCTCGTTGATTATTGTGCTATTTACCTATTGCTTTCTTTATTGAACCTAATTGTTATTGCAGGTATTATATTTTTTTCTTATCGCATTTTTCAGGAAAATCGCTTAAAAAACGCGGCGGGAGCAAGGACGCAGGCGTTAATTGACGATGTTGCAACCGGGTTTTCTCTTGAAGAAGAGGAAAAAACTCTCCAGAACATTAAGAATCTGTTAAATAAATTGGCGGAGTTTTTCATGGCCGACACGGTTCTTATTCACTCGACGGATGAAAGATTCACGGAGTTACTCGGCTCTGTGCATTATTCCGCCGGCGGCAAGGTGATATCGTTAGAACAGCAGCGCACATACATGGAGCGGTGGGATAACCATTTAAAACAGCGTTCCCATTCGATAGACTCCATGCTCTATAAAGATCAGGCAACACAAGACCGCATCAGGAGAAAGAAGCACAATCCCTGGTTGTTCATTCCCCTTTACAATGAAGATAAAGTTATAGCTTTTATATACATTGAGGCTTCCGATCAAGGCCGGGCGTGGTCGGAGGATCAATTTGCCGCTGTACCGGTGGTTTCTCGCATCGTCTCGGATTCCATCGAGAAAGTGCTGTCTCAGAAGCATATAAGCTTTATGACTTATTATGACCCCATTACGAAACTGCCCAATCGTCACCATTTTTATGATCGAGTAGAGCGAGCCATTGCCAATGCCCGAAATAAGACAACAGTGGGGATCATGTATTTGGACTTAGACTCCTTTAGATCCATCAACGATACGGTAGGGTACGAAGGGGGCGACCTGATTATTCAGAGCATCGGGCAAAAGCTTATGACCCTGCTGGACAGCACAGAGAACGTGGCCAGGTTCGGAGGGGACGAGTTTCTTATCCTCTTGGAAAGCGGGTCCGATTTGAGAAAGATCACGAGGATCACGGAAGAGATCATGAGCATTTTCAAAGAACCCGTATCTTTGAACGGTCAGGAAATATTTATTACAGCCTGCGCCGGTATAGCCGTATGGCCTTTTGACGGAGAGGATGCAGGGACTCTTATTCGACATGCGGACATGGCCATGTGCACGGCAAAGGAAAAAGGCAAGGGCCGTTATGCATTTTGCTCGCCCTATATCAGGGAGGACATGCAGTATAGAATGAACCTATTCAACGGCTTGTACCGTGCTCTGGAGCGCAACCAGTTTCAAATATTTTATCAGCCGAAGATCGATCTTGCTACAGAAAAAATCGTAGGCACCGAAGCGCTACTTCGCTGGATGCATCCTGATTATGGGATGATACCTCCAAGCGATTTCATTCCGCTGGCCGAGCAGTCGGGTCTGATTAATCCCATCGGGGATTGGGTGCTTGAGACCGCATGCAGGCAGACCATGTCATGGAAGTCCATGGGACTTGGAGATCTGCGCGTTGCGGTTAATCTGTCAGTTGTTCAGCTGCGTAATCCCAATTTCGTGGCCCAGGTTGGCAACATATTGAAGAGGACCGGGATAGACCCCGGCATAGTGGAACTGGAAATTACGGAAAGTGCCATGACGACGGAGCCCGACTACGTTATAGGCGTTCTCAACGACTTGAAGAACTTGGGCATCAGCATCTCTATAGACGATTTCGGAACGGAATACTCTTCGCTGAACCGGTTGAAGATGCTTCCCGCCGACAGTCTGAAAATGGGCATTCAGTTTGTCCAGGGTATTGAAAAGAGTAAAAAGGATCAGGCGATTGCGGTAATTATCGTTAACCTGGCGAAGAATCTGGACTTAAAGATTGTTGCAGAGGGCGTTGAGAACAGGCTGCAGTTGAATTTCCTTAAAAACATGATGTGCGACGAGGTTCAGGGATTTTACTATTATCGTCCCATGCCCGCGTCTGATATGGTGAAAATCTTGTTGTAGAGTTATAAATAAATGCTGTCGATGCAGCGCCGAGACGGCGTGGAACTGATGTCAATTCCACGCCGTTTTTATATGCTTATAAGCCAGTTGGGCACGCAAAGCGTGCGAAACAGAAAACCACTTGCAACTTTCACGTTATATACTTTATCGCTGCTTTTTTTTCGAATATTTTTTATGCTCATGTTGCAAAATAGGATTAGATATCATTGCGGCGATACAATATTTAATCGTGTGGGGAGGAAGAGACATGGGAAACAATACAAGATCTAATCCCGATGACAGGCGGGACAATGTGGAGAAAATTGAGTATAACATCGGGAAAACCATCCAAAACATGAAACGAGCAGAAGAAATGATAGAGATCACGGACGATGAAAAGATGAAAGAAGATCTCATAGCGAAAAATGAAAGAAGAAGAGAAGCTTTGAAGGGCATGAGACAGGAGATCCGAGAGGAAGCCATTGCCAGGAAAAACAATTACCGATAACTTAAACGTGATTGAGTGCAAGAGCTTTCCTATCTCAAAAGGGAAGGCTCTTGCTCTATCAGAGATAATTTATAAAAAAACAAAAGAGCTTTGAACAAAGCGTTTGATGTAACAGAGGCAGGCAGGGCAGCCTGCCTTTTTTATGCATGTTTAACAGAGTTCCGATTCAGACGCGGTTTTTGTTTATCGTGAGCAATTTAAATAGACAACACCTGGTGTAGAGTTTTAATTCTTGTTTATTTGGCTGGGCGATGGTAGACAGGAATCGGTCAAAATTTATATTATTGTTTATTTTCGAGACTGAAAGTAAACAACATTTAATTTACGATTCGAGTTCTTGTCTATCTGAATTGTCGGAAGTAGACAACTTTGATTTGTTTTTTAAATTCTTATCTAACTGGAGGGCCGAAAATAGACAACATTTGATTTACGGTTTGAGTTCTTGTCTATCTGAATTGTCGGAAGTAGACAACCTTGATTTGTTTTTTAATTCTTGTCTACCTGGAGGGCCGAAAATAGACAACATTTGATTTACGGTTAAAGTTCTTGTCTGTCTGAATTGTCGGAAGTAGACAACTTTGATTTGTTTTTTAAATTCTTGTATACCTGGAGGGCCGAAAATAGACAACATTTGATTTATGCTTCGGTTTATTGTCTATCTGAAGGGGTTGGAGTAGACATTTTTTAAATTCAAATTCAATTCTTGTCTACAATTCAAGCTTATAATAGACAACTTCCTGCCTGTGATTATGATTCCTGTCTACTTGATGGGGGAATAGTAGACAAGAATCGGTCGGGTTTTTTATTGTTGGATATTTTTGAAGCTGATAATAGACAAGAGACGCTTTGTAATCAAGAGTTTTGTTTATCTGGCGATTTGATAGTAGACAACAATCAGCTAGAATTTTTATTGTTGACTATTTTTGGGGAGTGGAAATAGACAGATTTGGTTTTCGGTTTCAGTTCGGGTTGAAAAGA
>JAAYNC010000151.1:0-16500 GCA_012521055.1 Eubacteriales Family XIII. Incertae Sedis bacterium
GCTGACGTTGGCAAGTTGAGATAATTTACTGATGCTCATTCTGACTATTTTCTCAGGTTGCGCCAGAATGACCTCTTCAATTCTCTTATAACTGGCAGAGTATTCATCCATGTTGTTTTCTATTATCTTTAAAACGTAGGAAGATTTCACGATCTCACCTTCTATTTTGTAGTAAATTTACTACATTTTTTTGTTGTATCACTACGAAAAAAATACGGTGTCAATAGTCTAATTCGCCTTTTCCGCTTTTTTCGACAAGTTATTTCAAGATGTTTCAAGGGAACCCGCGGTTTGTAGTTTCACAACATGTTTTTTTATTCAGACTATTCTAATATGTAATTTTATAACGTTCGCCTGTAAAATATGAGTTCTTGTGACTGCTTGATTAATTATTAATTTGCCTCTCTCTTAAGCCCTGGCCCCTTGACGCAGATTTGTCAATATGCTATTGTGGAAACAGCGATACGATGTGCTAGTTTTAACGCTTTCAGAAGATTATTATTTACGAAAAGAGGAGAGGAAATGTCAAAAAATCTAGCCGAAAAGTATATTGAGATCGTGAAGGAAAGGAATCCAGGCGAGCCGGAGTTCCAGCAAGCAGTAGAGGAAGTTATTCGTTCTCTGGAACCGGTTCTGGAAAAGCATCCCGAATTCGAAAAAGCAGGTCTGATTGAAAGGCTGATCGAGCCCGAAAGAGCGGTTCAGTTCAGAGTTGCTTGGGTTGATGACTCCGGTCAAGTTCAAGTCAACAGAGGTTACAGATACCAGTTCAACAGCGCTCTCGGCCCCTACAAAGGCGGAGTCAGATTCGATCCCAGTGTAAACCCCAGCGTAATGAAATTCCTGGCCTTTGAGCAGATTTTCAAGAACGCACTCACAGGGCTCCCCATCGGCGGCGGAAAAGGCGGAGCAGACTTCAATCCCATGGGCAAATCCGACGGCGAAGTCATGAGATTCTGCCAAGCTTTCATGAATGAACTGTATAGACATATTGGACCGTACACCGATAGCCCTGCAGGCGACCTGGGCGTTGGCCCCAGAGAGATCGGATACATGTTCGGTCAGTATAAGAAACTCGTAAATAGATTTGATGAAGCAATAACGGGTAAGCAAATAGTTTACGGCGGCCTCAACGGAAGAGCAGAAGCCACCGGATTCGGAATCGTCTATTTCGCCAACTGCATGCTGGAAGCCAACGGCGAAAAACTGGCCGGCAAGAGAGTCGTTATCTCCGGTTTCGGCAACGTAGCATGGGGTACAGCTCTCAAGTTAGAAGAGTTGGGCGCAAAATTAGTCGCCTTCTCAGGTCCGGACGGATATATCCTGGATGAAGCCGGAATTACCGGAGAGAAAATCGATTATTTCCTCGAATTGAGAAACAGCGGAAAGAACATCTGCCAGCCTTACGCGGACAAGTTCCCTGGCTCAGTTTTCGTTCCCGGAAAGAAACCTTGGGAAGTTGAAGCTGACCTGTACATCCCCTGCGCAATGCAGAATGATATCCGCTTGGAAGACGCCAAGAACATCGTCGCTTCAGGCGCCAAGTTCGTTTGTGAAGGCGCAAACATGCCTACCACCAACGAGGCCCTGGATTATCTGATGCAGAACGGCGTTATCGTAGGTCCTTGCAAAGCTGCCAATGCCGGCGGTGTAGCTTGCTCCTGCATTGAGATGGGTCAGAACGCAGGGCACACGGTATTTTCACCTGAGCAGGTCCACGCTCAGCTCAAGACCATCATGGTCAATATTCATGACAGCGCTGCCAAAGCGGCACAAGAATATGGACTTGGCTACAACCTCATCGCCGGTGCGAACATTGCCGGTTTCATGAAGGTAGCCCAGGCAATGATGGCTCAGGGCGTGGTCTAAACCCGAATTCGAGCAATAAATCGCATATTGTGGAAAATCACATACACATACAAAGAGAGCGGTTCCCATACCGCTCTCTTTGTATGTTTCTAATATCTGAGTTATTTATTAGTTACTGTTCTGCCAGCTTTTTATAGGTTTCATATCTTTCAGCAGCGTCGGCCTCCGCCTTTTCAAACAGCTGCTCCGCTATTTCCGGGAATTCCGAAAGCAGGGCTGTGTATCTCACCTGGCCCATGAGGAACTCGCGGAAGGGTCTCTTCGGCTCCTTGGAATCCAGAATGAATGGGTTCTTGCCCTCTTTCTTCAGTTCGGGATTGTAGCGGTACAAGTGCCAGTAGCCGGTCTCCACCGCGTCTTTGATGTCTTCCTGGCTCTTGCCCATTCCCTTCTTGATACCGTGGTTGATGCAGGGAGCGTAGCAGATAATCAGCGAGGGACCGTCGTATCTTTCAGCTTCGATAAGCGCCTTCAAAAGCTGGTTCTTGTCTGCGCCCATACCTACCTGGGCCACATAGACGTATCCATAGGACATAGCCATCAGGCCCAGATCCTTCTTCTTGATCTTCTTGCCGGAAGCTGCAAACTTAGCGATGGCAGCCGTAGGCGTTGCCTTTGATGACTGTCCGCCGGTATTGGAGTACACTTCTGTATCAAATACCAGAATGTTGATATCCTCGCCCGATGCCAGCACGTGGTCCAATCCGCCGTAGCCGATGTCATAGGCCCAACCGTCACCGCCCACTGCCCAGACGGACCTCTTCACCAGGAAGTCTTTGCGATCCAGGATCTCCTTAACGAGAGCTTTTCCTTTATCATCAAGGGAATCCGTATTCTCAAGAGCCGCAAGTACCTTTTCGCTGGCCGCTCTCGAAACCTCACCGTCGTTCTTCGTGGCGATCCAGTTCTCAAAGGCCTCCTTCATTTCCGCAGGAATGTCTTTAGCAAGCAGAGCTTCCATGCAGTCCTGTATCTTATCTCTCATCTGACGGACGCCGAGAACCATACCGAGACCGTACTCCGCATTGTCCTCAAACAGCGAGTTGGCCCATGAGGGACCCCTGCCGTTTTCATCCGTGCAGTAAGGCATGCTGGGAGCCGATGCACCCCAGATAGAGGAACAACCCGTAGCGTTGGCAATCATCATCCGATCGCCAAAGAGCTGGGTCACCAGTTTGATATACGGACTCTCTCCGCAGCCGGCACATGCGCCGGAGAACTCAAGATAGGGTTTTGCAAACTGGCTGCCCTTAATAGTATTCTTTGTCATCAGGTTGTCCTTGATGGATACGGTCTGGCTGTATTCCCAATTCTCCGCCTGATCCAGCTGGGTGCCCAGCGGTTTCATCACGAGAGCCTTGTTCTTGGCCGGACAGATGTCCGCGCAGTTGCCGCAGCCCAGGCAATCCAGCGGGGATGCCTGTATTCTATATTCAAGTCCTTCCAATCCCTTTCCTATCGCCTTTAATGTCTTAAAGTTTTCAGGAGCATTTGCTTTCTCATCAGCGGAAAGCAGCGCCGGGCGAATGGAAGCGTGGGGGCATACGAAGGAACACTGGTTGCACTGAATGCAATTTTCCGGAATCCACTCCGGCACATAGACCGCAACGCCTCTCTTTTCGTAGGCCGCTGTCCCCGAGGGGAAGGTTCCGTCTTCTCTGCCGATGAATGCGCTAACGGGAAGCTCATCCCCTTCCTGGCGATTCATGGGAATCAGGACTTCTTCGATGAATTCGGGAACTTCCTTGACTTCGCATTCTCCGTCCACCGCATCTGCCCATTCAGCAGGCACGTTAACTTTTACAAGTTCTTCTATTCCCTTGTCGATAGCCGCGTTGTTCATGGCTACAATGTTCTCGCCTTTTTTCCCATAGGTATCCTCTACGGCCTCTTTCAAGTAAGCTACCGCATCTTCAATGGGAATGACATTAGCCAGCTTGAAGAAAGTAGACTGCATGATCATGTTGATGCGATTTCCGAGCCCAAGCTCCCCAGCGATCTTTGTCGCATTGATGGTGTAGAAGTTGATATCATTTTGCGCAATATACCTCTTCATGGAACCCGGAAGATTTTCGGAAAGCTCCTTCTCGTCCCAAAGGCAGTTAAGCAGGAAAGTACCGCCTTTCTTCAAGCCCTTCAGCAGGTCGTACTGATTCACGTAGGCCTGGTTGTGGCATGCGACAAAGTCCGCCTCATTGACCAGGTAAGTCGACTTTATCTTTTCTTTTCCGAATCGGAGATGGGAAACGGTAACTCCGCCGGACTTCTTTGAATCATAGGCGAAGTATCCTTGTGCATATAAATCCGTCTTGTCTCCGATGATCTTAATGGCATTCTTATTGGCGCCCACCGTACCGTCGGAGCCCAATCCCCAGAATTTGCAGCGGATGGTGCTTTCCGGCTCCGTGTTGACTCCTTTCACTGTTTCAAGAGAACTGTTGGTTACATCGTCTACGATACCGATGGTGAACTGATCCTTGGGTTCGTCCTGTGCAAGGTTGTCATAAACGGCAAGAATCTGGCCGGGAGTCGTGTCTTTGGAACCGAGCCCGTAACGGCCGCCGTAGATTTCCGGGGCATCCTTCTCGTTGAAGTACATGGTCTTCACATCCAGATAGAGAGGATCGCCGATGGAACCGGGCTCTTTGGTCCGTTCCAAAACGGCAATTCTCTTCACCGTCTTAGGCATAACGGCCTTCAGGTATTCGGGAGCAAAAGGCCTGTACAATCTGACTTTCACCAGACCCACCTTGCGGCCCTGTTTCCTGAGATAATCTATTGTTTCTTCAGTGGTCTCGCAGACAGAGCCCATGGCTATAATCACATGCTCTGCCTCCGGATCTCCTACATAATCAAAGAGTTTATACTTCCTGCCGGTAAGCTCGCCGATCTTGTCCATATAATCCTGTACAATTGCCGGTACGGCCTGGTAGAACTTATTGGCGGCTTCCCTTCCCTGGAAATAGATGTCCGGGTTCTGAGCCGTTCCGCGAATAACCGGGCGCTCCGGATTCAGGGCGTTCTCCCTGAACCTTTGCACTGCCTCCTTATCCAGCAGCTTTTCAAAGTCTTCGTAATCTATGACCTCTATTTTCTGAATCTCATGTGAAGTGCGGAACCCGTCAAAGAAATGAAGGAAAGGCACCCGGCTTTTAATGGCTGCAAGATGCGCTATCCCGCCCAGATCCATAACTTCCTGAACGGAACCTGACGCAAGAAGCGCGAAGCCCGTCTGCCTTGTGGCCATAACGTCCGATTGGTCTCCGAAAATACAGAGCGCGTGCGTAGCAACGCTCCTCGCGGAAACGTGAAACACGCCCGGAAGAAGTTCTCCCGCTATTTTATACATGTTGGGGATCATCAAAAGAAGTCCCTGAGAAGCGGTGTACGTAGTGGTAAGGACTCCCGCCGCCAGCGAACCGTGCACGGCTCCCGCAGCTCCGGCCTCCGACTGCATCTCAACAACTTTAACTTCTTGTCCAAAGATATTCTTTTTTCCATAGGCTGCCCATTCATCAATTGCCTCAGCCATGTTAGAAGAAGGCGTAATGGGATAAATTGCCGCAACATCCGTAAACGCGTAAGACACATATGCAGCGGCGGTGTTGCCGTCCATCGTTTTCATGTTTTCCTTCTGCGCCATCTCTTTCTCCTTTGCTATTATATTAGTAATGTATAAACTGAATGTTTATACATTTTCATGCTGCAATCATTGATTCGAGCGAATAATTATAATACCATGATGCGTTTATTATAAGTATGCATGAAGTATTTTGTACTATTTTGCACTATATAATAGTATCATGATACCCTAACATTATATAGATATTCGACATGTAAAACAAGGAGTATTTATCAATTTAATAGGAAATCATTTTCTTACTCTCACCAACTTTACTCGCATCTTTTGCACCGGAATCACAACTGTGCAAAATTTCAATTAACGCATTATTATTTTCCAAAATATCACCGCTTGCTATTGAAAACTGTGCAAAATTTCAAGCAGTGCATGAATATCTGTAAATACAACTTTGTTGCCATCTTAAATTAATTGTGCAAAATTTACGATTGTACGTAGATTTGGTTATTCTCTCGAGATATTCTGTGCAAATTTTTAGATGTGCGTTGGTTTGCACGATAATTGTCCCCCGTCCACATACGTACAATCTTAATTTTTGCACACTTAGAACATGATTTACACACCAATCTACGTACTATCTAATTTTTTGCTCAGAAAGCTTTATTTTATGTCCATAGAAAGTTGTATTTGGTGTCTGGCACTTTTTGCAGGCGCCTGACACTTTTCACAAGGTGTTTAATGAATTTATTTGTTTTCCATCCTCAATAATAAAGGTAAATTCCAGGATATTATTGCGCCCCATAGAACATCCATTATATAATGTTTACAATATTTAGGGGGTACACATGAACAAGCTGAAAGAGTTATTCACAGATTGGCGATACTTAAAGTTTTCATTTTATATTGTATTCACCGTGGCACTGCTCTATATTCTGTATTTTATCATCAAGAACTTCAGTGCCGTGTTTACATGGGTTTTTGGCGCCATCGGCAGCATCTGCGCTGCCCTTTCGCCCCTCTTCATAGGCCTGGTATTGACCTACCTGCTGAGCCCCCTGGTAGATATAGTGGACATCAAAATATTCGGCAAGTTGTTTTTCAGCACTCCAAAGAGCGAGAAAAAAGCAGAAAAGCAGCTGCAGCTGAGGAGAACTTTGAGCATCCTCCTCACTTATATTATGATTCTGCTCGTAATCATCCTGTTGATCTATTCCTTTGCTTTCCTCATAGTGGGCCAACTGGTCTTCACCGGACTTACCGGTGTGCTTGATAGCATCATCACCTATTTTGCCCATTATGAAGAACTGTTCAGGGAGTTCATCGAGTCCCTTCCCGACAACGGTCTTGCGGATCGATTTGAAACTCTGATTGACGATATTGCCCAGTGGATCTCCAGAAATTTCAGCGGCGAAGCGGTTCTTAACTTCATTGCCGGCCTTGGAGGCAGCCTGGTCAACCTGGCGCTGGGAATGGTAGTTTCCATCTATTTGATAAAAGACAAGGAATTTTTCAAGAGGCTTTGGAGAAAGTTTATTCACCTTATGTTCCCGATGAAACAAGCGGCAAAGATAAACGAAGTATTATACGATATGGACGTAATTTTTTCAAAATTCCTCCGCGGGCAGCTTTTGGACGCTCTGATCGTAGCGATAATAACCTCAATTGTTTTGACTATACTGCGGGTGGATTTTTCCGTCCTTTTGGGCTGCTTTGCCGGGATTACCAACATCATTCCGTATTTCGGCCCCGTCTTCGGCGTGATTCCGGCAGTAATCGTAGCGCTGTTTACCGACGGATTTTCCAAAGCGGTTATAGTGTTGATCGCCTTCGTGATAATCCAGCAGATCGATGCAAATCTCATCTATCCCAAAGTGGTGGGTTCAAGCACCGGCCTTCATCCCGTATTTGTACTTTTGGCCGTCACCTTCGGCGGCTACTTCTGGGGACTCTTCGGCATGGTGCTGGCCGTTCCGGTGGTGGCCTGCATCAAGCTTTTCATCCTGCGCAGGGCAGGAGAAATGGAATAAATCAAGAGATAACTGTTCCGCTCTTGCCTTCCAACGCCTCCACAGCCTTGCTAAGTGAGGCGATAATTGCTTTTTTGCCCGGATTGGCTTTTACAAATTTAATCGCGGCCTGGACTTTCGGCAACATGCTTCCGGGCGCAAAATGCCCCTCCGCTATGTACTTTTCCGCCTCTTCCACGGTAAGCGCATCCAGGTCTTTTTGATTCGGCTGTTTGTAATTTAGTGCAACCCTATCAACGGCGGTGAGGATCAATAGCATATCCGCTTCCAGCTGCTCCGCCAGCAATTCGGCGGCGAAGTCCTTATCGATAACGGCGGCCACGCCTTCCAGCGAACCGTCGGGCAATTCGATTACCGGAACACCGCCTCCGCCTGCCGCAATTACTATGCAAGACCCGCAAAGCTGCTTAACTGTGCCGATTTCAACAATTCTTTGGGGTATCGGAGAAGCTACCACTTGCCGCCAGCCCCTCCCCGCATCTTCTTTCATCACATATCCCTTTTCCTTCATCAAGGTCTTTGCCTCTTCTTCGGTATAAAAAGAACCGATGGGTTTTGTGGGGTTTTGAAAGGCAGGGTCGTCCCGGTCTACCACCACCTGTGTCACAATGGTGGAAACGGGTATGCTTCTTCCCTGTTTTGCAAGGGCCATTCCCAGGGCTTGTTGAATGTGGTAACCAATATATCCCTGGCTCATTGCCCCTACAACATCAAAGGGCATCACCGGGGTTATATCCTTTGCCGCTTCCGAAGCAGCCAATATTCTCCCGACTTGGGGTCCGTTTCCGTGTACGATGGCAATCTCGTAGTTCCGATTTACAATTTCCGCTATATATTCACAGGTCTTCTTGGCCACTTCCAACTGGGCTTCCGCAGTGGCAGGGCCGTTAGAATCCTGAAGGGCATTGCCTCCCAGTGCGATCACTATTCTGTTTTTACTTCCGGTCATCCAATCCTCCCGTCAAAAAATCAAAAGGGACAGTCCCTTTTGATTTTTTGATCCCTTTGCTCATCAAATTAAACCAATGTTGCCACCAGCACGGCCTTTATGGTGTGCATGCGGTTTTCCGCCTCATCGAAGACCACCGAATGCTGACTCCGGAACACTTCGTCCGTTACCTCCCGGATGTCGTACCCTTTTTCCATCCATTCCTTGGCCATTTCCGTTTCAAAATCGTGGAATGAGGGCAGGCAGTGCATGAATAGCACGTTGGGGTTTTCTGTCTGCTTGAGGGTTTCCATAGTTACTTTATAAGGGGCGAGCAGTTTTACCCTTACGGGAACCTGGTCTTCTTCACCCATGGAGCACCAAACATCTGTGTAGATTACATCGGCGTCTTTCAGGCAGTCCGGAGTGTGGCTTACTTCAATAGTCGCACCCGTCTGAGCCGCTATGGCTTTTGCATCCGCCAGCACCTGCGGGTCGATCTTCAGTTCTTTCAGACCGTAGGCCACAAAATGCATGCCCATCTTCGCGCAGCCGTACATCCAGGCATAGCTCATATTGTTTCTGATATCGCCGCAAAATACTACTTTGACATCTTTTAACGGCTTTTTGCAATGCTCTTCAATGGTCATCAGATCGGCCAGAATTTGCGTCGGATGATCTACATCCGTCAATCCGTTCCACACCGGAACGCCGGAATATTTGACTAAATCTTCAACGACCTTTTGCTCGCAGCCGCGATATTCAATGCCGTCATACATTCTACCCAATACTTTAGCCGTGTCTTCAATAGACTCCTTTTTACCCATCTGGGAGCAACGAGTATCTAAAAAAGTTACGTGCCCGCCTTCGTCGTAGCATGCAACTTCAAAGGCGCATCTCGTTCTGGTAGAGGTTTTTTCGAAGAGCAGTACGATGTTCTTTCCGCGGAGCAATGAGCCGTGGATTCCCGCCTTCTTCTTTGCTTTCAATTCATGAGCCAGATCCAGAAGGTAACGGATCTCGGCGGGAGTATAATCCTTTAATGTCAGCAGGCTCTTCCCTTTCAAATTCACTTCTGTTTTATAAACTTTCATTTTCACCTCTCCTCACACTTGCAGAGTCAATGTATCAAATGGATTATTCCGATTATGATTTTAATTGCAAAATGTGTATTTATGTAATATATAGTTCATTTGATTAATAATTATACACAACTGTGCATAATAATCAATACTTTTTTTGAAAAAATTTTATATTTTTTCACTGCTTCTGTGGATATTTCAGACCTTTAACGCTTGCGGCCTTGGGAACAAAAAAATTCGCCTTCAGCGGTTATATGCAACATAAATGCAATAATATTCTGCCTGCGAGAATAAAAATCCCTAACATCTCATATTTATTCCCACAAAAAATCAAAACGGACTGTCCCTTATGATTTTTTAAACGAGACAGACCCTTTTTTGCAAATGAAACAGCCAGTAATATCAAAAGGGATGCCCCTGTTGATTACTGGCTGACTATGTTTAAGGTTTAGGATCCGGTTTTTGGCTTCTGCAGGTCGAATCCGGGATTGATTGCATAGAAGTTTCTCGAATTCAAGTGATCCTGAACGATGCGCAATCCTTCACCGAACCTCTGGAAATGGACGATCTCCCTGGCTCTGAGGAATTTCAACGGATCTCGAACTTCCGGATTATCGATGAGTCGCAGCAAGTTGTCGTAGGTAGTTCTGGCTTTTTGCTCAGCTGCCATATCTTCAACCAGATCGGTGATGGGATCACCTTTCGATTGAAAATAAGTAGCTGTAAAGGGCATCCCCGATGCGGCTTGGGGATAGAGACCTACCGTGTGATCCACGAAATAGGTATCCAGACCTGAAGCCTTTATTTCTTCCAAAGATAAATCTTTGGTCAATTGGTGGACGATGGCGCTGACAATTTCCATGTGGGCCATCTCCTCCGTGCCGATATCCGTTAACAGGCCTGCCACCTGTCTGTACGGCATGCTATACCGCTGGGAAAGGTACCGCTGAGATGCGGCCAATTCGCCATCCGGTCCTCCGAACTGGGTTATAATGATTTTAGCTGCCCTTGCATCCGGTTTGCTGATTTTTACCGGGTATTGTAACTTCCTTTCATAAACCCACATAAATCATCCCTGCCTTTCCCAGGGCCAGGGCATATCTGCCCAGGTCCAACGATCTGTTACGAATACATTGTCTTCTCTAAGCGGGCCGTACCTATCCATATATTCTTTTTCTGCCTGTCTAGTTAATTCCCTGTATTTTTCATAATATCGTAAGGCATCTTGATCGGTAGGATGCGTTTGAAGATAGAGGGCAATATCGTCCAGCACAAAGCTCATCATTTGAAGATTTCGCATCAATGCTTCCCTTGAAACTTGCGACATTCAGATCAACTCCCTTCCGCAGAACGGCAGATCCAGATCGGGAAAGATTGTTCCCCTTTGCAGGGCACGAGCGGGATCGTAAATGCTTCCCCAACGCTGAAAGGGTACATATGCCATAGCTAACGGGAGCCGCCCGAGATAGGTATTGTCAAAGGCGTTCTCTGTAGCCGGTGCTGTATCCGGTTCCCTCTGCATTTCTGCCAGAATCCGGTCAATATAACTATCCAACTTGTATTTCTCCTTTCGGCTATATTTTTATGGAAGTAACCATGGAGGCAGCAAGGTTTTTAAACCTTAGTTCATACTATGCAGCAACAGATATGTTGACACGGTTGCATTGCCAATTAAATTAAAATGTAATTGTTTTTTCTGTAAATAATAGATATAATAACTACGTCTGATATCTGTGTATTATCTATGTCAGTTCAATAAATAACAATCAGCAAAATGTGAGATAAACAGTCAACAGAAGACAGAAATCTGAATTATGGAGGTATATGTCATTGGGTTTTTCGCATGAAGTAGGAATCGACCTTGGTACAGCCAATGTATTGGTTTATATAAAAGGAAAAGGCATCGTGCTGGAAGAGCCGTCCGTAGTGGCCATCAACAGGGACACCAACGAAATTGTAGCTGTCGGCGAAGAGGCCAGGCAGATGCTTGGAAGGACGCCCAGCAACATCGTGGCAGTGCGGCCCTTGCGAGACGGTGTAATTTCCGATTACGATGTAACGGAGCGCATGCTGAAATATTTCATTCGCAGAACATGCGGCAGCGGAAGATTTTTTAAGCCTCGAATCATGGTCTGCGTTCCCTCCGGAGTTACGGAAGTTGAAAAGAGAGCCGTAAAAGAAGCCGCTATTCAAGCAGGAGGCAAATCCGTCTATTTGATGGAAGAGCCTGTGGCTGCGGCCATCGGAGCCGGACTGGACATTACCCAGCCAAACGGCATCATGATCATTGACATCGGCGGCGGAACGACGGATGTGGCGGTAATCGCCCTTGGCGGCATCGTAACATCCAACTCCGTGAAAAATGCCGGCGACAAATTTGACGAAGCTATAATAAAATATATGAGAAAAGAGCATAAACTATATATCGGTGAGCGAACGGCGGAAGAAATGAAAATAACTATAGGCACCGCATATCCAAGGGAACAGATAGTTGTTAAGGAATGCCGCGGAAGAGATTTGGTCACCGGTCTTCCAAAGTCTATCGAAATAACATCGAAGCAGATGATGGAAGCTCTTGAGGAACCTTTGCAAGCCATCTGCGAAACGGTGCACGGCGTGCTGGAGCGTACACCGCCTGAGCTTGCGGCGGATATCAGTAACAGGGGAATCGTCCTGACCGGCGGCGGCGCACTGCTTCACGGCATCGATAAGCGTATTGTAGAGCGGACAGGCATACCGGTGATTATCGCAGAAAATCCAAAATCCTGCGTGGCCATCGGCACCGGAAAGGCGCTTAATTCCATGGACATTTTAGAAAATACCCAATTAAACCGTAAGAGAAACTTCAGTTACTGAGGTCGAAAAAGTAAAAACCGTACATTTAAGCCCCGCAGCCGGGGCTTTTTTCGAGGAGAAATAAATTGGCAAAATTACAACTGATAGCCACGGCAACATTTGGTCTGGAAGCCGTAGTCAAGCGAGAAATAGAAGGGCTGGGTTATAAAATACTGAAAAGCGAAGACGCGAAGATCACCTATTTAGGTGATGAGCGGGCAGTGGTAAGATCCAACCTCTGGCTGCGCAGCGCCGATCGGGTGCTCATCTGTATGGGCGAGTTCCATGCGGAAAGTTTCGAGGAGCTCTTTCAGCAGACGGCGGCTCTCCCCTGGGAAGAATGGATTCCTGCAGACGGAAAATTCACCGTTAACGCCACTTCGGTGAAATCCAAGCTTTACAGCGTTCCCGATTGCCAATCTATCGCCAAAAAGGCTATTGTGGAAAGGCTGAGGCAGACCTACGGCCTGGAGCGGTTTCCGGAGACGGGGGCAGCCTACACCGTGAAGCTGACCCTGCTGAAGGACCGCGTCACGGTGACGCTGGACACCAGCGGTCCCGGACTCCACAAACGGGGATACCGGGTCCGGGACGTGGCTGCCCCCATCAAAGAAACCCTGGCGGCGGCCCTGCTTCAACTGTCCTTTTGGAAGCCTGGCCGGCTGTTGGCAGACCCCTTTTGCGGCTCCGGCACCATTCCCATCGAAGCGGCCATGATCGGCAGAAACATTGCCCCCGGCCTCTCGAGGAAATTCGTATCGGAAGACTGGGAAGCCATTCCGAAAGAACTTTGGAAACAGGAAAGAAAATCAGCTTTTGAAGCCATCGATTACGAGAGGGATGTGCGGATACTCGCATCAGACATAGACGAAAAAGCCATAGCCGCCGCCAAACGCAACGCAGAAGAGGCAGGCGTGGATGATTGCATTGACTTTCGCGTACAGCCGGCAAGCAAGCTGACTGCCTCAGAAAACCACGGCATTATCATTTGCAACCCGCCCTACGGGGAAAGAATCGGCGAGAAGGAACAAATTCGGAAAATATATAAAGACCTTAGACGATTTATGGAATCAAACCCTACCTGGTCCCTCTATTTGATCACCGCCGATAAAGCCTTCGAAAAAGTCTTCCGTGAAAAGCCTGCCGACCGCAGGCGGAAACTCTACAACGGCAGAATTGAAACCTGCTACTACCAATATTACGGCCAACGCCCATAAACAAAAAAGCAACCGGATTTTGCTTGAGCATTTTCCGGTTGTTTTTTAATAATATTTGGCGTCGGACACCATCCAAATACCACTATTCCAAATCCTCATTGAGATAATACAGAGCCGACAGGATATACATCTTGGCAGTTTCAATCAATTCGGGTATTCTCACATATTCATCCACATGATGGGGAATCAACTGGTTGCCCGCTCCCGTAACAAGCACCGGAATTCCCTTCATTGCATTAAGGAATGTGCCGTCCGTAGCCCCCGGCACGCCGCTGTACCGCTCCTCTTTTCCTGCAACTTGACGGTAAGCCTCTGCAACGCACTTGACCAAAATATCTTCCTTTGGAATCTGCGTCCATGGCCGTTCTTCGATAATTTCAAGGTCAGCGGAAAAATCCTCATCGGCAGCCGCGAGTCTGTCTAAGATTTCCTGGAGTTGTTTCTTCAATGTATTATGATCCTGTCCCGGCACCGTCCTTATATCCAGCGCCATGTACGCCTCGCCGGGAACCACGTTGATCTGCGGCTGACCTTTGCTGGGAGATAAAATAACGGTGGGAGTAATGCTGGGCCAACCCAGATATTCGTGTTTGCCTACCCTGTCTTTTTCTGCCTGCTCAAGCTTTTCCAGCTCAAGAATAATGCGGGCAAGCCTCCAGTTGGGATTGATTCCGGAAAGGGGCATGGCTCCGTGAGATTGCCTTCCATACACGCGAACAACAGCCCGCATTGCGCCTTTTTGGAAGAGACATAACATATTCTCCTCCGGTTCGCATATAATGGCTCGATCCACTTTGTCCGCCCAGCCTCTTTTAATGAAATCCTTTATACCGATCATCATTCCCTCTTCACCGCAGGGAATGCAAAGCAATATCTTCCCCTTGAATGCCACCCCTGAGTCCTTTATCGCTTTTGCCGTAAAAATTGCCGCAGCCAGGTTGCCTTTGGTGTCGCAAGTTCCTCTTCCATACATCCTATCGCCTACGATTTCCGCGCCAAAGGGATCATAGGTCCATGCATCCGCATCCCCTGCCGCAACTACATCCGTATGCCCTTCAAACAGAAGGGTTTTCCCCGGTCCCTCCCCCTTAAGAAAAGCAATCACGTTAGGTCTTCCCGGAACTACTTCTTCTATATATGCCTCAAAACCCTCCGCTTTCAGGAAATTAAATACAAAATTGGCCGCCTCTTTTTCATTGGCGCCCTCTACATCCGGATCAAAAACGCTTTTTATTCGAACCAGGTCCTGGGTAAACTTCACCAGTTTCCCTTCATCCAGAGCCATTAAAGCATCCTTATACTTCATCGCCATCCCTCCCTTTCCCCCACGGCGAATTCGCAAAGTTATAAAAGGTGTCAGACGCTTTTTACAAGCAGTTGTATTTGGTGTCTGGCACCAAATACAGCACCAAATACAAGTTTGATATCTACATTTATAATATAGCTCAAAAATAGCGGCGTCAAGAAATAGGACAGGGCAGTTAGTGTCAAGTAATCGTTGGCAAGTTTTGTCCATACAAGTTTCCTGTGATGTTTTGATGGATATTCCGCATTTATTCCACGGTCCTGTTTACATGGGGCCCCTGTCCCTCTGGACCCCCTTTTTTTAGGCAGAAATAACCCGCTTCTGTCGGGCGTCATTTCTGCCGCCGAGAGTTTACCAGAGGGACAGCCCCAAATAAACAGGCTTTCGCGGCATAAACGCTCTTTTTAAGGCGCAGGGTAGCAGTAGCAGCTTCATTGTGTAGAGTGTGGGCAACGTGTCTTTTGTTGTCCAAGCCTTGTGCGTCAACCTCTCAGGTTGCACTATCCATAGTATGGTTGGTTTGTTCGTAATTTTGCTTCCGCCTGCCGGCTATCCATCTTACCGATAAATCAGTTCACTGCTAACTCTATCATTTAGCAGATTGATAATCGCTTTACGGCCGTTTGTTACGAATGTACTGTTAAAGGGCTTGCCTCCTCTAACTGGGTAAAGATAGCCTTGCCCATCCGTCTTCGGAGCTTTTGCTGCACTTAGGATTTCCTCTATCTCTTGCGTATACCGCTCCGGCAATTCCACCTTTGATAAGGACGTTACGGCTTGATGAAGCTTTCCACATACTTTCTTGCACAAGATACGTCCTAGGTTTGATGCACCTTGCTTGCTCCAACTGGCTTTCTGATGCTTCATCCGCTTCGCTGCACCATCACATACATGGTGCTCCATTGTTCCAAGATTTCGGTATTCTACACCCACCGGTGGCGATGGTAGTTTCAACCCTCTTTCCTGATAGGGAATGAGACCTTCCTGATTGCTTCTGAAGTATTGATAAAGCTTCAGAAGCTTCTTCTGTTCATCCGGCTCCTCTTCCTGTTCCCCGATCCATCTTAAATATTGCAATAGCTCTGCAATCCTCTTTTCCGAAAGCAATTTGTGTATGATCTTTCTCTGCTCTACATTCTTTACTTTCCTTAGGATCTCACGGTTCTTGTGGAATGGGTCCAGCTGGAAATGTACATCTTCATCCACAAGCCCTCCCTTGATCCACTCTCCTCCATCTCCGTTTAGAATGCGTATTTCAATTTCATCGGTGTTGAATACGGAAGCGATGGCTCCTTCCTTCTTTTTTTGAAAGGATCCTGCATCTTCGAAGCCGCAAACCATTATCTTGTTTCGCAGGGAATAACGTCTTTCCGACTCCTTTTCCCATCCATCATAGGCTACTGCCATCTTCATCTCACGTTTCCTTGCATTTTCCGGACGGTCTTTCCCCTGCATATTGATCCAAACGCCATCCGCTTCTTCAAACAGTATGGCTGTGGTTATCTCACCTTTTCCTTCACCTTTTTCCGCCTTCTGCGCTTCGGCTTTCTCTACTTTCTCTAGCTTCTCGCCCAAGTCCTGTATCACATTCCAGGCACCTCCGTGGCTAATTGCTTGCCCTGTCATGCTGCTCACTTTATCCGCTGTTTCCCGGTA
>JAAYNC010000057.1:0-10545 GCA_012521055.1 Eubacteriales Family XIII. Incertae Sedis bacterium
CTCAATCAACCGGACGATGATAACTTTTTTCTCCAGGTCCACTTCTTTGATGAACTCCTCCACTGCGGGAACGGGAAAAGGCTTTTCCCCGTCATTCGGTTCTATCATATAGATGTCATGCGCTCCGTAAAGCATTACTTCTTTAAGCCGGCCTACTCGCTTGCCCTCTTCATCCAGTACATCAAGTCCTATCAGATCCTTTACATAATAGGTATCCTCCGGAAGAGGAGGCGCATCTTTTCGAAATATGAAAATTTCCTTGCCTTTGTACCCTTCCGCCCCGGTCCTGTCATCGATGCTGGAAAGCTTAAGAACGGCCATGTCCTTCATGTAACGGACCTTTTCAATGGGAAATCGCCGGTCGTCTATGAGCACATAGTCAACTTCCTCGAATTTCTCTTTGTAATCGGTATAGGGATAGACCCGCAGTTCTCCTTTCAGGCCAACCGCAGCGGTGACCTTCCCCAACCTCAATTTCTCCATATCCTTTTCCATTTTTCATCCCATTCTGTGCAAAATTTAAGATAGTACGTATATTTACTTGTTGGTATTTACAATTATCAGGGTTTTCTGTACATAATTTCGGATTATACGTAGATTTATATGGATGCCATTATTTCCTGCATGCGTACAATCTGAATTTTTGCACACCGCAGGGAGAATTTTTATAGGAGTTACGTACAATCGGATTTTTTGCACATTTGTTATCAAAGTGTCTCACGTAACGCCAAATGCCGAATATGATGCAATTGCCGATGAAAGTGTTACCAGGAACATTTTCATCGGCAATTCATAAAAAACTATTGAACAATCTCGACAGCAACTTTCTTGTTTGCCTTGGTGGCTGCCGCTTTTACCACCGTCCGTATGGATTTCGCAATACGGCCTTGTTTTCCGATTACTTTACCCATATCTGAAGGAGCTACTCGTAGCTCTATGACGCTGGCCGTTCTTCCCTCCACCTCACGGACCTCCACGGCTTCCGGGTGATCCACCAACGATTTTGCAATCGTCTCTACTAACTCTACCATTGCTTTTCACCACTTTCCTTATTCGGTGGCTTCTGTCGCAGCTTCCGCCTCCACTGCCTGAGCCTTTTCTTTAGCCGCCGTAGGCTTGGCAATCCCTACGCGATCGAAAAGCTTCTTGACTGTGTCGGTAGGTTGCGCCCCTTGTGACAGCCAGTACTGAGCTTTTTCCTCATCGATGTTAATCTCAGCGGGCTCCTTTAACGGATTATAGTATCCGAGTTCCTCGATAAATCTTCCGTCTCTCGGTGCACGGCTGTCTGCAACGATCAATCTGTAGAAAGGCTTTTTCTTGGCGCCCATTCTCTTTAATCTGATTTTTACTGCCATTTTCTTTCTTTTCCTCCATTTGTTTCGACAAGTTTGTTTTGACCATTATTACGCGGTCACACGTTTCATTTTATGTTAAAGATTAAAACCTCTAAACATCTTGTTTTTCTTGCGCTTTGAAGCGGTGCTGAACTGCTTCATCATCTTCCTGGTTTCTTCGTAATTGCGAATCAATTGGTTTATCTTAGATACCGGCAAACCGCATCCGGCGGCAATCCGTTTGCGCCGGCTGGCGTTGAGAATGCTCGGATTTCTGCGCTCTTCTACAGTCATGGATTGAATGATTGACTCCATATGAACCATTTCGCGTTCGCTCTGTTCCATATCCACATCCTGCATGGTGCTGCTGTTCATCCCCGGCATCATGTTCAGCATCTTGGCAAGTCCGCCCATTTTTCTTATCTGGTTGAACTGCTCCAAATAGTCTTCCAGGGTGAACTCATTTTTCCGCATCTTCCTTTCCAGTTCAGCGGCTTTTTCCTCATCGAAGCTTTCCTGGGCCTTTTCAATGAGAGTGAGCACATCGCCCATCCCGAGAATTCGTGAAGCCATGCGGTCCGGATGAAAAGGCTCCAGCGCATCCATTTTCTCACCCATTCCCACAAACTTGATGGGTTTTCCCGTAACGGCTTTTGTAGAAAGGGCTGCGCCCCCTCTGCTGTCTCCGTCCAGCTTTGTCATGATAATCCCATCGATGCCCAGCTTCTCGTCGAACCCTTGGGCGGCGGTTACCGCATCCTGTCCCGTCATGGCGTCCACAACCAGCAAGATCTCATGGGGCTTTACGAGCTTTTTGATTCGGACCAGTTCTTCCATCAGTTCATCGTCGATGTGCAACCGGCCTGAGGTATCCAGAATTAACACATTATAACCTTTGTATTCCGCTTCCCTGCACGCCTGTTCGGCGATGATCTCAGGCTGCTTACAATCTCTCATGGAGAAGACCGGAACATCGACGGATTTTCCCACAATCTCCAACTGGTCTATGGCAGCGGGACGATATACGTCACAGGCTGCCAGCATGGGCTTCTTGCCGTTTTTCTTGAGCCATAGGGCAAGTTTTCCGCAAGTAGTGGTTTTTCCCGTTCCCTGAAGACCTACCATCATGATGACCGTAAAGCCCTTCGGTGAATATGTGAGTTTGCTGTTGGTACCGCCCATCAGCGTCGTCAGTTCGTCGTTGACGATCTTTATTACCTGCTGAGCCGGGGTCAGGCTTGCCATAACCTCTTCGCCCAAGGCCTTTTCCTTCACCTTGGCCACGAAATCTTTCACGACCTTGAAGTTGACATCGGCTTCAAGGAGAGCGAGCTTAACTTCCCTCATGGCCTCGTCAATATCTTTTTCCGTGAGGATGCCTTTCCCCTTCAGTCTCTTGAATACACCTTGCAGTTTTTCAGATAATCCTTCAAAAGCCATTTATTCTTTCCTTTTCTGATATGTTTTCGCACACCCGTCGAAAACAGCCTGAATGTTATTGGACAAGCCTGTCCATTTCCCTTGCTATCTGTTCCAGCTTCAATATGAGCTGTACATCTTCTTTTCGCTTCTGAATAAGCTGATCGATATCTCGTTTGAGTTTATCTACAGTCTGCTTTTCCTGATTGAACTTGCGGATCAATCCCAGCCTCTTCTCAAAATCACGCAGTTTCTTCTCGCCGCGCTTTACGGTTTCATGAATCCCCTGCCTGGTAAGTCCATACTCCTCGGCAATTTCACCGAGACTCAGATTGTCCTCGTAATACAGGCGGAAGATCTCCCTTTGCTTAGGCGGCAAAAGAGCTCCGTAAAAGTCATATAAAATACTGATTTCGGCAATAGCATCCAGCATACTATGTCACCTGCAGCTACTCTCTTTCCCCTGTATAAATCATGTCCTTCGTTGCACTCTTTGCCGCATTAAGGACATTTACAATCATACCATAGGCTGTAGTGCGTGTCAACTATTTTTGTTTACACCTCAAAAGATAAAGACATGCAATAAAAAAAGTGGAATGTGCAAAAAACCGAGTTATGTGTGGATTATTGGGAGCATAACCACGAGATTCCACACATAACTCAACTTATTGCACAGAAAAGACCGTTTTACAGCTTATGATCCACACATAACTCCATTTTTTGCACAGATTATGCTCTAAATTTTTATCCGCTCACATTCCAAGATTTCTCAGAAATTCTTCTTTTGTCATGGAATAGCAAGCCACGTCCCGTATCTCGCCGTTATAAACGCGGTTTGACCTGCGCAGAATGCCTTCGAAGCGAAATCCGCATTTTTCAATAACTCTTTTAGAACGATAGTTGGTCGGATTGTGGTAAATCGATATCATGGGGAGTCCCATGGACTCAAACCCATGGCGGATGACAGCCCTGGCCGCTTCCGTCATCAATCCCCTTCCCCAGAAATCCTCCGCCATGGCGTAACCCAATTCCATGCAACCGGTTTCCGGACGCTTAGGATCCTCCTCATAACCGATGGAACCAATCACCTTTCCGGATTCCTTATCCACCATAGCCCAGATGTGATATTTCCCCCAAAATAGCTCCTTGATGATTTTCCGTGATTCTTCTATGCTCTCATGGGGCTTCCATCCTCCGTGAGGACCTACATTGGGATTTTTGGCATAATCGTAGAGATCAGCCGCATCTTCAAGGGTGAAGCCTCTCAAGATGAGGCGTTCCGTTTCAATGATTTGTGGCTCGCGCTTATTCATGGAAATACTCCTCCGGGCCGGATTTTAACCTAAGGGTTTAGATACGGAATCAGCCCATTATGTCCAGGTATTCTTGGTTGTGTTTCCTCACAAATTCCATAGTAGCCGGATCTCCGTGTCCGGGATAAATGGTAATATCGCTTTCCCACTTAGAGATCACGTTGCGTATAGATGATTCCATTTGAGCCGGAGAACCGTCGGAAAGATCCGTCCTTCCCAGGTCTACATTGAATATAGTATCCCCCGTAAAGGCAGCTTTGCTCTTTTCGCTGTAATAACACACGCTGCCTTTCGTATGTCCGGGCGTATGAATCACCTTGATTTCCTCATGGCCAAGCATTATGCTCTGCCCGCCTTCAAGCATGTAATCTACAGAGCGTCCGTACTGTCCGCAATCATCCCTGTGGAGGTACACGGGACAACCGAACCTTTTAACGATTCCCTCAACTGCGCCTACGTGATCGTAGTGATGATGAGTCAGGAGGATGCCCATCAACTGCATTTCTATCTGTTCAAGTACGCTAATATAACGCTCCGGGTCGTATCCGGGATCGACAATATAGCAGATGTCCTTTTCTCTATGGTAAATAATGTAACCGTTGCTTTCCAGGGGTCCGCCGATCAATCTCTTTATCTTCATGTCTTTTGCCACCTCCAGCCCATAATAACGTAAAAGTATATTGATTTCAACGCAATTAGGTCTATAATTATATAAACACTAATGTTCGACAAGCTTGGTTAAAGGAGATATTTTTGTTATGAAAGTGGCGATTGTAGGCGCAGGAAAACTGGGACTTAGCGTAACGGAAGCCCTTATGGGTGGCGGATATGAAGTCATACTCATCGATCAGGATTCGGAACTTCTGCAAAAATTATCGAATCAGCTCGACCTTCTTACAGTTGAAGGAAACGCAAAGGATGTAGACCTGCTGAAGAGCGCAAATATCCATACCTATGATTTCCTGGTAGCCATAACGAATAACGACGAAAAGAACATGGTAATATGTTCGCTGGCGAAAAAATTGGGGTGCTCCAAGGTAATTGCCCGGATCAGGGATCCTGAATATGTAAACCAACTGGATTTCATCAAAGAAGCCATGAACATCGACTACATCGTCAATCCCGACCTGTCCATCGCAAAAGAAATATACAAATACCTGGTGGAAAAATACACCCTGACAGATGGCTATTTTTCCACCGGGCTCATCTCCGTCATAGAATTTACCGCGGACCGTCTTCCCTCTATCATCGGCAAAAAAATTCAGGAAGTCGGAAAGATGCTGGACAATATGCTGGTTGTTGCCATATCCCGCAACGGTAAAATTATTATTCCGAGAGGCAATACGGAGGTAGAAGAAGATGATTATCTCTACGTAATCGGAAATGATGAGACGGTTCTCAAACTGAAAGATAGGGTTCATGAAAGAGAACGCTATACGGACCTTGAAAAGGTCATGATAGCCGGCGGCGGAAAAATCGGGTTTTACCTTGCTAAACAGTTGGCTGATTTCAACATCTACGTCAAGATCATCGAGGTGGATAAAGCTCGTTGTGAGTATCTTTCAGAGCATCTTGATAACGTGATGATCCTTCACGGCGACGCTACCGATCTGCAACTTCTCGAGGACGAGAACTTTGATGAAATGGATGCTTTCGTAAGCGTAACCGGCTTTGACGAGGAAAACCTTCTGCTGGCATTGATCGCTAACCACAAAAATATAGAAGACGTGGTAGCGAAAGTGAGCCGTAAAAGTTACGCAGATCTCATCGAACAGATGGGAATAAGCATGGCCTTAAACCCGTTGGACATGACCGCCACGGAAATTCTCCGCTTTATTCAAGGTTCCAAGCATATCCTGTTCTCCAAAATCATTCAGGGCCAGGCTGAATTTGTAGAAATCGTAGCCACCAAAAATATGCACCTAACCGACTGTCCCATTTCGGAGCTTAAGCTTCCGGAGGGCATCATTATCGCAGCCATTCACCGGGGCGATGAAGCCATCATCCCCCAGGGCTCCACCGTCATAGAAGAAGGGGATAAGGTCATCATCTTGTTCTTACTTTCCCAGCTGCCGAAGTTGGAGAAGTATTTTCAACCCAGGAAATGGGGCTTTATCTCCTGACAAAGGATAACACTTTTGTATTGCTGATTTACAAGGAGCTGTTTATGTCGCTGAATTTCCCTGTGATTATTAAAACTCTGAGCTTTGTCACCATCCTCGTCGGGGTGTCCATGATCCCCTCGGCCCTGGTGTCCGTATTTTATGCGGAGTACGATGTGGCAATACTGTTTTTCATGATCATAGTTCCGGTTCTGTCCATTGGTATGGCCGTAAGTGTCAGGATAAGAGCAAAGGCATCAAGGCTTAGGCTTCGGGAAGGTTATCTTGCCGTGGCCTTAAGCTGGCTTTTGGCTTCCCTCATCGGCTGCCTGCCATACCTGACAACGGGAACCATCGACGGATTTATCAACGCCTTCTTTGAAGCTGTGTCCGGATTTACAACTACGGGGGCTTCCATCGTAACAGATGTAGAAATCCTGCCGAAGGGGATTTTGTTTTGGCGCTCCTTCTGCCAATGGTTGGGCGGCATGGGTATCCTGGTTTTCGCCATCAGTATTCTCCCGGCTCTGGGAATAGGCGGCCAGAATATGGCCAAGGCGGAAACCCCCGGCATCTCCCTGAGCAAAATGGCTCCAAGGATCACCGATTCGGCAAAAATACTCTATATAATCTACATCATTTTCACCCTGGCGGCTGTCATCTTTCTTAAGCTTGGGGGCTTGGGTTTTTTTGATTCCGTCATCGCGGCTTTGGGCAGTATGTCTTCCGGTGGCCTATCCAATTACAATGAAGGCATCTCTCATTTCAACAGCGGATACGTTGAATTTATTGCGGCTTTCTTTACCGTCCTCGCCTGTATCAATTTCACCCTTTACTACAACATTATTCAGGGGAAATGGAAGCAATTCTTTTCCAACAGTGAGCTTCGGACTTTTCTGATTATCCTCGCAGTCGGAGGGCTTTTCATTGCGGCAAATCTTTGGCTCACAGGCAGCTACGATTCTATAGGAGAATCACTGCGACACGGCCTCTTCCAATCCACCGCCTTCATTACCACCACCGGCCATTTCAGCGCGAACTATAACCTTTGGCCGGCTTTCAGCAAAGCAATGCTTCTTCTGCTGATGCTCATCGGAGCTTCCTCAGCATCCACAGGAGGCGGAATCAAGGTGATACGGATAATCGCGCTGTTTAAGCTAATCCATAAGGGCATTTACATGAGATTGCACCCAAGTGCAGTTGTGCCCGTAAAAATACAAGGAAAGATCATATCTTCCGAAACCGTATCGGGGATTACGTCTTTCCTTTCCCTGTACGCATTTGTTTTTGTGCTGAGTGTCTTGGTTCTTTCCCTTGAGAATCTTGACTTTCTCACCACCTTCTCCACGGTAGCAGCCACGCTGAACAACGTGGGACCGGGCATGGAGATCGCGGGACCGGGCGGATCCTTTGCCATGTTTTCCGGTTTCTCAAAGATCTACTTTTGTTTTCTGATGCTCATGGGCAGGTTGGAACTCTTCACTATTGCTTTGCTCTTCACTCCGTCATTCTGGAATCCGGATCGCTGAGGACGAAATTGATTTCCCTCGCCGTCACATCTACCGAATCCACCAATACGGTAACCGGATCTCCCAGTGTATAGGTTTTCCTGCTGTTGCGCCCGATGAAGCGATACGCTTCCGCTTCATATATATAATAATCGTCATCCAGGTTCTCCACCCGAACAAGCCCTTCTATGGTTCCCTCAATCTGAACGAAGAAGCCGAAGGAAGCAACTCCGCTTATAATACCGGTGAACTCCTCACCGATGTGATATGTCATATATTCTGCTTTCTTCAGTTTTTCAACTTCCCGTTCCAGCTCTTCAGCCCTGCGTTCCATCAGTGAGGAACGATCTGCCGCTTCCATCGTTTTCTCCTTGAACTCCTCCACCCTGTCTCCATAAACGCTGCCGTTTAAATATTCCTTTATGATCCTGTGAATGATCAAATCCGGGTACCTGCGGATGGGCGCTGTAAAGTGGCAGTAGTGTTTCATCCCCAGGCCGAAATGCCCCAGGCATTCCACGCTGTAAACCGCTTTCTTCATTGAACGGAGCATGACCGTGTTTACTACGTGTTGCTTCCCCGTATCCCGAACCTGATTGAGCACTTCATTCAGTGCCTTTGGGTGAATGTTGTCGGGATTTCCTTTCAGGTAGAGCCCTAGCCCTTGCAAAAACCGTTTGAATTCAACTATCTTTTCCGGAGAGGGTTTGTCATGAGTCCGGTATACGAAGGGGAGTTCAAGGTGAAAGAAGTGGGCGGCAACGGTTTCATTTGCCGCCAGCATGAATTCTTCGATGATCCGATTGGCCGTTCTCCTCTCCGCCACTTCTACGCTTACCGGTATTCCCTTTTTGGTTAAAGTGATATGGGCTTCGTCGACATCGAAATCCAGGCTGCCACGGTCCTGACGACGTTTCCTCAAAATAGCAGCCAACTCCTGCATGAGTTTAAGTTGTTCGTATATATGGCTGTAACGCTCTATCAGCTCCTCATCGCCCTTTTCCAGCATGTCAGAAACGTCTGTATAAACCATGCGTTCTTTGGAGCGAATCACGCTTTCGAAAATATCGTAGGCGACCACTTCGCCTCCATGGTTGATCTCCATGTTTACCGAAAGGGTAAGCCTGTCCACGCCCGGATGAAGGCTGCAGATCCCGTTTGAAAGCTCCTGGGGCAGCATGGGAATCACCCAATCAATCAAATAGATGCTTGTCCCCCTTTTCAGAGCTTCTTTGTCTATAGGTGCGTTTTCTTTAACATAATGGCTCACATCGGCGATATGAACTCCCAGCAGGTAGTTCCCGTTGGGCAGTAGTTCCAGAGAAACGGCATCATCCAGATCCTTTGCGTCTGCACCGTCAATTGTAATAATGCATTTCTCTCTCAGGTCCCTGCGACCGGTCAGATCTTCCTGTCTGACATCCTGCGGGATTTCCGAAGCTTCCGATTTCACCTTTTCGGGGAAAAACTCCCGAACCTGAAAAGCCCGTATCAGTGCTTTTATTTCGCCGCCGGCTTCGCCTTTCCGGCTTATTATTTCTTTGATGCGGGCTTCCGGCTGCCGTCTTCTTGTGGGCCACCTTACTATTTCAGCAACTACTTTGTCGCCGGATTTGGCTCCGTTGAAGTCTTTCTTCAATACAAGAACCTCTTCGACTCCCCTCACGCATTCGGGTATAATATAGCCATAACCGCGCCGTGAAACAAAAGTGCCCACTACTTCTTTGTTTGCACGTTCGATGACCCTTTCAATTCTTCCTTCTATGCTGGCCCCATTCATGCCCTCGCCGCTGATTCTAACTGTTACCGTGTCCCTGTCCATAGCGGACTCCATATCATTGAGTGAGATAAAAATATCCCGGCCCTGTGTCTCCTCTTTGTTTTCGGGAATAACAAAACCAAAGCCTCTGCGATGCTTTGATAAAATTCCAGTTATGCGCTTAACTTTGCCTTTTTTCATATTACGTCCCTCTTGTAAAATTATTTTCCCATGCTTTTCTCACAGTTTAGCATACCCAATGTACAAATAACAATCATATGCCTAATAAAATACATCCCTTAGGACATACTAAAATCAAGCAGTCCTCCCGGCCCATGGGGGAATGCAATTAAACAAGGAGCGGTTTGTAATGAAAGTTAAGGATTTAATGTCTACGTCTATAGTATGTGCGCGCCCGGAAACCAGCATTACGGAAGTGGCGAAGAAAATGCGCCAGGCTGATGTGGGAGCTATACCCATCTGCGATGACAGAAACCGTTTGTTGGGCATCGTAACGGATCGGGACATCGTAGTCCGCATGCTTTCAAACGATGATCGCCCTGCCACCGTAGGCGAAATCATGACCATGGAACCGGTTTTCGCCACTCCGAATATGAATACGCATCAGGCTGCCCTTTTAATGGCCAAGCATCAGGTAAGACGTCTTCCTGTCCTGGAGAACGATCGCCTGGTAGGAATGCTGTCCATGGCCGACATCGCCAGGAAACGGATTTATGTCGATGAGGCCGGTGACGCATTATCGGCCATTTCAAAAGTCGGCACCTTTCATTAATAATGGATTCTTCTGCATAACTTAATAAAAGTGCTCATGTTTTTATATATCATCGTTTTTTAGCAGTCTTTTATCCATATCGTAGACCCATGACGAAAAAAGGTTTTTTTAAGAAGCATGAATATGTTTATGATGAATACTTCGACTGTTATCTGTGTCCTAATAATCAAGTCCTTCGTTATGCCACCACGAATCGGGAAGGATACAGAGAATACAAAAGCGATCCATCCTTTTGCGTGAACTGCCCTTATCTATCCCAGTGCACAGAGAGTAAAAGCCACCAAAAAACAGTCCCGAGACATATTTGGGAACCA
>JAAYNC010000065.1:0-27901 GCA_012521055.1 Eubacteriales Family XIII. Incertae Sedis bacterium
AAACACCAGCAGTCGGGCAAACAAACGCCTGCGCAGGGAAGGTTATATACCCGGCAATATTTTCGGAAAGGATATGGAATCGATAGCCGTCAAAGTAAGACAAGACGAGCTTCGTAGAAATATCACACAATATGGGCGGGCTGCCGTATTTAAACTTGTTTTGGATGGAAACAAAAATTACGACGTAATGATTAAGGATATCCAGCTCACCCATTTAAATCGCGAGTTCATGCATGTGGATTTCCACAGGATCTCCCTCTCCGAGGAAACAAAAGCCAATGTCCCGGTAAAGGTTGTCGGGGACGAGCTTTACGAACAAAGGAGGCTCGTGCTGCAGCTGCAGCGTGACTTTATTCCCGTTAAGGGTCTTCCGCAGGACATACCGAATTTCATAGAAATAGACGTTAAGGATCTGGATGCGGGCGATACAATCTTTGTCAAGGACATCAAATTCCCCGAAGGAATTACGCCCGAATTAGAGGAAACACAGCTTGTGGTCTCTATCAGCGAAGCAAAGATCCATCAGAAAGCTGCGGAAGAAGCGGGAGAAGAAGCGGCAACAGAAGTGGCCGCACCGGCACAAGAAGAGCAATAAACCCGTTTATTTACCCATGTCTGCTTAAAGTCCGGCCGAATCCGGAGAGATTACCGGCTATCGCCGGTTCGAATAAGCCAGAATATATGCTAGAATATAAGAATACCACGAAGGTATTCGCTTCCTACGAAAGGCGATACTTACGTGGTATTTTTTTGTCTTGAAAGGAGATATGACATTATGAAGACATCGACGAGAAACCTTGTGCTTGCAGGTATGTTCCTTGCTTTGGGCCTCATTCTTCCCTTTCTCACCGTACAAATTCCGGAACTGGGCAGCAGATTGCTTCCCATGCATATACCCGTATTGCTCTGCGGCTTTATATGCGGTGCCCGTTACGGCCTCGCGGTCGGTTTCATAACTCCCTTGCTGAGAAGCGTTTTATTCAGCATACCGGTCCTGTTTCCCATGGCTGTATCCATGGCCTTCGAGCTGGCTGCTTATGGAGCCATCGCAGGAATCCTTTATAACCTGCTTCCCTGCAGGAAATCCTCTGTCTGTGTAACCCTTATAGTGAGCATGTTATGCGGGAGATTGATATGGGGAGCGGTATGTTATATACTGTTTGGCATAAGCGGCACCCCATTCACCTGGGGGATGTTCACAGCCGGTGCATTTATAAATGCAGTTCCCGGAATTATTTTGCAACTGGTTATTATCCCCTTTATCGTATTTCCTACGGAAAGGTATCAAACCAAAGTACATGGAGTACAAAGAACATCTTGATAAAGTCTTTTCGCTCATTGATGATTTGCTGAAGCAGCCCGGAACAAAAATCATTGCCATCGACGGAAACGCCGCCGCAGGCAAAAGTGTTCTTGCTTCCCACATTGCAGAGAAATATGACTGTAATATCTTCCATATGGACGACTTTTTTCTTCCGCCTGAAAAGAAGACAGTAGCCCGGCTTAGCCAAACAGGCGGAAATGTGGATTGGGAACGTTTCCGCGAAGAAGTCCTAGACAATATCCGCCGCGGGAATAAATTTTGCTACCGAAAATACGACTGTAAGATACAGAGCTTTCATCCCCCGGCGGAGGTCAGCCCAAAGAAATTAAACCTGGTAGAAGGCGTTTACAGCCTGCATCCGGAATTAATCGATTATTATGACCTAAAGCTGTTTCTGTGGGTCGATGTGGAGGAACAGAGCCGCCGCATCCTTGCACGAAACGGAGCCGAGTTGCATAAGCGCTATATGGAAGAATGGATTCCCATGGAAAACCGCTATTTTGCCGAGTTCAATATAGAAGAAAATTGCGATTTCTCATTTCCCGGCTAAACTCTTATTCTTCCGTCATGTTCTTTTGTCATGTCTTTTCACCATGGATTTCATCTGCTATAGTAAAATATAAATAGTAAAGGCATATGCAGGAGAATAACACGGGAAGATAAGGATATGAATGAAAAAATGCGAATTGCAGTAATTGACGGACAAGGTGGCGGAATCGGCAAGGTCATTGTAGAAAAACTCAGAACTTCCGATCTTCCGGGAGTAACGATACTGGCTCTCGGAACAAATTCTGCCGCTACCATGCAGATGAAAAAAGCAGGTGCCCATGAAGGCGCAACAGGAGAAAACGCCATCGTTTACAATATGGATCAGGTGGATATAGTAATGGGAGTAATAGCTATACTGAATGCAAATTCCATGTTGGGCGAGCTTACTCCCAAAATGGCCGCTGCCATAGGTAGCAGCAAGGCGAAGAAGATATTGATTCCTGTCAATCGCTGCGGCATACAGGTGGTGGGATTGAAGCCCATGAACTTGTCCGCATATATTGACGAAGCGGTAGAAGCGGTAATAGACCACTTAGAAGAAAGACAGCAGTAAACCTGCATATTAATAGAATAAATTAAAAAAACATAGTTACAAGACAAGGGGATTTGGATATGGACGTCATAAAAAAAGCGGGAATCATAGGGGGCGCTGTGGTAGGAGGCATCATAGGCGGAACTGTTTCCATAATAGGGCATGTAGCAAAGAATAAATTTGTGGATGAGCTCGGTGAAAGCATAGTCGACTCCACCATTCTTACAGGCACCATCGCCGGGCAGATTGCCAGCGGAGCCGCCGATATGATCAAGGGCAGCATACAAAAAGAACCGGAATACATCGACGAGGGAAAGAAAGATCTTAAAGCCGGCGGAAGAAAAATCATTAATAACTATGTCACCAACGCCAAATTGATCGTCAACAACAGCGGCGACATCGTAAAAGGAGTTAAAGACAGAGACATAAAGAGGGTTCTCAACGGCGCTAAAACCCTCGGCAAAATGGCGGCAATCGGAGCCATTACCGTTGGCGCAATAAAAATCGAGCCCGACAAGGGAAAGGAAAAGGAAAAGGATAAAGATAAGGACAAGGACGAATTTAGCCCTGAGTAAATACCTCGGCGGGACTGCTGAGTTTCCTTACTCCGAACATGGAATGCAGGACTTCCCAGTTCTCAGGGAAAAAATCCATCAGATTCCAATAGCTTACTCCTGCCAACCCATATTCTGCAACGAGATTCAGCTTGGCTCGTATGCTCACCTCGTTTTCAAACCATACCTCGTGCTCCCTGCCCAACTCGTCAAAATATCGATAAAAGGGCGTTTGCGCCACTTCATCAAATTGTATCTGAACTCCAACCCGGGCCGCTCTCTCTACAGCTTCCGTGTTGGAGATTTTTTCTGCCATGGACTGGCCTTCAACAAAGGGCAAGGTCCAATCGTAACCATAATTAGGGATTCCCATAAGGATTTTCGAAGGCGGAATCTGCGTCACCCCGAAATCCAACACCCTTCTCACCAGATTTACCGGAGCAACGGCCATGGGCGGTCCGAACATATATCCCCATTCATAGGTCATGAGAAGAGAGAGATTGGCCGCCTCACCCAACAGAGCGTAATCGTGCCCTTCATAGAGAAGCCCAGGTTGCTCTGCATAGGTCTTAGGAGCTATGGCCACGGCCACCATATACCCCTCCGGATTCAGGCGTTGTCTTGTCTGCTCTACGAAGGATACGTATGCTTCCCGGTCTTCGGCAAACAGGAATTCAAAATCGAAGTCGACGCCCCCCAGCCCTTTGGTCCGGATATTATTGAGGATATTTTCCACCAACCGGTTCCTCGCTTCCGGATTGTTTAATACGGTGCTTGCCAGCTGGCTGTCGAAAGTTCCCGCTTCGTTCATAGCAGCAAGCACCATAAGCGGCACCACACCGTTGCCCCTTGCGGCTTCAATCAGCGATTCATCATCAAGCTGGATCAAATCCCCTTCTGCCGTAATACCATATGTAAATAGCGACAGCATTGAAAGATGAGGCAGTGTGGCCTCGAGTACTGCCGCATCGACAAAGGGATACATGTAACCGTTGACCAATATATCCATTCATACACCTCCCTTTATGAAATATATGTATTTAAGGGAGGTTTATGCCAATTGAGTTTTCATACTCTCAATATATTCTATTTTCTTTTGTTGAGCTTCTCTTTCAACGCTTTCAAAGCCCTGCGATGTCGAGATACCACCGTGTTATAATTTGACCTCGTCAACTTTGCCACGTCCCGTAAAGGCTGTTCATAAAAATAGTGAAGTAATATGACCTGCATACTCTCCGTTGGAAGTTCCCCTATCGCCGCAAGCAGAATCCTGCGTTCTTCTTTACTCAATAAATTCAGCAATCCATCCTCTTCCGCCTGCACTTTCTTAACTTCTTCCAATCTATTTACCAACGCATTGTGAGACTTTCCCTTACTGTAATAATCATATAACTTGTTTTTTGCCATTGTTAACAACGCTTTTTTAACATTGGAATATTGTTTTATAACGTGGATCTTTCTCCAGGCCGTTGTCATAGTTTCCTGGGCAATATCCCATGCCAGTTGGCAATCCCTCGTTGCTGTCTTCAAAAACTTAAGTATGTACTCATAATGCCTTTGCACTTCTTCCTCGAAGAATTTAACATCTTGACTGCAGGAATCCATTAACAGTTACGCGCCTCCCTACGCTCCTGCCTGTAAAAAGTGCCTGACAAACTTGTAAAAGTGTCAGGCACCAAATACAAGTAACATATTAACAATAACGGATGATGGTTTTATTAGAACAGGGTTAGTTGGTTAGATTCAGGCAGGCCCCTTAAGGCGCCCATTTTCTCAAGTGCCTCGATGGCAGTTTTGTTCAGTTTCGCCCGCTCCCGCATATCGTCCACCGACACGAATGGTCCTTGATCCCTGGCTTCGGCAAGATTGGTTGCCGCAGTATCTCCCACTCCTGCAACGGCACGGAAGGGCAGCAGTATCTTCCCGTCTTTTATGGTGAATTTTAAAGCAGCTGATTCGGCAAGATCCACTCCGCAGAATTCAAACCCTCTGGCATACATTTCATAGGCTACTTCCAGCACAGTAAGCTCGTCCGTTTCCTTCTGAGTAGCGTTTTTCCCTTTGCCTTCGATTTCTTTTATCTTCTTCCATACGGTCTCTGGTCCGCTCAGGATGACCTCTGCATTGAAGTCGGCAATTTTCATGGTGAAGAACGTAGCGTAGAAGCCTAAGGGGTAATAAACTTTATAATACGCGATCCTGTAAGACATCATCACATAAGCTACCGCGTGGGCTTTGGGGAACATGTATTTGATCCTTCTACAGGACTCGATGTACCACTTGGGCACATTGTATTCCTGCATGTTTTTCGCCTCTTCGTCGGTGATGCCTCTTCCCTTCCGCACGTTCTCCATTATTTTGAAAGAAGTTTTCGGAGGCAGTCCCTTAGCGATAAGATAGTTCATGATATCGTCCCGGGTGCATATTACCTCCTGGATGCCCGCTTCTCCGCTTTGGATCACACTCTGGGCATTGTTGATCCACACGTCCGTTCCGTGGGACAGGCCGGATATGCGTATCAGATCGGAGAACAGGGTCGGCTTAATATCATCCAGCATTTGTCGGACAAATTGGGTTCCGAATTCCGGAATTCCGTAGGTGCCGTGGGTCAGCGGATAGTTTTCCACCTTTATATCCAGACTTCTGGTTCCTTTAAATATGGCGTCCACTTTTTCGTCTCTCAACGGAACCTCCAGCGGATCCACTCCGGTCATATCCTCCAGCATGCGGATCATGGAAGGCACATCGTGCCCAAGAATATCCAGCTTCAAAAGGTTTTCGTCTATGGAATGATAATCGAAATGGGTGGTAATGATGTCGGTATTCATATCGTTGGCTGGACGCTGTATGGGACAGAACTCATAGATCTCACGACCCTGGGGCAATATAATGATTCCTCCCGGATGCTGTCCCGTAGTCCTCCTGACCCCGGTACACTGCATGGTCAGCCTCTCCGTCTCCCACTTGCTAACGTTCTTCCCTTTTTCCTCGAAGTATTTCCGCACAAAGCCGTAAGCTGTTTTTGCCGCTACGGTACTGATTGTCCCTGCCCGGAATACGTTTTCCTTCCCGAAGATCTCCTCAGCGTACTTATGAGCAGCCGCTTGGTATTCTCCTGCAAAATTCAGATCGATATCCGGCTCTTTGTCTCCTTCAAAGCCGAGGAACGTCTCAAAAGGAATGTTGAAGCCGTCTTTCCGATAGGGCTGGCCGCATTTTGGGCAACACTTATCGGGAAGGTCGGCGCCGCAATCATATGTATTGTCCGTTATAAATTCGGAATGCCTGCATTCCGGATTCGGACATATGTAATGAGCGGGCAGCGGGTTCACTTCGGTGATACCAGCCATGGTGGCTGCAAAGGATGACCCCACAGAGCCTCTTGATCCAACAAGATAACCGTCGGAAAGCGATTGCTTTACAAGGAGATGGGCAGAAACATAGAGCACTGCATAGCCGTTGCTAATAATGGAATTGAGCTCTCTTTCCAACCGGTTGGCCACGATCTCCGGCAGCGGGTCGCCGTAAATGCTTTTAGCCCGGCTCATGCAGGTTTCGCGAAGCATTTCTTCTGAATTGGGAATCACGGGACGGAAGCTTCCCTTCGGCACAGGAGATACAATTTCCACGGCATCGGCTATCCGGTTGGGATTTTCAATGACCACCTTGCGAGCAACTTCCTCGCCAAGATATGAAAACTCGTCCAACATCTGGTCTGTGGTGCGTAAATACAGCCCTTCCCCGCTTTCCGCATCCTTATAGCCCTGACCAGCCATGAGAATTTTTCTGTTGAGAGCTTCCGCTTCCTTTATGTAATGGACGTCGCAGGTAGCCACGACGGATATGTTGCGGCTTTCTCCAAGCCGGACAATCCTTCGATTCAGCTCTTTGAGTTCCTCCTCATCCGCCACCCTGCCTTCATTGATCAAGAAGCGATTGTTGGAAAGGGGCTGAATCTCAAGATAATCGTAAAGGGAAAGGATTCCCTCCATCCGGGACTCGGGTAAATTGTTCAATACACCCTGAAACACTTCCCCCGCTTCGCAGGCAGAGCCGATGATAAGGCCTTCTCTGTGAGCCTTGAGAAGGGACTTGGGAATTCTGGGCCTTCTATAGAAATATTCCAGATGCGACAAGGATACCAGCTTGTAGAGGTTCATTATTCCCTGCCGATCCTTTGCAAGTAAAATAATATGATAGCTTGGCGCCGCCTTGTAATCGAAGCTGTCTCCTTCCGGCACTGATTCGTCGTCGACCAAATATCCTTCAAGTCCGTAAATGATCTTTATGTCCAGCTTTTTCTTTCGAACAAATTTTGCCGCATCGGGGAAAGACTGCACCACACCGTGGTCCGTAATGGCCACCGCTTTATGTCCCCAAGCCGCAGCCGTTTCGATCAAATCCTGCACATCGCAAAGCCCGTCCATGGCGCTCATCTTGGTATGAGCATGAAGTTCTACCCGTTTCTGTTCCGCATTGTCTGTGACCCAGGACACGTTTATCTTTTCTATATCCCTGGCCCGTATCACATTATCTCCCTCAAAGCTGTCAAATTCCAGGGGACCCCGAACCTTTATGTAATCTCCTGTTGAAAGGAATTCATCTATCTTCTTCCTCTTCTTTTCGCTAACAAAGAATTTTACACAGGCCGAGTCGGAAAAGTCAGTGATCAGATACGAGACCAACTGCTTTTCATTTTTTGTGCTTCTGGCTTCCTTTTGAAAAATCTGACCTTCCACGACAACAGTATCGCTGCCGGGAACAATTTCCGAAATGGGTACTGATGGCTCTTCTATTTTCTTTCCCATGATCTGATTGCCGACGATAGGGCTCTCTTTTCTCTTCCTACCGCCGTTTCCCATCCGGAAACCGCCTCCGCCGTTATCGCTCTTCCCGTTTTGCCCCTGCTCTAATAGGCGCAATACCTCTGCTTCCGGAGGCAGAGTATCCATATATACGAATCGGACCTCCGCGCCGGATATCTGGAGAAACGCGCTGCACAGCAAAAGCTGCATCGTATTTTCGTCGCCTTTGGCAGGCATAAAATTGAGACCGACCTCCAAAGTCAAAATGTTTGTCTCTTTATCGATGGTGGCCTGTCTCACATAAAAACGATAGTTTTCCTTAGGTTTCTTTTTAATGCTGTTCCAACTGATGCTGCTTTCAAGTAGTGCTTTCAAGTCTGTCCTTCCTCTGTTCCAGTTTATTTTCTGTATCCTCTTTTAAAAACTCTTTGAGAGAAGTGGCCAGTCCGGCCAAGCCTGCAATTTCGGAGGGTACAATGATTTTTGTCGCTTGACCGTCTGCGGCTTTAATAAAGGATTCTAAACTCTTGAGTGCGACGATTTCCTTTGTGGGCCCTGCCTCTACAAGCATCCTGATGCTGTCCGCATTGGCTTGCTGCACCATTCGTATGGCTGTGGCTTCACCTTCCGCTTTACGAATTGCAGCTTCTTTTGCCGCCTCCGCATCAAGAATGGCGGCCTCCTTTGCTGCCTCTGCCTCAAGAATGGCAGCTTGTTTCTTTCCTTCCGCAATGAGGATGGCGGATTTCTTTTCCCCCTCGGCCTTCAGTATGGCTTCTCTGCGTTCCCGTTCCGCTCGCATCTGCTTTTCCATGGCGCTCTGGATATCTTTAGGAGGAATGATGTTTTTTACTTCCACGCGATTGATCTTTATCCCCCATGGGTCTGTTGCCTCGTCGAGAATCATCCGGATTTGTGAATTGATATGCTCCCTGCTTGTAAGGGTCTGGTCCAGTTCAAGATCGCCGATGATGTTTCGCAAAGTGGTGGCCGTAAGGTTTTCGATTGCCGCCATGGGATTAGCTACGCCGTAGGTATAAAGCTTCGGATCCGTAATCTGAAAATAAATAACCGTGTCGATCTCCATCGTAACGTTATCTTTGGTGATAACAGGCTGGGGAGGAAAATCTATGACGTGCTCTTTCAAAGATACCTTTTTGGCGATCTTGTCGATAAGAGGAATTTTAAAATGAAGTCCCACCTGCCATGTCCCATTGTAGGCTCCCAGACGCTCAATAACATAAGCATGGGCCTGAGGCACGATCTTAATATTAGATACGATGAGAATAATAGCAATAACGATCAAGAGCAAAACCGGCAATACTGTAAAAATAGAGTCCATAATTTTACCTCCGCTTCACTTATCATTCGAAAGGTTCCACTACCAGTTTAACCCCTTCGACTCTTATAATACGTACCATGGAACCTTGTTCCAGAGTGCTGTCTATAGAATCGGAAACAGCCGTCCATATCTGCCCTTGAACTTTCACCTGTCCTGTGTGGAGCGGGGTGATTGCTTTGACGACAAGGGCGGTTTTCCCTGGCAGGCTCTCCACGTTGGTTTTTTCGGTGCCTACCTTAAGCTTCTTTTCTGCCAACGGTCGGGTAAAATAAAGAAGCACAATAGATACGCAAAGGAATACGATGACCTGCACGAGAACGGAGGCGCCTGCAATCGAAGCAAAGCTGGCAGCCACACCGCCGATAGTAAACCAAATGGTGGTAAGCCCCATAGTTAAAGCTTCAATTATTGCGAATATCACTGCAATAACAATCCAAATCAATGCACTGCTTACCGTGTATCCCAGTATTTCCATTGCGCTCTATCTCCCTTCATAAAAAATCACACAATGTGCTATGAAAAAGCTATCAATCGGCGGATTCTTCAAATTCCTTGTCGATCATATCGAAAAGCAGATTTAGACTTGCTTCAGCCGGGTAAGTTCCGATAAGTTCGCCTTTTCTAAACAAGGCGCTTCTTCCGCCGCCGAAGGCTATCCCCATATCTGCATCCGAAGCTTCCCCCGGGCCGTTCACTTCGCAGCCCATAACGGCTATCTTGATAGGTTTCCGGTCTTCCTTCGCCCATCTTTCCTGATAGGGAGCAAGTCTTTCTTCCACTTGTTCCACCAGCTTGACCAGATCTACCCGGGTTCTCCCGCAGGTGGGACATGAGATTAATTCAATGCCGCTTTTTCGCAGACCCACGGCATGCAGAAGTTCTTTTGCGAAGCGGACTTCCTCTACGGGATCTCCCGTGAGAGAAACTCGCATGGTATCGCCGATTCCAGCCAACAGCAGCGCACCTATCCCTACGGCGGATTTGATTTTTCCCGATCTTATCGTCCCGGATTCCGTAATTCCTATATGCAAAGGATAATCCAGTTCTTTGGCGATAATGCAGTGGGCGTCGTAATTTAATTTCACATCTGAGGCTTTCAGGGATACGACTATGTCGTTAAAATCCATGGCCTCAATAAGACGCACCATGGAAACGGCGCTTTCCGCAAGGGCCTCCGCAGTAACGCCCCCATGTTTCACCCGTATACCCTTTTCCAGGGAGCCCGCATTGACGCCTACCCGGATGGGAATCCCCCGCTCCTTTGCCGACTTCAATACAGCCTGTACCTTTTCTGGACCGCCAATGTTACCCGGGTTCAACCGGATCTTATCCGCACCGTTTTCCATAGCAGCCAAAGCCAGGCGGTAGTCAAAATGAATGTCTGCAACCAGGGGCAGTCTTGTGGCCGTTTTTATCTTTTTGAGAGCCTCCGTAGCTTCCATGTCGGGAACGGCGCACCGCACAATTTCGCAGCCTGCGTCTGCAAGCCGCGCGATCTGTTCCACCGTAGCCTTCACATCCCTGGTGTCCGTATTGGTCATGGATTGTATGGATACGGGAGCGCCGCTGCCGATGAGCACATCTCCCACTCTTACCTGCCTTGTCATAGTGTTCCTCGTTTTCTATTATTTTAATATAAAGCGGTCTACATCCTGGACCACGAGATAGATCATCAGAGCAAACAGCAGCATGAGTCCGGCAAAATGTATTTTCGACTCCATGGCATCGGTGATCTTCTTTCCTGTTACCTGACGGATTATAAGAAACAACAGCCTTCCTCCATCCAGTGCAGGAAATGGAAGCATGTTGACGATGGCCAGGTTCAGGCTGATGAGAGCAGTCAGATTTACGATATAGAAAATTCCCATCTTGGCCTGTTCGTTGATTATGCTTACGATACCCACCGGCCCCACCAGATCATCCATGGATCCGCCGCCTGTAAACAGCACCTTAAGAAATCGGAACATCTCTACAGTCAAATTCCACGTGCTGACCACTCCTGCCTTAAGGGATTTAGGCAAGGAGTGTTCTAGCCTGGAAGTAATTCCGATAACCCTTCGCCCATCTTCATTAGTAACGACGCCGCTCTCCAGAGTGATTTTCTCCCCGTCTCTCTCAACTAAAATGGTTATGGTTTCCCCTTTACTTGCAGCTATCGTTCCGGTAACATCGCTCCAGCTGCCCACTTCCGTTTCATTTATCTGTATGATCCGGTCACCTGCTTTAAGTCCCGCTGCCTGCGCCGGATACCCTTCCGAAACCTGATCGATCACATTGCTGGTCATTCCGATGGCCAGAGCGAGAATGGTAATGAAGATCACGGTGGTAAGAAGGTTCATGAAAGAACCGGATACGAGAACAAGACCCCGTTGCAAAGGCGACTTCCGGTTGAAGGCTCTCGGATCATCCGATTCCTCGTCCTCCCCTTCCATGCTTACAAATCCGCCAACGGGAAGAGCCCGCAGAGAATATTGAGTCTCGCCTCTACCGAAGCGAAGCAAAACAGGCCCCATACCCAGGGAAAACTCGTTGACGCGGATTCCTACGGATTTGGCTGCTATGAAGTGTCCCAATTCATGGACAAATATCAACAGACAGAATATTATGATGGCGTATATTACCGTTACTCCCATGTGGATAACCTCTCTCTTATCTCCTCATCGATTCCCAGAATGTCTTCCAAAGAAAGGTCGTAAAGGGGCACATGCTCTTCCAACACTTTCTCCAGGGTATTCTGAATATCGATGAAAGCTATTTTCTTCTCCAAAAACTTCTGCACCATTACTTCGTTGGCCGCATTCAGCACTACGGGATAGCTTCCTCCCTGTTTAAGCGCTTCATAGGCCAATCCCAGGCACCGGAACACCTGCCTGTTCACCGGTTCGAAGTGAAGTTGGCCAATCCGGAGGAAGTCCACTTCCTGGCAGTCGTTTTCCAACCTTTCGGGATAGGAAAATGCATAGCTTAAGGGTACCCTCATATCCGGCATGCCCAGCTGCGCTATTATGGAATGATCCACAAACTCCACCATGGAGTGTATGATGCTCTCCCGGTGGACAACTACCTGGATGATTTCCGGATCTGCATCGAACAGCCATCTGGCTTCGATGACCTCCAGGCCTTTGTTCATCATGGTAGCCGAATCAATGGTAATCTTGTTTCCCATGTTCCAGTTGGGATGTTTCAAAGCCTGCTCCAAAGTAACCCGGCTAAGCTGTGAAAGGGTATACCCTCTGAAGGGGCCACCCGATGCCGTAAGGATTATGCGGCGAATTTCTTGGCCCTGGTTGCCTTGAAGAGCCTGGAAAATAGCGCTGTGCTCGCTGTCTACCGGTATGATCCGAATTGCATTTTCCGATGCCGCTTTCATGACGATTTCGCCGCCGGCGGCAAGGGTCTCCTTGTTGGCCAGGGCGATATCCCTGCCTGCCCGGATGGCCGAAAGGGTCGGCTCCAAACCGTGCATGCCCACCAACCCATTCAGTACCATATCACAGTCGGCAAGGGCGGCTGTCTGCTTCAGACCTTCCTTTCCCCAAAAGACATCTGTCTTCGGGAACTCCCCTTTAAGTTCTAGCGCATCCTCTTCCCGCTCCACACAGACAATCTCCGGTTGAAACTCCTGGATCTGCTGCGCCAGCAGTTCCGTTCGCCTGCCGCAGGTCAGAGCGGATATCCGAAATCTATCCCGGTTTCTTTTTACGATATCGAGGGCCTGGGTCCCGATAGACCCCGTCGAGCCCAATATTGCAATCTTTTTCATCAGAACATTACCAACATTATATAATAATATACAAAAGGCGCGGTAAACAGTACGCTGTCGAAGCGATCCAATATTCCTCCGTGCCCGGGTATCAGATTGCCGTAATCTTTGATGCCCATTTTTCGTTTAAAAATGGATGCCGTAAGGTCACCCGCCTGGGCAGCCATGCTGCCGAAAAGCCCTATGAGGATAAAATGTATCAACGGCCCTTCGGATATAAGATACCCGAAAAGCGTGCACAAAATCACACTGCCTACAATGCCTCCTATAGCGCCTTCTACGGTTTTTTTCGGACTTATATTAGGGCAGAGCTTGTGCTTACCCAGAAAGAAACCTGTAAAATATGCCATTATGTCCGTTCCAAAGGCTGTCAGTATCACCAGCCAGAGCATATGTCCCATTCCGGTCCGGTCGATTAGCACCACATGGAGGGAGAAAAACACTACATAGAAAACACCCATAACGGTAGCCATACCGTCGGCCAATTGCCTTTCTTCTATTTTGAAAAGATAGAGAAGGCTTAATAGGATTACGGCAAAGAACCAAAGCAAGTACACGTGCAGCCCTTCGCCGAATATGACCAAGGCGTACAGAGCTGCCGCGGAGATACAGCCTATTAATCGACTGGGATGAATGTCAATTTTTCTAAAGCCCCTGTAAAACTCGTGCAATCCGGCGATTGCAATAAAAAAGCCCGCAACCCAGAGCAAGGGTCCTCGAAAATATATGACTGTCAGGAACGGCAATAGTATTATGCCGGATAATATTCTGGTCTTCATTTGACCCCTCCAAAGCGGCGTACCCTGCCCGCATATTCCGCAATGGCTTCCTCATAAAGCTCCGGCGTAAAATCGGGCCAATAGGCATCGCAGAATACGAACTCACTATATGCGCTTTGCCAAAGCAGGAAATTGGAAAGACGCTTTTCTCCGCTTGTTCGAATAACGAGATCCGGATCCGGGATATCCTTTGTGAACAGGTATTGAGATATGATTTCTTCCGTCAATTCTTCCGGTTCCAGCTTTCCCGCCACGGCATCTTTTGCAATGGCAACGGCTGCCTGAAGAATCTCGTCCCTGCTTCCGTAATTCAAAGCTATATGAAACTGAAGCCCCGTATTGTTCTTTGTCCTTTCTAAGGCTTCTTCCAGTTTGGCCATCGCATCTTCCGGCAGCTTCCTATAGTTCCCGAGTACGCTGACCTTCACATTGTTCTCATGCAGTTCCGCAAGCTCTCTATCCACATAGTGCACGAGAATCTTGAATATTCCCGCCACCTCATCGCTGGGCCTTTTCCAATTCTCCGTTGAGAAAGCATAGACGGTCAAATGCTTTATCCCCAGAGTGGATGACCGCTTTACAATCTCCTTTAAAGCCTTCATGCCTGCATTATGTCCTGCAAGTCGGGGTAGATTTCTTTTTTTTGCCCAGCGTCCGTTGCCGTCCATGACTATGGCAACATGACAGGGAATCTTTGAGTGGTCCAACTGTACAATCTCCTTTGACAGAAAGAGACGGTTCTTGCTGCTCCGCCCCTCTCTAAACTCCTATCTGAAATCATCCGGCACTTTACATAAGGCTAGACGATATGTGCCTTCAACAAGCTCCTGTTTGATTACCTTTAAGTACCCGTTTTCCAGGGGTTTACCGGGAGGTTCTGTAATCTCCGTCTCATAGGAAACCCCCTTTTCCGTGAGACGCTTTATGGCTTTTTCTGCGTCCAATCCAAGAAGATCAAGCATCAGACCTCCATGATCTCCTTTTCTTTGTTTTCAATGATTTCATCAATGTCCTTGATGCATTCATCTGTCTTCTTTTGAACTTGATCCAGTTCTTTCTTCAGCTCATCTTCCGTCAATTCCCCTGCTTTTTCCGCTTTTTTAAGCGCATCGTTGGCATCCCTACGCAGGTTTCTCACGGCAATTTTCGCTTCTTCTCCCATCTTGCGAACCAGTTTGCAAAGTTCTTTTCTTCTTTCCTCCGTAACTTGAGGTATGGACAGCCGGATACACTTACCGTCATTGGACGGGTTGATGCCCAGATTAGACATATTGATGGCTTTCTCTATGTCAGAAAGAGAACTGGGATCAAAGGGAACGATCTGCAAAGTGCGCGGATCCGGCGCTGAAATATTCGCTATATTTTTTAAAGGAGTCGGCGTACCGTAATACTCCACCCTTATCTTATCCAATAGAGCGGGATTTGCACGCCCCGCTCTTACGGCATTAAGGTCCTCTTTTAATATGATTTTGGTCTTTCCCATCTTTTCGTCGAGCATTTTCATTAAGTCGTCAGTCATGTCGATTCCTCCTCTCACTCTCTATTCTACGATTGTGCCGATTTTTTCGCCGCAAATTGCCTTTATGACATTATCCTGTTCATTCAGGCTGAATACGTGAATGGGGATGTGGTTATCCATGCATAGTGACGCTGCTGTGGAATCCATGACTCCGAGACTTTTGTTCAGAAGATCCATGTGCGTCAGCTTGTCAAAAGGTTTTGCATCGGCGTTTACCTGCGGATCGTCGTCGTAAACCGCATCCACTTTTTTCGCCAGAAGAATGACATCGGCTTCGATCTCTGCAGCTCGCAAAGCAGCTGCTGTGTCGGTGGAAAAGAAAGGATTTCCCGTCCCCGCCGCAAAGATGACTACGATATTTTTGGAAAGGTGGCTTATGGCCCTTCTCCGGATATAGGGTTCGGCGATTTCCTTCATTTCAATGGCCGTCTGCACCCTTGTAGGAACACCATTGGACTCGAGAGAATCCTGCAGTGCCAGTGCATTGATGCAGGTTGCCAGCATTCCCATGTAGTCGGCTGTAGCGCGATCCATGCTCTTGCTGGCTCTTCCTCTCCAGAAGTTGCCGCCGCCGACAACAACAGCAACCTGGACACCCATTTCAACCGCTTTGCGGATCTGGTGGGCAACCGTGTTCAACATTTCTTCACTCAATCCGAAACTGTTTTCACCAGCCAAGGCTTCTCCGCTGAGTTTAAGCACGACTCTTTTGTATTTCGGCTTCATGGTCCCTCCTCAACCCGCAGGCGCTCATAAAACTGACGCCCACCTTTAATAAAAGGACACTGTGCAAAGTGTCCTTTTTATTATAGCATAGGTTTTTTTAATTGTTCATCTGTTTTGCAACTTCTTCAGCGAAATTTTCTTCTTTTTTCTCTATGCCTTCGCCTACTTCGTAGCGAACCATTTCAACCACTTTGATGGACTTGCCTAAGGCTTTGGCCGATTCCTCCACATATCGTCCTACGGTGATATCCATGTTCTTGACGAATTTCTGCTCCAACAGGCAGGTTTCTTTCAATTCTTTTTTGAGTCTTCCCATGACCATTTTCTCTACGATGTCCTGGGGTTTGCCCTCGTTGAGAGCTTGCTGCATCAGAATCTTCTTCTCGCTCTCGATGAAATCTGGATCTACATCCTTTTCTGAAATGAATCTGGGATTCATGGATGCCACCTGCATGGCTACATCCTTGCCCAGCACAGCAACTTCATCCACCGAAGCCTCCGTCTCAAGACCTACGATGACGCCGATCTTTCCGGCTCCATGAATGTAGCCCACATAGACGGTTCCCGGGGAATTCAATTTCACAAACCTGCGTACGCTCATGTTTTCGCCGATCTTTGAAATCTTGTTGTTGAGAGCGTCTGTAACGGTTTCTTCATCCTTATATTTCAAAGCCATGAAGTCGTCTATTTCCTTTACGTCGTTTTTCAGAACCATGTTGGAAAGGGTTCTGACAAAATCGACGAATTCTTCGTTCTTAGCAACAAAATCCGTCTCTGAGTTGACCTCGATGGCTGCCGCCGCGCTGCCATCCTCTGCAAAGGCCAAGTCTACTATTCCCTCGGCAGCGATTCTTCCCGCTTTTTTGGCTGCCTTTGCCAGCCCTTTTTCACGGAGCAATTCGACGGCCCTCTCCATATTTCCATCCGCTTCTACCAGAGCGTTCTTACAATCCATCATGCCTGCGCCGGTTCTCTCGCGCAGTTCTTTTACCATGCTAGCGCTAACAGCCATATTTTCTATCTCCTTTCCAGAAACTACTACTATTCATCCATATCCTCAGCATCGTCCTCTGTGTCCTCTGCATCACCGGCATCGTCCACATCTTCTGCTGCGTCTTCTTCCACCGCTTCTTCTTCGGCGCCGGTATCAAAGGATTCTCCCTGCTTAGCTTCAATGACTGCATCCGCTATCTTGCCGGCAATCAGCTTGACCGCCCGGATAGCATCGTCATTGGCAGGGATAATAAAGTCCACATCGTCGGGATCACAGTTAGTATCTACGATGCCCACAATGGGTATTCCTAATATCCGGGCTTCCCGTACAGCGATCTTTTCTTTCTTGGGATCTACTACAAAAACAGCACCCGGCATACCATTCATATCCTTAATACCGCCGAGATACTTCTCTAATTTGGTAGCTTCGTTTCTCAGTTTCTGGACTTCCTTCTTTGTCAGCGCATCAAAAGTGCCGTCAGTTTCCATGGCTCTTATCTCATTGAGTCTGTCAATACGGCTGGAAATAGTCTTATAGTTGGTCAGCATTCCGCCCAACCATCTCTCGTTTACATAGTACATTCCGCATCTTTTGGCTTCGTCAGCAATGGCTGCCTGTGCCTGCTTTTTTGTACCTACGAACAAGATCGGTTTTCCGCTTTCTACCACTTCTTTGATAAATGCGTAAGCTTCCTCGATCTTCTTCACGGTTTTCTGCAGGTCGATGATATAGATGCTGTTTCTCTCCGTGAAGATGTACGGAGCCATCTTAGGATTCCATCTTCTGGTCTGATGGCCGAAATGCACGCCGGCCTCTAAGAGTTGTTTCATTGAAATGATTGACATTGTTTTTAATACCTCCCGGTTTTATTCCTCCACCCGGTTAATTTCCCAAACAGCCTTTTCAGGCACCGGCTTGGCAACTCCCGGGTGTGTGTTTTTTTGAATCCGCACTGTTCGCAGACCCTGAAATACTATACTATATCGTCCTCTAAATTGCAAGGAAAATTTTCTCTTAAGTAGGTCTGATAACGATATCTGGTCTCCGCATGTTTTCTCTGGCTTACCGGCAATATGGCGCCTCCTTCCAGTTCCACTGTATAACCTGTGAGCCGCACCACTTTGGTCAAATTCACGGCATAGCTTCCGTGGCAACTGCAAAACCGTTTATCCAACTTTTTCTTAACCTGTTCCATACTTCCGTTAAAGCTGATCACTCGCTCTTTTGTATGTACGTGGACTTTTCTGCCTTCGCTTTCAAAGTATAAAATTTCGTCTGTGCTTAATTTTACCGTGCCGTTGCGGGTTATTATCACAAAATGATTGGATTGATTGTTCAATTTCCCCACGGGCGACCTCCTCGTTTGATTGTTTCTAAAAGTTTAGGATATCAAGTCTTTTCAAACTTTAAATAAAAGGATGCCCTATAATTTTCAAAAATTGCAAATTTATGAAAAGAAAAACCAACCGTGAGAGGTTGGTCGAATAGGCAATTATTATCTTTCTCTTTTATAAGTGATCAGATTCTCTGCTATTTCATGTACGGCTATACTAACGGGCTTGTCAATATCGATATCGATTAGCACCGGCTTCCCGTCGATGATATCTCTGGCCCTCTTTGCGGCTAACATTGCCAGCGTGTATCTGCTGTCTGCTTTTTCTTTCATTAGTTGAACCGATGGTTCCAGCATGCGCTCTCCTCCTTTACCCCTTTATACTTCTATACTTCTTCTTTATATTTTGCAATCAATTCGTATATGTCTTCGGTCACCCTGGAATGCTCTGCCGTTATGATGGCTCCCACGCGATTGACGGCCTCTTCCAGTACGCCGTTAACGACGCAATAGTCGTATTTACTAATGTAAGTCACTTCTTTCAGAGCCTCTCGCATCCGCAAATTGATGGCTTCCTCCGTTTCGGAGCCTCTTCCGGTTATCCGTTTTCTTAGCTCCGCCATGGAAGGAGGAAGAATGAAGATGAATATGCCGTCGGGATAGTTTTTCTTTACCTGCATAGCTCCCTGTATGTCTATTTCCAAAACCACATCCCTGCCCATGGCCAATTGCTCTTCCACCTTTCTCTTCGGGGTCCCGTAGTAGTGTCCGTAAACGTTAGCATATTCTAAAAAGCCGCCCCGCTCTATTTCTTTTTTGAATGCCTCCTCCGTGGTGAAGTAATAACTAACGCCTTCCTTTTCCCCGGGTCGCGGCGCTCTGGTGGTCATGGACACGGAAAGATAAATATCATATTTCTCAGCCAAACTCTTGCATATGGTGCCTTTTCCCGCACCGGAAGGCCCGGAAACCACGAAGAGCAAACCTTTGTACATATGTTTTCCTTTCTTATCTCTGCTGTCCCGGCCTCCAGGACAGACTCTTTCGTTCTCCCATAGCTCATTTCCGGCCAAGGAATTTGTCTCCGTGGCCAGTGCTGAGTAAATAGTATACTACGTTCGTGGCCGATTTTCAATAGGGTATTACTCTATGTTCTGAACCTGTTCGCGGATCTTTTCAATCTCACTCTTTATTTCCACTACGTAGTTCGTAATTACGATATCGTTGGCCTTGGAGCCGATGGTGTTGGCTTCCCGATTCATCTCCTGAACAAGGAAGTCCAGCCTCCTGCCGTCCGGCTGGTTGCTCTGGCTGATTATCTGTTTCAGCTGGCAGATATGGCTGTTCAGACGTACCAATTCTTCCGTAATGTTTGATTTGTCCGCGAAAAGAGCCGCTTCCAACGCAATACGATCTTCAGGAACCTCTGCTGCAGAACCAAGCAAATCAGCAATCCTTTCCTGCAACTTATCCTTGTAAAACTGTACCACCTGTGGTGCCCGTTCGCTGATTTTTTCGGCCATAGCGCTGATCATATCAGCCCGCATTAATATATCTTCCGCCAGTTTTTCCCCTTCCTGCGTCCTCATTTCATCCAGCTTTTCCACCGCTTCCCTGACCGGAACAGAGAGGCTTTTGAAGATCTCTTCGTCATCCTCAACGTCCGGAACGGCTTTCAGAACATCGGGAAGGGCCGCAAGAAGCGAAAGAGTGATATCTCCCGTCAAAGAGAAGTTCTGCTGCAACTCCTTCAGGTTATCGTAGTACTGCTTAGCCAATACAGTGTTAAGCTTTACGGTGGTATCGTCTTCCGTCAGATTTTCCACCATTATAGATAAATCTATCTTGCCTCTTCTGGCTACTTCTCTAACGATGGACTTAAGTCTCTCTTCGGCGAAGGAATACCGTCTCGGCATCTTTACGTTAATATCACTGTACCTGTGGTTTACAGCCCGCACCTCGACGATTATGTTCCTCTTTCCGTCGCAATATTCGCTTCTGCCGAACCCGGTCATACTCTTGATCATCTTTTTTTCTCCTTGTTTTATCTGAGGCTTGTCCTTATTTTCGTGGATTTGCCTTTGGTGTCTATACCAGTTATGTTATCATATGTTATCATATGGTATTATACATTTTGCACGTAAAATAATCTATCTGTTTTCTTTATGTGAAAAGTGAGGCGAAAATACAATGGCTTACGACGGTCTGGTAGCAGGCGCAATTGCAAGATATCTCAACGGAATCCTTGCAGGCGGCAGGATCGATAAAATATATCATCCCGATGCGGAAGAACTCATCTTTATCATCCATGCCGGCAGAGAACGACACCGGCTCTATATTTCCGCAAACAGCGGACATGCCCGCATGCATCTTTTGAAAGAGGGTAAAGATCTGGCGAATCCGCAAAACCCAACCGCATTCTGCATGCTGCTGCGCAAACACTTCCAAGGGGGCAGGATAACGGAAATCCGTCAGGTCCAGTCCGAACGGATCATAGAACTGGATGTAATCCATGTGGATGAGCTCGGCTTCTCCGTAAACAAAAGGCTCATCGTAGAAATCATGGGCAAGCACAGCAACATCATCGCTATAGAGGAATCCAACGGCAGGATCATCGATTGCATCAAGCGGATTACGCCGGAACTGAGCCGTTATCGCCAGCTGCTGCCCGGCCTTACTTATGTATACCCTCCGGACCACAACAAGGTTTGTTTTTATACATTAACAGAAGAAACATTGGGACAAATTATTGAAGAAAGCTATTCGTCTCTCCAGAAGACCCTCGTTAACGGCATACAGGGGGTGAGCCCGGTGATTGCCGAAAAGATATGCAAAGCAGCCGTACAATCGGCGCCGAAGGACGCGGAAGTTCTCACCGCAGCAGATCTGCTGAAAGTCATGTCGGAAATGGCAAATAAGATTCTTTCGGGAAACGTAAAGCCTGTGGTTTATGTGGACAAGGACGGGGCTCCCTCTGATTTTCATGTCTTTCCTCTGTCCGATGCGGAAAGCCTGTTGGATAAAATAATGTTTGACGATCCCAGCAGCGCAGCGGAGTATTACTATTCCCATAAAGCTTCTTCTAATAGAATCCGTCAAAAATCAGCGGATCTGGCGCGGGTGCTCTCCGCTTCTTTGGACAAGCTCTATCTGAAAAAGCAGCGCCTGTCCGAGGAGCTCTTCGCCGCAGAGAACGCGGAGCATTATCGCATCTACGGAGAGCTACTGACCGCAAACCTTCATAATATCTCTTCCGGAAAATCCGTTGCCAGAGTTCTCAATTACTATGATAATACGGAGGTGGACATTCCTCTCGACCCGCGTTTTTCACCGTCGGAAAACGCCCAGCGGTACTTCAAAAAGTACAGCAAGGCAAAGACAGCCGTGCGGGAAAAGAAGGTCCAACTGGAGGAAACGAATCATTCTATAGATTATCTCGAATCCGTCGTCACATATGTGGAAAATGCCACCACTCTGGAGGAGATAGAAGAGATTCGTCAGGAATTGATAGAAGGAGGTTGCCTGCGCAGGAAAAGAAGCCATTACCGCCCTTCCAGACCCAAACTTCAACCCCACTCTTTCATTGCTCAGGACGGTTCACGCATTCTGGTGGGAAGAAATAACAAGGAAAACGATTATCTGACCTTGAAAACCGCCAACAAAAAGGATTTGTGGTTTCATACCAAGGATATACCCGGCTCTCATGTAATCCTGTCTGCGGAAGGTAAGACACCTTCTGACGAAGCCATCCGACAGGCTGCTTCTCTTGCCGCATATTACAGCAAGGCCCGCTATTCTACCAATGTGCCGGTGGATTATACTCAAGTGCGCTATGTGAAAAAGCCCTCCGGTGCAAAGCCCGGCATGGTGATTTATAGCAACCACAAGACCCTCTATGTAGACCCGAAAAAACAACTATAAAAAGAGCTGCGAATTGATGCATTTGCAACAAAACGCCAGCACTTATTACATTTCATCCATTATTTATTACAATTGGTAAATTTTAGGTTGACTTTTGAGCAGATCGTTATTATTATTTGAATCACTATATATAATCACCTCAGTCAAGCAGCATCGTATGAAGAGGACGGAGCGCATCCGATGCCGGAAAGTGAGGAATGAAGATGAATATAGAAAAAACGAAAAAAACGATCTGCTATCCGGAAATCATATGCGCAGCTGAAATGTCGTGTACTCTGTGCGGAAAGCACAACAGCCAACGATTCAAGCACGGCTATATATGCGAAGAATGCCTCGTATACGTTAAAACCCAATCGTAGTCAAAAGGTAGTGCTTCCGTTCTTTCCCCTAAAGCTTACTTGCCCCTGTATTTTAAGTACGGTGCTGCTTAAGAGGTGCTCATGGAGCGTAATTTAGCAAGCATCTGATCAAAATCCTCCGGAAGGGGACTATCGAACTCCATGTATTCCCCTGTCGATGGATGGCGAAAACCCAGCGTTTTAGCGTGCAACATCTGGCCTTCCGCCTTTATTGCCGATCTTTTAGGCCCATACAGAGGATCTCCAAGCAGAGGATGATTGATGTGGGCCATGTGTACACGAATCTGATGTGTCCTGCCCGTTTCTAAAACCGCTTCAATATAGGTAAACTTACCGAAACGCTCCAAAACCCTGTAATGGGTCCTGGCCTCTTTGCCGTTTCTTTGTACCACCGCCATGCGCAACCTGTTTTTGGGGTCTCTTCCTATGGGCGCATCCACCAATCCTTTATCTTCTGTAAAATTGTTGTGCACGATGGCTCTGTAAGCCCTGGTAATGGTATGGGCGGCAAACTGTTCAGCCAGGGATTGATGGGCCTTGTCATTCTTGGCAATGACGAGAAGACCGCTGGTATCCTTGTCTATGCGGTGCACTATGCCCGGGCGAATCACACCATTTATGGAAGAAAGCCTTCCCCGGCAATGATAGAGTACACCGTTGACCAGTGTTCCGGTTGGATTCCCGGCCGCGGGATGAACAACCATTCCCTTAGGCTTATCCACTACAAGCAGATCCTCGTCCTCATATACGATATTGAGCGGGATGTTCTCAGGAGAGGCTTCCAACAGGACAGGCTCTTCAATGTTAACCTCTACAAGATCGCCCTCTGCAAGCTTGTGCTTTTTTAAAAGCACAGGGATTCCGTTTACCAAAACCCCTCCTTTTTCAATGAGTTTCTGCACGCCGCTTCTTGATGTGTCCTCCAGGAGTCTGGACAACACGATGTCCATTCTTTCTCCCGCATCCTGTTCCTCAATTTTAAAGGCAATCCTCATCATCCTTCGAGTCCTCTCTTCGCCTCAATCTTGGGCTGGACAAAAAAGAGATAATAAACGAGCAACCCGCAGCCGCAGCATACGCAGATGTCCGCCACATTGAAAACAGGAAATACTCGAAAATCAAAAAAGTCCACTACGTAACCCAGGCGGATTCTGTCTATCAGATTTCCGAACCCTCCTCCTTCGATGAAAGAAAGGGCAAGGGAGAGCATCCAGTGGTTTTTCTTTCTCCTTTGAATCATGAAGATGAGAATGACCGCCAGGGTGACAAATGTTATAACTATTAAAAATATCTGCTTCCCTTGAAGAATACTGAAAGCAGCTCCGAAATTGCGTATATATGTCAGATGAAAAATGCCGTCGATAAGAGGAATGGACTGATTATAGTCCATTCCTGTTTTTACAAAGTATTTTGAGATTTGATCTATGCCAATCAGAGCGAGTATGATGAAATAATAGATCATATTACTTCTCACTTCCCGCTCTGAAGTTAAAAATAGTCTTATCCGTGAAGTCTACACCTTCTTTTTCCCCGTCATCTTTTCGCTCATAAGACAGATTTTCGGTTTTGCTTTCAAGAATGCTCTTTAAATCCTCCATCCCCTTATCGTCAAACAACTCCTTGCTCAGGGTGTCAAATCTTTCAAGCTCCGATTCAAGGAGGGCTTTATATTTAGTACGAAACGCGTTGAAACGGTTGCGAAGATTTTCGTTTTCTTTGTGAAGCCTCTCTGCATATTCTCTGGCTTCTCTAGTAATCCGATCCGCATCTAATTCCGCGTTTTTCAGCAGGATTTCCGCACGTTTTTCTGCGCTTGCGGAAATATCTCCCATCAACGCTTTTGCCGCTTCCAAAGTATCCAGCACCATTCCTTCGGTGCTTCTGTACCGTTCTAGTTCGGCGCTTAGGGCTTTCACCTGTTCCTTGAGATTGTTGTTTTCCTCGATGAGCCGTTCCATATCAGTAGTGATGAGATCCAGGAAAGTATCCACTTCTTCCGGCTTATAGCCCCGAACTCCTCTGGTAAATTCCTGATTTTGTATGTCCAACGGAGTAATCATTTCTAACCCTCCTTATATAAGTGGAGTTGCAAGTTGTATTAGACGATTAAGGCACTACAACATAAACCCTATGAGCAACGCGCTCAACAAACGCCTTATAATGTATATGGCAAGGATGGCAAGAACCGGTGAAAAATCAATGGCACTATGTCCCATAATCCGATTTGACAGGTTCCTGAAAGGAGCCAGGATCGGTTCCGTAATACGGATAACGCTCATATAGAGCGGATACAAACGGTCTCCCGGGCGGATAAACCAACTCATGATTGCCCTTCCCAGGATGAGATAAACAATTACCTGGAAGAACAGGTTGATTACTTGCATCAAGAATATGGTCATCAGCTACCTCCAAGGATTGTTGATGGTGGGCGTATGGCTCGATGTCTGTTGGTCGATATAAGCAGTTACATCCACATTTTCGGGCGCAAAAACAAAGATATTGTTTGCCACCTTCTGCACGTTACCGTTCAAAGCATAAGTGGCTCCGCTGAGAAAATCAAATATCTTTCTGGCCGTATCCGTTTCGATCTTCTCAAGATTGATGATTATGGGCTTCTTTGCCTTCAAACTGTCCACCAACTTGGGACACTCATCGAATCCCTGGGGCTCGATGACGATCATTTTGAATTGATTAGGCCCGGTGCCTCTGCTGCTCAGAGGCAGGACTCTGCCGTCCTTGTTCTCTTTCTCTTTGGTTTTGATATCGCTGCGCGGCAATACCACAGAACTTCGCGGATCGATGGCCTGTCGCTCCGCTGCATTCTTAGGCATTTCCTCTTCTACTTCTTCCTCTTCTATCTCTTCGATTCCGATAAGAACCTTTAGCTTGCTGAAAAAACCGTCCCCCATTTTCATACTCCTCGCTTGTCATTGATTGTAGTTTCGTTCTCCGAAGATGGACGTTCCAAGCCTTACCACATTTGCGCCCTCTTCAATAGCGACTTGATAATCGTTGGACATGCCCATGGATAGGCACCGGAAGTCCAATCTCTCATGTTCAATTGCCCCGCATTTCCGGTAAAGATTCGTCATCTCGGCAAAATAGCCCCGCACCGTCTCCGGATCTTCCACAAAGGGCACCATGCTCATCAGCCCTCTTATCCGTACATTTGGGCAGTTCTCCAAAATCTCACGAATCCTTTGCTCCGTTTCTTCGGGGACTATGCCGAATTTGCTCTCTTCCCCGGCAATGTTGATCTGGATCAGCACATCCATGATTTTGTTGTGCTGTTCCGCCCTCTTGTTTATCTCCTGCGCCAGTTTGATTGAATCCACAGAATGGATCAATGCAACTTTGTCGATGATATATTTTACCTTATTTGTCTGTAAATGTCCAATCATATGCCAGCGCACGTTTTTCACTTTATCGTATTTGTCCAAAAGCTCCTGAACCTTGTTTTCGCCGATATCGGTGATTCCCGCATCGATGGCCGCATTAATCTCCTCGGGAGTGCGGGTTTTCGTAACGGCAACCAGAAGCACATCATCAGGGTTTCTTCCTCCCCGCAGGGCAGCTTCCTTTATGTTCTCTCTGATTTTATCGATGTTCGTCTTTATTTGGTCTTTATTCATTTCTCTTCTTCTCCGGATGATTCAATATTTCATCGTAAGGATCCACCGTTTTGACTTTCACGGTTTCATCCTCTGTTTTTTCGTAATAGTAAGAGCTTTCCACCAAAGAGTATTCACCGTCACTGGCAATCACGGAAACGGGCGTAAAGATGAATTCTCCGCTTATATCCTTTACGTAAACTCCCGGCTTGCCGTCTTTAGTGGTGATACTCCTGTTTGCAATGATAAGTCCTTCATAATCTGAAGTTATGATCTCCGCATCCAGCTTTCTGAGCTTGGGCAGATCTTCGTAATACCTGTTGAACTGCAGGAGCACCAGCCAGGAATCCCCTGAATCGATAATGTCATATGTAGTCCCTTTAACCTGGCCTAAAAGGAGATTCAGATAGACCGGACTGCCTTTTTTGTATTTGATCACATCTTCGGATTTTGGCCAAAGCGCCACATACCAGACGCTGTTGTCCATTTCTTTATAGACGGGCTCTCCAGCCACGGCGTAGTCCCTGCGAGTATCGTTCATTTGAATATCAAGAGACTCAACTGCGTCTTTTTTAAGAGAAGCCATGTTTTCCGGCGAAAACAAATCTTCATACCCGTCTATATAATAGCTTATCACTTTGTTTTCATTAGTGACATAACTCCCCCCGCCCGGCACAATGTCCAATACCTTGGTTTCCTTGCGTACCAGCTCGCCTTCTTCGAAATAATATTGTATGTTGCCCGAAGAAGCGGCAGTTACCACGTTTTCATCGCGAATGAAATAACAGGTCGCTCTGGCGGTGACCTGCAGGTTGCCGTACTCCACTATCGAAGTCTGGGCCAGCGCGCCCGTCACCATGGGATAGATATATATTATGACGGAGAGGACCAGAACCGCGATAATAAAAAGGGACAGCAGTATTTTCTTTGCTTTCACCTTTTTTCTCTTCTGCATGGGAATATTATAGCATAGATAGAGAAATTAAGAGTACGGAAAACGTCACAAAGTGTCATAGATTTTTACAACCCTTTCAAGCACCGCTTTTTCCTCCTTGCTCAACGCTTTTTCTCTTTTCAGGTAGGCTTGAAAGAGATCCGGTCGTCGCTTACAGGTTAGTAGCAAAGCCTGTTCGTATTTCCATAGGTGTATCAAATTGTGATTCCCCGAAACCAGAACTTCCGGAACCTGCATTCCTCTGAATTCTCTTGGCTTGGTGTAATGGGGATACTCCAAAAGGCCGGAATAGATGGATTCTTCTTTATGTGATTCGCTGCTTCCGAGCACGCCGGGCAACAATCTCCCCACCGCATCGATCAGCACCATGGCAGGGAGTTCTCCTCCCGTAAGAATATAGTCTCCCACCGACACTTCTTCCATTTGCCAGTAATCTATTATCCTTTGGTCAACTCCTTCGTAGTGACCGCACAGCAATATCAGCCGGTCCTCTTTGGATAATTCTTCCACCAGCTCTCCGTCTAGCAGCTTCCCTTTCGGCGACATATAGATCAGTCTGCCTCCCTCGACTCCCATGGCTTCCAGGGCCCGGAACACAGACTCTGCGCTCATTACCATTCCGGCGCCGCCTCCGTAAGGCGTATCATCTGTCCTGTTGTGCTTGTCCAGGGTGTAATCGCGTATGTCCACAAGCCGGATGTCGATGATGTTATTGGCCACGGCTCTTCCTATAATGCTGTGCTCTGTTACGGGAGAAAACATCTGGGGAAACAAAGTGAGTATATCTATCCTCATAATTTTCGCAGCCCCTCAATCAACCGGACGATGATAACTT
>JAAYNC010000101.1:0-2846 GCA_012521055.1 Eubacteriales Family XIII. Incertae Sedis bacterium
TACGCTGTTAAGGTAGCCGATTACGAAGGTGGGGCGTTTTTTGCGGAAGATACCTTTAACCGGACAGTTCCTTCATCGGGTTCGTCTTCCTCCCAATCCGCTCCTGTTGCCGAGATTGGCAGCGGCGAAAGCTTTACAGAAGCTAATATAAAAAAACTTATTTCAGAGGGAGAATCACTGACCGTTGGGGGAGAGGGCGGCGCAATGCTGGTATTTGATGCCGACGCCCTTGAAGGTATCAGCCAGCAGGCTGATGGCAGCATCCATGTGAATATAGCGGACGTATCGGATAAATATCAGCAGGATTATCCGGAAAGGGTGGTGTTCTCGCTGACCGTTAACTCCGGCGATAAGGTCATCACAGACTTCGGCGGCTCCGTTACGGTGTCCCTGCCTTATGAATTGAAGGAGGGCGAAGCGGCGGATCATGTGACGGTCTGGTATGTGACGGAAAGCGGGTTTTTGGTTGCTATCCCCTGCTCCTATGACCCGGCGACCAAACGGGTGAACTTTACGGTCAGCCATTTTTCGCTGTATATGATAGGCATTGCTCCCCCGTGGGAAAACCCCTTTGTCGATGTGGGTGAAACCGATTGGTTCTACAGCGACGTACAATTCGTCCACAAAAACGGTCTGATGGTGGGTACAAGCGATAAAGCCTTCAGCCCGCAGTCCGATACCTCACGAGGGATGATAGTAACAATTCTTTGGCGGCTTGAAGGTATGCCCCAGGCTGCAGAACCCATAACCTTCACTGATGTTCAGGAGGATGAATGGTATTACGAGGCCGTAGCCTGGGCCGCCGAGAAAGATATCGTCGCCGGCTATTCCGCAGATAAATTCGGTCCCGCGGATGCTATTACCCGCGAGCAGATGGCGAAAATACTCCATGCCTATTCGGTGTTCAAGGGCTATGACGTAAAGGCCGAGAATGATCTTTCTGCATTTACGGACAGCCCGTCGGATTGGGCGAAAGAGAGTGTGCAGTGGGCTGTGGCTAAGGGACTGCTGCAAGGTAAGGGAACTGGGCTTCTCGCTCCCCGGGCCAACGCCAAGCGCGGCGAGTGCGCCGCTATATTGCAAAGGTTTATCCTTTCATATTGATCCTCCGGCATTGGCATAAAAAAATCCAGGGGTCTTTATGACCTCTGGATTTGTTGGTCAGGAGTTCGATCCTCCACTTGAAACCAAAAAAATTCAGGGGCTATAAAGACCCCTGAATTCGGTGGTTGGTGGAGAATAGGGGGATCGAACCCCTGGCCTCATGATTGCGAACCATGCGCTCTCCCAGCTGAGCTAATTCCCCATGGTTTCTATTCTGTTTCGCGTTTAGCGATGGCATGAAATCATGCCCACAACACTCCAAGGATGTTGGATGGATGATTTCATCCGAAGAATGTTTCAATTATTGACTAAAAAAGTCCCCGGAAAGTACCGGAGAAAAATTGGTGGGGACAGCGGGACTCGAACCTGCGACCTCATGCTTGTGACGCATGCGCTCTAACCAACTGAGACTATGCCCCCACGCTTGTGCAATCACTCAGATTGCGAGACCTGAATGCTAATGTAGGGATATTATAATACCTTTTTCCCTTGCGTGTCAATGGATGAAAAGGTATACTTAAAAGAAATAAGTTGTTATGTAATACCCAAATTGCCAGCATAGGCTACCTATAAATTTATTCCGTTTGAATAACGGTTGGAGGAGCAAATCACATGAGAATAAACACTCGCAGAGCATCTGTTAACATAGTTCTTGTTATTGCCCTTGTTTTTTTGGCTGCGGCGGGAGTCTATGCCATAACGAATCTCAATTTAACTCCCAGCTCCGATGAAGAAAACTACCTTCTCACCATTTCCGAAATAAGCGACCAGCATGAGTTATCTGCGCCGGAGAATGCGGAAGCGGATCGAGTGATGCTCTATGAGCTGCCGGTGGGCTCCGTCATTTCCCTGACAGCCAAGACGGAGGGAATTTCTCACCAGATTACCTGTTACAACGAGCGCAACCGGAAGATCGATTCCTTTACCATGAGCCTTGACGGGTACGGCAGGGGAGAGAGGAAGGAGCTTGAAGCCGGAGAAACTGTATCCTATGCGGTCACTTACAGCGATATTGATTATGCCTTTATGAGCATTGACATTACGGAAGGCGAGGAAACGATTTCCTATTTCTTCCGAGTTGTGAAGGCGGAAGCGCCGCAGCAGTCAGAAGATGCCAAGGTTGAACTTATCGTCACTGCAATCCCCACCGGTTCAAAGGTGCTTGTGGACGGAGAACCGCAGGAATTTCTCGCCTACAACATCAACGACTATAATTATTTTAGATTGCGCGATATTGCCGCAGTTTTGACCGGAACGGAAAAGCAGTTTAATGTCGAATGGGATGCGAAATCCGACAGCATTTTGTTAACAACAGGTAAATCTTACACCATGCAAAAAGGCGATCTGGAAGGGAATCCTTCCGCGGAGAACAAGACTGGCTTGGCCACACAGTCTACAATTTATGTAGACGGAGAGGAAGTTGCCCTGGTTGCTTATAACATTGATGGCAACAACTATTTCAAGCTGGGGGATCTGGGAAAGGTCTTGAACTTTGGCGTCGACTGGGATCCTGACACCAAGAGTATTCTGATAGATTCACATAAAGACTTTACGGAATAAAGTTCCGCATAAAGGTTAACCTTTCCGCACATAAGCTGTAAGAAAATAAATTTTGGGGATTGAAATCATATCGGCAGTTATGCTATCATAAGAGGGCTGAGTTTTGGGGCTATAGCGCAGTTGGGAGCGCGTTTGACTGGCAGTCAAAAGGTCAGGGGTTCGAATCCCCTTAGCTCCACCAA
>JAAYNC010000181.1:0-2276 GCA_012521055.1 Eubacteriales Family XIII. Incertae Sedis bacterium
CGACCATAATTGCATATCTCTTATTCGATGAGGTGCCCGTGCTCATGCAATATATCGGAAGTTCCATGATTATCGCGGGAATTCTCATTTACAACTACTTTGAAGCGGCATCCTCAAAAAAAGTAGTTGACAAAACGGAAAGTCGATGTTATTATCTCACTCAAACCGATGAAGGGGAAGTAAAACTGAGAAACGATCTTCAGCGAACCGGGGACGGTGCGAGCCCGGCAGATGCAGACTCAGACAAATGGTCCCCCGAGGGCGGAGCGAAAAGGCAGCCATGCCTGAGTAGTAGCCGACGCAAGGCCGGCGTTATATGGCCGAGGGTGTGATGGCACTCTGCAGAGTGGATATGTTTTTTGCATATCAAACAAGGTGGCACCGCAAGTTGACACTTGTCCTTGTAATAATCAGGGCAGGTGTTTTTTTATTACCGCTTCCACTTCTTGCAGAGACCCTTTCGTTATTTCTCCTAAAAACAGAAAGAAAGGAAGAGGTAAAAGGAAATGAAAAAGAACTATGATGTGGACTTCAACACGTACTTCAAGGAGTATCCCAATGAGGAAGGCTATTTCGGCAGGTATGGCGGAGCGTTCCTGCCTCCGGAATTAATCCCGGCTTTCAAGGAGATTACGGAGGCATACCAGACCATCTGCCATTCCGCGCAGTTCATCAACGAACTTCGGAGGATCAGAAAAGAGTTTCAGGGACGTCCTACTCCCGTCTATCATTGTGAGCGGCTGTCCAGAATGCTGGGCACGACGCAGATATATCTGAAGCGGGAAGACCTGAACCACACGGGCGCGCACAAGCTCAACCACTGTATGGGCGAGGGGCTTTTGGCAAAGTACATGGGCAAGAAAAAGATCATAGCCGAGACGGGCGCGGGACAGCACGGCGTTGCCCTGGCCACCGCGGCGGCCTACTTCGGGCTTGAATGCGATATCTACATGGGGGAGGTGGACATCGCCAAACAGGCGCCCAATGTAGCGCGCATGAAGATCCTGGGCGCACGGGTGATTCCCGCAACCCACGGGCTCAAGACGCTGAAGGAGGCCGTGGATGCGGCGTTCCAGGCGTATTTGAGAGAGTACAAGGATGCCATTTACTGCATCGGTTCCGTTGTCGGGCCGCATCCTTTCCCCATGATGGTAAGGGATTTCCAAATGGTGGTTGGAATTGAGGCGAGAGAACAGTTCCTGGAAATGACAGGCATTTTGCCCGATGCGGTTGTTGCTTGCGTTGGAGGCGGAAGCAATGCCATGGGTATCTTCTCAGGCTTCTTGAAGGATCCGGTAGAGCTGTACGGCGTAGAGCCTTTAGGTCGCGGGCCCAGCGTGGGAGATCATGCGGCATCCATGACCTACGGCGAGGAAGGAGTTATGCACGGATTCAACAGCATTATGCTCAAGGATGAAAATGGAGAGCCGGCGCCGGTTCACTCCATTGCCAGTGGATTGGATTACCCGTCTTCAGGGCCGGAGCACGCATTCCTGAAAGAAAAAGGCCGTGTCAACGTGATTACCGCTACGGATGAGGAAGCGGTAGAAGCATTCTTCAAGCTTTCAAGATATGAGGGAATCATCCCTGCTCTGGAAAGCTCCCATGCGCTGGCAGGAGCCATGAAGATGGCGAAAGAGGGCAAGCACAGGGCGATTCTTGTCAACCTTTCCGGCCGCGGAGACAAGGATATGGATTACGTAATCGAGAATTATGGTTTTGGAGAAAAATATATTTAGCATTTAGCTTGAAGCAAGCAAGGCCTGCAGACCGTTAAAGTGGGATGTCCAAGATGAATTTGACATAGACGGCCCAAAAAATGTTGTAAAGCGTAAATCATAGGCGCATAAAATAGAAGTGAGTACAACAACATTATAGTTGATGTGCTCACTTTTTTCGTGATCGGCGGAATGGGGATGTTTCGTTGCCATCTTTTTTCTATTAGTAACGGGGATATGCTACCCATAAAGTAGACAGATGAAATAAAAAACAGTCTATGAGGAAGGGAGCATATGAGATAAAAATCGTAAGGAATTTTTCAGCAGAGGAAAAACGAAAGATCATAGGAAGAGTGGAGAAAGAAACCGATACCATTAGCAACCAGGCAAAACGATTGGGAATTTATCCATCAACGATATGGATGTGGATCCAAAATTACCATACCTTTGGAATGGATGGTCTTAGGCCGTGCCCATACACAAAATATAGTGAAGACGTGAAAGCTGCAGCAGTTTCGGAATATCTGTCCGGTGCGGGATCTTTAAGAGAAATTAGCC
>JAAYNC010000032.1:0-45879 GCA_012521055.1 Eubacteriales Family XIII. Incertae Sedis bacterium
CTTTTCAACGAAAGAACGAGGGATGAGTGCAAATGAAGGCGGGGATGTGAGTGTGCCCCATGAGACGATATCGGATCTGTTCGGAAAAAAAGTGCAGGTGAAAGGTAAGCTCAGCCTTCCGGCCGGATCGAGGAATCCGGGTCTGTTCGACTATAAACTTTATTTAAAGACGAAAAGGATAGCGGGCATCATAAACGCCAGCGAATCTCATTTGGAAATTGCCGGACGAGGGAATAGGGCAATTGCTGCAATGGGCAAACTGAAACACAGTTTTTCCGATTCCCTTGACAGGTACATGGACCGGGATGCAAAAGCTCTGCTTTCCGGTATCCTTTTTGGCGACAAGCTTCATATAGACGACGAGATCTACGAGGATTTTCAACGTAACGGCTGTGCTCATATCCTTTCAGTCTCAGGAATCCACGTAAGCATCATCTATGTCTACATATGCGGACTCTTCCGAAACCGTAGAAATCCCGTTGTATCCGCCTGCGCTTCAGGAATTCTGTTCTTTTATGCAGCCTTGGCCAATTTCTCTGATACGGTGGTACGGGCTCTTCTGATGATCATCGTTCATATTCTTTCCAAGTTCCTGCACAGAAGGTACGACCTGCTCTGTTGCGCCAGTTTTTCCGCCTTACTCATGTTGCTCTACAATCCGTTCTATCTTTTCAGTCTGGGATTTCAGCTCTCCTATTTGGCGGTGTTCACTTTAGCATTTGCCCTGCCTTTAGCGATGAGCAAAATTGAAAAACTGAATGAAAACAAGCGTTATGAACGGGTTGCCGCTTTGCTGCATGCTGTCGCGCCCTTATTCATTATACAAGCGGGCATGGCCCCTGCGTCCGCATATCACTTCCAGTACTTTTCTTTTTCGGCCTTTCTGATCAACTTTCCTGTAATTATGCTGTCCGGATTGATTCTGCCCCTGGGAATGGGACTTATCGCACTGAGTTTTAGCCAAGGGTATTTGTTCGGCTTTGGGGCAACGGCAGCAGAACTTTTGATTGAAATCATGATTCAACTGAATCGCTTTGCAGGGGAAGTTGGGTTTTCTTCCATGACAGTTAAATCGCCCTCCGTGTGGATGTTGGTAATATATTACGGTTTGTTCTTCTTTTTCACGTCAGAGAGCTTCTGGATCCTGTACCGTAACAGAGACAAGGGCTTGATTGCCATCATCTGCATCTTCATATTCTGCATTTCCGTCGTGTCATCTTTTATTATGGGCGAACATGAGAGAAAGGCAGATATTGTATTTGTAGATGTGGGGCAGGGTGACTGTATACACCTGCGAACTCCATCGGGAAAAAACATTCTTATCGACGGAGGGGGGAGGACAGATTACGATATAGGCAAAAAAATACTATTTCCGTATCTGCTTAAAAACGGTGTGGGCAGAGTGGATTTGGCTGTTGTCACCCATCTTCACCAAGACCATTACGGCGGAATTGCATCCCTTTGCAGGCTCATGCCAGTGAGGAAGCTGGCAGTTTACCATGCAAACCGCATGAAGGAAGATGAAATCCTTTATGACACCGGTCTTGATGAGACGCAAATGATTTACGTGGCAGCCGGGAACAGGCTGCATATAGAAGATGACATCTATATCGATATTCTTTATCCGGAACTCCATGACGAAGAAACATCATGGCAGCTCATTTCGGAAGAGGCGGATGAAAATCTTTGCAGCTTGGTACTAAGAGTGAATTACAGGGGAATTTCGCTGCTGGTGACAGGTGACATGGGCTTTGAAGGCGAAAGGTTGCTCATGGATTCTTACAAAAAGGCTTCTCATGAAATGCTCAGGGCGGATATTTTAAAGGTGGGCCACCACGGGTCCCGGTTTTCAACAGGGGATCAGTTCCTCGATGCAGTGTCGCCTCAAGCGGCGGTGATACAGGTAGGTAAAAACAATTTCGGACATCCGCATCCGGATGTAATTGAAAAATTGGAGAAAAAGGGTATAATCGTCTTTAGAAATGATCGCCACGGCGCAGTACTCCTTGACGTAAGAAAGGTCGGCGTCCGTTTTCGCACCATGCTATAATCCCTTTCCGAGAGGTTTCAAATTGGCAACAAGGACTCAGAAAACGAAAGAACATGCATTCAAGAGGATCCAGAAGGATTTAAAGGAAGGTTTGGGAAACCCTCTCTTTTTTTATGGAGAGGAACAATATCTGGTTCGTTGGGCCGCGGATCTCATTGTGGAGCACTATGTGGAGCCCAACCTGAGACAGTTGAACTGCTCCAGGCTGGAGAGAGAAAGAGCTACGGTGGAGGCCATAATAGAGCAGTGTGAAACCTTGCCCATGCTATCGGAGAAGAGGGTCGTAATAGTCGAGGATTTTCCCGCAGGCGGGGAAAGCATCAAAGAAAGCTATACCGAAGCAGAAGAAAACGCTTTAATAGAGTATCTGAAAGAACTGCCCGACAGCTGTCTGTTGATTCTGACTGCGGATTCGGTGGATAAACGGAGGAAGCTCTATAAAGCTATCGCAGCTGCCGGATCCTGTTACGAGTTCAGCCGGCTTTCGGAAAGCGAAATCCGAAGCTTTATCCAGAAACGGTTGAAGCAATGGGGAAAGACAGCAGCCGCAGGGGTTATCAGTCATATGATTGCTATGTCAGGATATCTGGACAGGCAGTCCGACTATACGCTTTACAATCTGGAAAACGACATAAAAAAACTGATAGCTCACTGTGACGATGATGTAATCCGATTGAAGGATGTGGCGGCGGCGCTGTCGGGTAATACGGAGACCTATGTCTTTGATATGATCAACTCCATATCCAATAACCGGAAGGACGAAGCCCTTTTGCTTCTGCATAATCTTCTGGCCTCCGGAGAGAACGTGTACAGGCTTTTGGCCCTAATCTGCTCCCATTATGAATTGATTCTCATGGTTAAGGAGATGCGGGAGGAGGGCTTAAGCTTAGGAGAAATAAAGACTGCCACAGGAGCTCACGAATACCGGGTTAAGATTGCCGGTGAGAATTCAAGGCTTTATTCTGTAAAACAGCTTCGTCGGATTCTCAGCCGCTGCTTTGATGTGGAAAAGAACATCAAAACGGGGCTTTTGGATGAAAGACTTGCCCTGGAAATGCTTGTTGCCAATCTATAAAAAATATTGTAAAACATTTGTTGTGTTCGCCCGTTAACAGTTGTGCAAAATCCACTTTCACAACACTCAAGAAAGGATATCTTTTGCGAATAAAGAAAGGATAGTAGAACATATATGAAATCGCAGATAAAAGCCGATTTGGCACTGCTTTTGGTCACCATGCTTTGGGGGACATCCTATCTGTTGACAGATTTTGTCCTGGAAGAGCTGGATCCGTTTAACATCAATGCTTTACGCTTTATCATCGCATTTCTTGCGGCGGTGCTTTTGACAGGAAAGAAATTAAGGCCTACCAACATTGTTACTCTTAAATACACCGCGTTATTGGGAGCCATTCTCATGGTGGTATACTTGGGTTCTACCTTCGGTGTGAAGTATACGAGCCTCTCAAATGCAGGCTTTCTCTGTGCTCTCACCGTAGTAATAACGCCGGTTCTGGGATTCTTTTTCAAAGGGCAGCGGGCAGAAAAAAAGTTAATTGCATCTGTTGTGTTTGCTCTTGCGGGTATCGCATTTCTTACCCTCAACGAGAGTTTAAGGCCTGCTCTCGGTGATATCCTCTGCATTCTCTGCGCTGTGGCATATGCAGTGCATTTGCTTGTTACGGAGAGCGCGGTGATGAAAGAAGGAGTAATTGTCTACCAGCTTGGTGTTTACCAGTTGGGATTCTGCGGAATCTACCAGCTGTTTCTTTCCGCAGTTTTTGAAAGCCCGGGGCTTCCCTCATCGGGCAAAGTATGGATTTCAATTTTAGTTTTAGCGGTTTTCTGCACCGGATTCTCTTTCGTGGCCCAGACCATCGCCCAGCAATATACCAGCGCTTCCCACGTAGGAGTGATATTTTCGCTGGAACCGGTATTTGCGGCACTGGTGGCTTTTTTTGTCGCGGGAGAGGTACTCTCTACCAGGGCGTATTTTGGAGCGGCTTTGCTTCTTGTGAGCCTGTTTATCATGGAGCTGGAAATAAAAAAATTTGCAGAGGTGCTGTGGGGGAAAATTAGAAAACGCCGTATCAATTTGAAAGAACCGCTGTAAAACTGTAGTAATTTGCCAAAGTCCTTCGAATAAGGTTGATTATTTACTAGTTTGATTTATAATAGTAGTGTTGACTTCTGAACGAATATTTGCCTTTAAAGGAGGAAAGAAAATGACGTTGGAGAACGGCGGGTGCTGCTGTAACGGTGGCTGCAATAAACCCGATTTCAGTCAATTGGAACCGGTGCTTGACGAATATGCCAAGATACCCGGCAGCCTGATCACAATCTTGCAGAAGGCGCAGGATATTTATGGATATTTGTCAATGGATGCAATTAATTATATATCCGAAAGAACAGGTTTAAAACCTGCTCAGATATATGGAGTGGCCACGTTCTATACCCAGTTTAGATTATCGCCTATCGGAAAGAATCTCATCATGTTATGCAAAGGCACCGCATGTCATGTAAACGGTGCGGATATGATCGAAGAGGCAATTACGGAAGAACTGTCAATCGGAGACGGGGAGACGACAGAAGACGGCATCTTTACATTGAACAACGTTGCATGTCTCGGTTGCTGCAGTTTGGCTCCGGTAATGATGATAAGAAACAAGGATGGGGACGAGACTTACGGGAATCTGACTAAGGACTCGGTCAAGTCGATCCTCCGTGAGATAAGGAAGAGAGAGCAGGAGGTCGCGCAATGAAAATTTTAGTGGGACAGGGTAGTTGCGGCGTCGCTACCGGCGCAAGGAAGACTGCGGATGAATTTGCCAGGCAGTTGGCCCATTTGGGGCTTTCGAATGTGGAAATAGAAAAAACCGGTTGCATCGGCAGCTGTTATCTGGAGCCCATCGTAGACGTTTACGATGATGAAGGAAATCTGGAGATCCGGTATGTCAAGGTACAGCCGGATAAGGTTTCCGATATTGTAAACAGGCATATCGTGGGCGGCGAACCTGTGTGGGAATACGGAATCCCTGAAGTAGATCAGGGTTTCCAGTCAAAGCAGAAAAAAATTGTGCTTCGCAATTGTGGAGTGATCAATCCAGAGAGAATCGAAGAGTATATTAATGCGGGAGGCTATCAAGCAACAAAGAAAGCTTTGACTTCCATGACGCCTGAAGAAGTAATCGAAGAAATGAAGATATCGGGGCTCAGAGGAAGAGGCGGGGCCGGTTTCCCCACATGGTTTAAATGGAATGCGGCAAGGCAGAATGAAGCCGATCAGAAATATATGGTGTGCAATGCGGACGAGGGAGATCCTGGCGCTTTCATGGACAGGAGCATTCTGGAGGGAGATCCCCATTCCCTTCTGGAAGGAATGATCATCGGTGCCTACGCCATCGGTGCATCTGAAGGGGTTATCTACGTAAGAGCGGAATATCCCCTTGCCATTTCTCGTCTGGAAATTGCCATGGGGCAAGCCAGAGAAAGAGGTTACTTGGGTGAGAATATCCTGGGAAGCGGTTTTTCCTTTAATTTACGCATCAAAGCCGGCGCAGGTGCTTTCGTATGCGGAGAAGAGACCGCCCTTATAGCGTCTCTTGAAGGTGAAAGAGGGATGCCCAGGCTTAAACCGCCTTTCCCGGCTCAGAAAGGCTTCTGGGGAAAACCCACAAATATCAACAACGTAGAGACCTTTGCCAACGTACCTTTCATCATAGCCAACGGCGGAGAGGCTTTCGCAGCCCTGGGCACGGAAAAGAGCAAAGGAACTAAAGTATTCGCTCTGGCCGGCAAGATCAAGAGAGGCGGCCTTGTGGAAGTTCCCATGGGACTTCCCATCAAGAACGTTATCTTTGAAATCGGCGGCGGCATTAAAAATGATAAGAAATTTAAGGCCGTGCAGATGGGAGGCCCATCGGGAGGCTGCATACCCGCAGACCTGGCAGACACGCCGGTGGACTATGAATCCATCACAAAAACCGGCGCCATCGTCGGATCCGGCGGGATGATCGTCATGGATGAAAATACCTGTATGGTGGATATGGCCAGGTATTTCCTTGACTTCACCAGAAAGGAGTCCTGCGGAAAGTGTAATTACTGCCGTATCGGCACCAAGCGTATGCTGGAAATCCTGGAAAGAATCACCCGGGGCGAAGGTAGAGACGGAGATATAGAGCTTTTGGAAGAACTGGCGCAAAAGGTCAAGGACGGTTCCATGTGCGGGCTGGGTCAGACTGCGCCCAATCCAATTTTGACTACAATCCGCTACTTCAGAAACGAGTATGAAGATCATATATATAAGCGCAAGTGCACAGCGCATTCATGCACGGCTCTGCTAACCTTTACAATACTTGATAACTGCACAGGATGTACGCTCTGTGCGCGGAAATGTCCAGTGAATGCCATCAGCGGAAAGGTCAAGGAGAAACATGTTATCGATCAGGAAAAGTGCATAAAATGTGGCAAGTGCGAAGAAGTGTGCAAATTCAACGCCATCCTGAGAGACTAGAGGAGAGGATAAAAATGGAGAACATAAAGATTACGATTGACGGAAAGGAATGCCTGGGTCAGCCCGGCCAGACGATCCTGGACGTTGCAAGAAACAACGGAATAGACATTCCTACCCTCTGCTACGATGACAGAGTGGAGATTTACGGCGCCTGCGGCATCTGTGTAGTCGAGGTGGAAGGTAATCCCAAAATGGTGAAAGCCTGCGCTACCTTGATCGCACCCGACATGGTAGTAAATACAAAGACAGAGCGAGTATTAGAATCCAGGAAGACAAACCTGGAGCTATTGCTCTCCAATCACGTGGGAGATTGCAGACCTCCTTGTGCGCTCAATTGCCCCGCGGGGACCGATTGCCAGGGCTATGTGGGACTCATCGCAAACGGCGAATACAGGGCGGCTGTAAAGCTGATAAAGGAAAGAATCCCCCTTCCGGGATGCATCGGCAGGGTGTGTCCTCACCCCTGTGAAGACCACTGCAGGAGACAGCTGGTGGATGAACCCGTATCCATCGCCTGGCTGAAGCGCTTTGCGGCGGATATGGAAGGGGACGATCCATATATTCCTCCGGTAGCTCCCGAGACAGGCAAAAAAGTTGCGGTTATAGGCGGCGGCCCCTATGGGCTTTCAGTAGCCTATTATTTGAGACAAAAAGGGCACGCAGTTACTGTATTCGAATCCATGCCTCACTTCGGCGGCATGCTGCGCTACGGCATCCCCCAATACAGGCTGCCTAAGGAAATAGTGGATGGAGAGGTTGCCCAGCTGGAGAAGATGGGCATTGTCCTCAAGCCAAATACCCATGTGGGAAAAGATATTTCCTTTGAGGAAATCCGCAAAAACTTCGATGCGGTAGCTCTCGGAGTGGGAGCTTGGGTATCCACGGGAACCGGATGCCCCGGTGAAGATGCAGAGGGTGTCCTGGGCGGAATCGATTTTCTGCGCAAGGTCATCAAGAATGAGGAAATCGAGCTGGGCGACGTAGTAGCTGTGGTGGGCGGCGGAAATACGGCTATGGATGCCTGCCGCACGGCCATACGACTCGGTAAGACGGTATACAATATTTACAGGCGTACCAAAGACGAAATGCCTGCGGACCAAATCGAGATCGACGAGGCCGAGGAAGAAGGCGTAATCTTTAAAAACCTGAGAAATCCTTTGGAAATTATCAAGGATGAAAAGGGCCACGTCAAGCAGATTAAGCTGCAGGTCATGGAGCTGGGCGAGCCGGATGCCAGCGGCAGGAGAGCCCCTGTTCCTGTAGAAGGAAAGACCGAAACCTTGGATGTAGACAACGTGATTTTAGCCATCGGCCAGGCAGTGGATCCTAACGGTTTTAACGGTCTTGATCTGACCCGGAAGAAGGGCTTTGCCTACGATCCGGAAACCTATATGACCAGCATGGAAGGCGTTTTTGCCGGAGGTGACTGCGGCAACGATAAGATATCCATTGCCGTGGAGGCCATTGCCGATGCGGTGAAATCGGTGGACATTATCGATGCTTATCTGTCCGGGCAAAAGATCCGGTATCGCAAGCCGTATGTAGTGGTCAGAGACGACATTGACGAAAAAACCTTTGAAGACAGAGAGCGGCTGTGCCGTCCCAAAATGGGTATGTTGAGTCCTGAGGAGAGAAAGGATAACTTCAAGGAGATCGTTGCGGGATATACTCCATCCGACGCCGAATATGAAGGCGATAGATGCCTTGAATGCGGCTGCGGCAAATACTTCGAGTGCAAGCTGTATGATTACGCAAATCAGTACGATGTGAAACCCGACCGGCTGGCAGGAGAGATCAACCGTCTGGAATTCGACGACGATCATCCTTACGTGGTGCGGGATCCCAACAAGTGCATCCTGTGCGGCCTTTGTGTGCGCGTTTGCCATGAAGTTATGGGAGTTACAGCTTTGGGACTTGTTAAGAGAGGATTTGACACGACGGTGCAACCGGCCCTGGGGAATCCCCTGGAGCAGTCGGGCTGCATCAACTGCGGAAACTGCATCAGTCTCTGCCCGGTAGGGGCGCTGTTGCCCAAGGTTGACCATACAAAACCCATACCTCTTGAAACAACTCCCCTTCGCACCACCTGCACGGAGTGCGGAGTAGGCTGCCAAATGGATCTCAAGCTTAACGGCACTAAGGTGGTGGCCGTGGAACCGGCTTTCGGTGATTCAAATAAAGGACTTCTCTGCGTCAAGGGCAAGTTCGGTTACCGGAAGCTTTATGCAGAAGACAGGCTGAGCAAGCCCCTGGTCAGAAAAGACGGCAAACTGGTGGAAGTTTCATGGGAAGAAGCTATAGATGTCATCGCCTCAAAGCTTTCCGCTCTGAGAGACGGTAACGAAGCCGAAGCATTCGCAGCCTTTGCCGGGCACATGGTCAGCAATGAAGCGAAATTCATGCTGAATAAACTGGTGGAAGCTGTTACCGGAAAAGAACCTGAGTGGCAGGAAACAGCAGTTCTTGCAGATGCTTCCACGGATCAGGGCAAAGGAGCGGAAGCGATTTGCAGAGCTTCCGGAGCAATAGCGGCGGAAGGTGTAAAAGTTGTGCCCATGAAGAACAGTAAGGTTCTTGACGTTTTGAAGACCGGAAGGATAAAGGCGCTTTACCTGATGGGAGAGAATCCTTTGGACGAGGAGAAGAAAGCCGAGGGTGTGGAAGAGGCGTTGAAGCAATGTGACTTCATAGTAGTGCAGGATATCACCCTTAACGAGACGGCGAAACTTGCTCATGTTGTTCTGCCGGCGGCGGCCTTTGCGGAAGCCAATGGCACTTTTACCAATATGGAAGGCCGTGTACAGCGGATACGCAAGGCTGTTCAGGCCCCCGGAGTGGCGCTGGCCGATAGCAAGATTTTAGGTTCATTGCTGGCGCGGCTCGGAGAGAAGACCGGATTACAGTCTGCGGAAGATGTCTTCCGGGCATTAGGCGAAAAGGTGCCTGCTTATAAGGATATGAGCTACGAGACCATAGAAAAAGAAGGTTCAATGCTTATAAAATAAACAAATGAAATATGTTATTAAAAACAGCCACGGAATCTGTCTCCGTGGCTGTTTTGAGCCCGGAGAAATCTAAGGGCAAATATGGCGCTCGATGCGCCAAAAGATTGTATTTTGATGTCCCGGATTGACACATGTAACGATACATAGACGTCACATATTTCCGAAAACCAGAAATAAATTTCCAATACGCCACAAAATATAACATAATATAGAAACATGACAAAATGAACCTCTGAAAAAAACATTTAATAACAATTTAGCAATTATAATATAATTTCACATATTTGTTTCCACTTGAATATTGCGGGTATAAAAACTATACTAGTAATGGAGGTGATTTGTTTGGAGGAACGGATTAAACAGCTGCTGGAAGAGAAGGTTAACCCACTGCTGGCAAGGCATTACGGCGGTGCAGAACTTACAGCACTTGAGAATAATGTCGCAAAAGTGAGAATGACCGGAGCCTGCGGCAGTTGTCCTTCTGCTCAATATACCATCGAAGATGTGGTTAAACAGATTCTGATGGAAGCCCTTCCAGAGCTGGAAGACGTAGTTTTAGACACCTCTGTAAGCGATGACCTGATAGACATGGCCAAGAAGATATTGCGCAAGGAAGTGTAGAGTATTCCTTGTTTTTATGGCACAAGAATTGCATAATTATTATATGGTGTTTAATAGCTACTGTTGTCATATATAAAGTAAGAAAAGGAGTGGATGAAAAATGTTGATGACAGGGGATCAATATATCGAGAGCTTGAGGAAACTCAAAACGCGAGTGTATATGTTCGGCGAAAAAGTGGACAACTGGGTTGATCATCCGATTATTCGTCCGTCCATTAACTCCGTCAAAATGACTTATGACCTGGCCCATGATCCAGAATATGCAGATCTCATGACAGCGAAATCCAATCTTACCGGTGAAGTTATAAATCGTTTCTGTCACTTACATCAGAGCACAGATGATTTACGTAAAAAAGTTAAGATGCAGAGGCTCTTGGGACAAAAGACCGGTTCCTGCTTCCAAAGATGCGTAGGTATGGATGCGTTCAATGCCTTGTATTCTACTATATATGAAATTGACGAGAAATACGGCACTGAATATCACAAGAGATTTGTTGAATATCTGAAATACGTTCAGGAGAACGATCTTACGGTAGACGGCGCCATGACCGATCCCAAGGGCGATCGGTCCAAAGCTCCCAGCCAGCAAGAAGATCCCGATCTCTACGTTCATGTAGTTGAAAAGAGAGATGACGGTATCGTAGTCAGAGGTGCAAAAGCCCACCAGACAGGTTCCATCAACTCTCATGAGCATCTGGTTATGCCCACTATTTCCCTTCCCGAAGCTGACAAAGCCTATGCGGTATCCTTTGCGGTTCCTTCAGACGTTGAAGGTCTGTTCATGATTTATGGCAGACAGTCATGCGATACAAGAAAGCTGGAGGAAGGCGCAGACGTGGATCTGGGCAACAAAGAGTTCGGCGGTCAGGAAGCCCTCGTTGTATTCGACGACGTGTTTGTTCCCTGGGAAAGAGTTTTCATGTGTGAAGAGTGGGATTTTGCAGGAATGCTGGTTGAGAGATTCGCCGGTTACCACAGACAGAGCTACGGCGGCTGCAAGGTTGGCGTAGGCGACGTTCTCATCGGTGCAGCTGCTTTGGCGGCAGATTATAACGGAGTCAGCAGAGCTTCCCACATTAAAGATAAGCTCATCGAAATGACACATCTCAATGAAACACTTTACTGCTGCGGCATCGCATGCTCCTCGGAAGGCTATCCGACAAAAGCAGGAAACTACGAGATCGATATGCTTTTGGCCAACGTCTGCAAGCAGAACGTCACCAGATTCCCCTATGAGATCGTCAGACTGGCAGAAGACATCGCAGGCGGCCTGATGGTTACCATGCCTTCGGAGAAGGACTTCAAGTCCGATCTGAAAGTGGGCAGGAAGGGTGAAACCATCGGCGAACTGTGCAACAAGTTCTTCAAAGGAGCTCCCGGAGTTCCCACAGAGCACAGGATGAGGATTCTCCGCTTCATCGAGAATATGGCACTTGGAACTGCAGCTGTAGGTTACAGAACCGAATCGCTGCACGGAGCCGGTTCTCCGCAAGCACAGAGAATCATGATTGCAAGACAAGGCAACCTGGAAGCCAAGAAGGAGCTTGCAAAGGTCCTTGCAGGCATCAAATAAGATTAATGTGCTAATGTGATGTGAGGGACGGTTCCTTTGGAACCGTCCTTCAAAAATTAAAATAATTTGGAGCGAGCATTATAAATGTTGTTTTGTGGAGTTAAGTTTTGCGGTGGCTGTAATCCCAGATTCGAAAGGAGAAAGGTTTTAGAGCAACTTAAAGAGCATTTCGAAGGCCGTATAGAGTTTGCGTATGCACAGGAGGGAATTGTATACGACATATTGTTGATCTTCGGTGGCTGTACAAATTGTTGTGCGTCATTTAGCCAGTATACGACCAAAAGAGGCAATATCAAGCTTTGGGATGTCAGCCATGTGGAACGAGTCATCGAGGAGCTTGAAGGTCAGCTATCTTTGGCGGACGATGCCAAATAGAAGTGACAGAGCAACAATGTGACATAAATCAACGATTAAAAGAGGAGGTAATACTTTGAGCTGGAAGGATGATTATAAGAGGAAATTATGTGCTCCGGAAGAGGCAGTAAAGCATATTAAAAGCGGAGATTCGGTGTTTTTGGCTCACTGCGTCGGGGAACCTCCGGTGCTGGTTGAAGCCATGGTGAATTGTGCGGAAAAATACGGATACGAGAATGTGGAAATAAAACACATGGTGAGCCTGGGCAGCGGCGCCTATGCCCAACCGGGCATGGAAAAGCATTTCCGTGCAAATCCTATTTTCCTCAGCGCCAATATCAGGCGTGCCGTCGAGGAAGGTAGGGCAGATTTCACACCGGCCTTCTTCCATGAAGTGCCCAAACTGATCCGCGACGGGAAGCTTAAGTGCGATGTGGCTATGGCCCAAGTATCCCCGCCGGATGAAAAGGGCTATTGCAGCTTGGGAACGTCTGTTGACTATACCTGGCAGGCCATAAAATCGGCAAGAACCGTAATAGTTCAGGTAAACGACCAGATGCCCAGGACCTTTGGAGATATGGTGCACGTGGATGATTTCGATCATATCGTTGAAGCTTCTACACCCCTGTTTGAAATAAAATCTCCTAAGATCACAGAGGTAGAAGAAAAGATCGGTCGCTATTGTGCGTCTTTAATCGAGGATGGATCCACCCTGCAGCTGGGGATAGGCGGTATTCCCGATGCGGTTATGCTGTTCCTCGATGATAAAAAGGATCTCGGAATCCACTCTGAAATGATTTCTGACGGAACCATGGCTCTTTATGAAAAGGGCGTTATAACCGGAAAATATAAAAACTTCGATAAGGAAAAGATGACGGTTACCTTCCTCATGGGAACCAGAAAACTCTATGATTTTGCTAATGAGAATCCCGCTGTGGAAATGAGAACGGTAGACTATACCAACCATCCTGCGGTTATCATGAAGCAGCACAAAATGGTGTCCATTAATTCGGCAATTGAAGTAGACCTTCACGGTCAGGTAGTTGCAGAGGCAATGGGCCTTCGCCAGTTCTCCGGAGTTGGCGGCCAGGTAGACTTTGTTCGCGGTGCGGCCATGAGCGACGACGGAAAAGCCATCATTGCCATGCCGTCCGTTACAACGAAGAAAGACGGTACTGTGATCTCCAAAATAGTCGCCTTCGTGGAACACGGAGCACCGATTACTACATCGAGAAACGATGTGGATTACGTGATTACAGAGTACGGCATTGCAGCGCTGAAGGGCAAATCCCTTAGAGAGCGTGCAAGAAACTTAATCAACATCGCTCATCCGGATTTCCGCGATGAGTTAGCAGAAGAATTTGAACGTCGTTTCTGTGAAAAATTATAATTTAAGGAGGTAGGGAGATGCTGGCACTGAGAGTTGTTCCCAAGATATATTATTTTGACACGTTTAAAGAATTTCACGATGAATTCAAAGTAGGAAAAAAGGATCTGGTAGTAACCAATGAATGGCTTTACACGCCATATATGAAACCTCTTGGAATTGAAACCAATGTTATTTTCCAGGAGAAATTCGGAACAGGAGAACCTTCCGATGAGATGATTGACGCCATGGCGGCGGAAATGAAGAAATACGATTTTGACCGCATTATCGCTTTCGGAGGCGGCACCATCGTCGATATCTGCAAAATATTAGCCCTGGATGTTCCCGAGAAATCCGTGGACTTGTTTACCGGTGCAGTGGCGCCTGTAAAGAAAAAACAGCTGATAGCCGTTCCCACAACCTGCGGAACGGGCAGCGAAGTGACGAATGTGGCCATTGCAGAGCTCAAATCTCTTAAAACAAAGAAGGGAATTGCAGTAGAAGAAACTTATGCAGATGTTGCAGTTCTCGTACCCGAAAGCATCAACGGACTTCCTTATAAGTTCTTTGTCACCAGCTCCGTTGACGCACTGATTCACGCCATTGAATCTTACCTCTCGCCGAAGGCATCTCCTTTCACCGAGATGTATTCCTTGCAGGCCATCGAGATGATTATGAACGGATATAAAGAGATCGTTGCCAAGGGAGAAGATGAAAGATTCAAGTATTTGAAGGATTTCGTCCTCGCGTCCAACTATGCGGGAATCGCTTTCGGAAATGCGGGCTGCGCTGCGGTACACGCTCTGTCCTATTCTATCGGAGGTGCTTTCCACGTTCCTCATGGTGAAGCTAACTACCAGTTCTTTACAGAAGTATTCAAGATGTACATGCGCAAGAATCCGAAAGGAAAGATCGTACAAGCTACGAAGATATTTGCCGATGCACTGGGATGCGATCCTGATGGCGACGTTTACGGAGAGCTTGAGAACTTCCTCAACAAGCTCATAGTGAAGAAACCCTTGAGAGAGTATGGCATGGTTGAAGCTCAGATCGACGAATTCACAGATATGACCATCGCCAATCAGCAGAGACTCCTGGCAAACAACTACGTGCACCTGGAGAGAGATGAGATCAGGGAGATCTTTGCAAACCTGTTTTAACGCTTTTAGCAGTAAGCAAAATTAAAGCATCAATGATTGTTTAATGATCGAATTAATGGTTGGGCCAAACCCGTTTCCGGGCTTGGCCCATTTCTGTCGTTTCACCTGTTTTTGTTGACAGGTAAAAGGAGAGGGGGTATAATTGTATACAAGAATACAATCGACGCAATGGATATAATGAAATCAAATGCGATAAGCGCTGTTATTGGTTAAGAGTGATTTCAAACTCCATAATACTTAGCTAATAGAAAGGACGCAGGGACATGAAAGGTACAATTACTTACAAGATATTGAAGGACCATCTGATAAGCGGAAACTTGAAACCCGGTGAGGAAATTACCGTCCGCATCGATCAGACCTTGACCCAGGACTCAACGGGAACCATGGTCTATCTCCAATTAGAGGCCATGAATGTGGATCGAGTCAAAACGGAACTGTCCGTGGCATATATCGATCACAACACATTGCAGACCGGATATGAAAATGCCGACGACCACGCCTTCATCGAGAGTGTGGCAAAACGCCACGGTATACTGTTCTCCAAACCGGGCAACGGGATTTGTCATCAGCTTCACCTGGAGAATTTCGGTATACCCGGGAAGACCCTTCTCGGCTCTGACAGCCACACTCCTACCGGGGGTGGTTTAGGCATGATAGCCATCGGTGCAGGCGGGCTGGATGTGGCCGTGGCTATGGCACAGGGAAGCTATACTCTCCAGGTACCCAAGGTCGTGGGAGTTAAGCTGACAGGGAAGCTGCAGCCTTGGGTATCGGCAAAGGATGTAATCCTGCACATTCTCCGTGTGCTTACCGTAAAGGGCGGGGTCGGCAAAGTGCTTGAGTATTTCGGTGAGGGAGCAGCCACTTTGTCGGTAACGGACCGGGCAACCATTACGAATATGGGGGCAGAACTGGGTGCCACCACTTCTATTTTCCCCAGCGACGAAAAGACGAGGGCGTATCTTGCATCTCAGGGCAGGGAAAAAGATTATGTACCCCTGTCTGCGGATCCTGATGCGGAATACGATCAAATACTGGAAGTGAACCTTTCCGAGCTTGTGCCTTTGACAGCAAAGCCTCACAGCCCCGACAACGTGGCTTCCGTTGAGGAAATAGGGCCGATTACCATTCATCAGGTAGCCATCGGAAGCTGTACCAACTCATCCTATACGGATCTGATGAAGGTTGCGGAGATCCTTAAAGGAAGAAAAGTACACCCGGATGTGAGCTTGGTCATTTCTCCGGGCTCAAGTAAAATTCTCTCCAGGCTGGCTGAAAACGGCGCCCTGGCTCACATGATAAAAGCGGGGGCCCGGGTGATTGAATGCGCCTGCGGTCCATGTATCGGAATGGGACAAGCCCCAAGGTCCGGCGGCATATCTCTGAGAACGTTCAACCGCAACTTCAAAGGGCGCAGCGGTACGGCAGATGCACAGGTTTACCTTGTAAGCCCGGAAACGGCAGCCATTTCGGCCATAGAGGGAGTCTTGACCGACGGCAGGAAGACAGGGATCCATCTCCCTGAGATTGAAGAGACGATCTTTGATAAAAACGATAATTATATAGTATATCCGGAAGGTTTCAATAAAGAGAACACACCCGTGGTTATGGGACCCAACATCAAGCCTTTCCCGCTGAACAAACCGATGGAAGACATGGTTGAAGGCAGCGTTGTGCTGGTGGGGCAAGATAATATAACTACGGACGACATCATGCCTTCCAACGCAAAACTGCTTCCGTACCGATCCAATATCCCTCACCTGTCCAATTATTGTTTCTACACCATCGATGAGGGTTTCCCTGCCCGCTGTAAGGTGGCCGAGAATGGCGCCATCATCGCAGGTGCCAATTACGGACAGGGAAGCAGCAGAGAGCATGCCGCACTGGTACCACTGTATCTGGGAATTCGGTTCGTCATAGCAAAATCCTATGCGAGAATCCATCGATCCAACCTGATCAACAGCGGGATCATACCGCTGGTCTTTGCCAACCCTGAGGATTACGACGATTTCTCATTGGATCATAGACTTCGAATCGAAAACGCAAGGCAGGCAGTTGAGGAAGATAATATCATCGTCAAGAATCTGGATACGGGAAAAGAGTATAAAATCTACGGTAATTTTACTCCTGAAGAGCGTGCAATTCTTTTAGCAGGCGGGAAGATCAACATGATTAAAGAAGCAGCAGGCAAATAAGGCGAGCAAAGCATTAGGACAAGTGAAGGAGAAGACAATGAAGCATACAGAAGTATTCGAAAAAATCATAGAGGAGCAACTGGCGCGCATTGAGAGAATAAAGCAAAACCAGACTCCTGTGGATTATACAAGTTTGGATAAAATCATAATCGGCGTCATGGGCGGGGACGGAATAGGCCCTACGATCACTGCCCATGCCAGGCGGGTGCTGGAGGAAATTATGAAGGAAGAAGTCCAGACAGGCAAAGTGGAATTTCGCACTATAGACGGCTGTACCATTGAAAACCGTCACGCAGCAGGAAAGGCAATTCCCGATGATGTGCTTGAAGAGATCAAAAAGTGTCATGTGCTGCTTAAAGGCCCCACCACGACTCCAAGGAAGGGAGATAAATGGGCCAATGTGGAAAGCGCCAATGTGGCCATGCGCAAAGAGTTGGATCTTTTTGCCAACGTGCGCCCCGTCAAAGTGCCTGAACTGGGCATCGACTGGACCTTTTTCAGGGAAAACACGGAGTGCCTTTATGCCATGGGGAGCAGCGGAATCCATGTAACCGATGATCTTGCCGTTGATTTTCGCGTCATTACCACACCGGGTACGGAACGAATCGCCCGCCTTGCATTTGAGTATGCTAGGCGCAACGGCAAGAAAAAGGTTACCATCGTAACCAAGGCCAATGTGGTGAAGGCCACAGACGGGAAATTCCTGGATGTATGCAAGGCTGTTGCAAAAGAATATCCCGACATCGAGACCGATGACTGGTACATCGATATTATGACTGCCAAGCTCCTGGATGAGAAGAGGAGGAGAGAATTTGAAGTTTTCATCCTTCCCAACCTGTACGGCGACATTTTAACCGATGAAGCTGCAGAGCTGCAAGGAGGAGTGGGTACGGCAGGAAGCGCCAACCTGGGAACCCGCTATGCAATGTTTGAGGCAATTCACGGTTCCGCGCCCAGAATGGTGGAGGAAGGCAGAGCGGCATATGCGGACCCCAGCAGCGTAATCCGTGCGGGAGCAATGTTGCTTAGCCATATCGGATATCAGAAACACGGAGAAAAACTGCTGGAGGCTATTGAAACCTGCACTATCAAGGAGCGTAAAATAGTGGTTACCGGAAGGCCGGACGGAGCTACTGGAGCTGAAATGGCCGATTACATTCTGGAGAAAGTGAGAGGGTAAGAGGATGGAGAAAGTATCATCCAGTATTCGAATTACAGGCCAGCCTCTTTCCGAAAGCATTTTTATCGAGCTTCGAAGCGCCATACTTCGAGGCAAGCTGCGTCCCGGGGAAAAGCTTTCGGAGCAGCAGGTTTGCGACAAGTTCGGACTTTCCCGCACTCCGGTGCGCGAAGCGTTCCGCCAGTTGGAAGTGGAAGGACTTATCGAAACGATTCCCAATCGAGGCGCATTTGTGGTGGGTCTTAGTAAAAGAGACATTGAAGATCTCTATGAGATGCGAAAGGCATATGAGATTTTGGCGGTAAAATGGGCCATTGAGCGGATCACCAAAGAGGAAATGGAAAAGCTGGAAGAGGCTTATGAGTTTATGGAGTTTTACACGATGAAGAAGGAAGCGGATAAAATGCTGAATATCAACATGCAATTCCATAATCTCATTTACAAAGCGTCTCGCAATCGAATGCTGGAGCACACCCTCTCCACCTATCAATTTTACTTAAAGGAAACGGAAAGCAACAGCGCCTATCTGGACGGTTATCTAGAGGAGGTGCTGAAAGAGCATAAGCAGATTTACAATGCTTTCGTCGAAAAGGATACGGAAAAAGGAATGGCTGCAGCGGCCATGCATCTGGATAATGCAAAGGCCAGAGCGAAATAATATAATGGGATGCCGTTGGGAGTTGTATGATTGAGAGCAGTATGAAAGGTACTGTATAATATAATAGTGAGAAAGCAAAAAATATATGCAGGGCAAAAGCATGGCGGAAATGCCATGCTTTTTCATATAAATATTTTGAATGTATTTTGTTGTTGATTAACCCGGGGTTATACTATATAATGGGCTACACAAAGAGATAATATCCTACATGATGTGGTATTAGAAATATAGAGCATGCGAAGAATCGGAGGAACTGATTATGAAAACGGTAATCAAGCGAGACGGATCGGAAGTCAATTTCAATCGGAACAAAATCAAGACCGCAATAATAAATGCCATGTCGGAAACCAAACAAGGCATTGATGAACAACTGGCGGAGGATATTGCGGAAGCTATAGAAAAACAAATAGAGAGGGCCGAAAGAAAGATCAACGTTGAAGATATCCAGGATCTGGTGGAAGACTTTTTAATGGCCAGTGAAAGGAAAGACGCTGCCAAAAAGTACATCATCTACCGCTATGAGAGGGATAAGACAAGGGACGCCAGAAAACGCAGGGACAGACGCATTATATCCGACGAGTTTATCAGCGTTTTCAAACATGTGCCTTCGCCGATGAACCAGCTCGGAAACTTTGTATATTACCGGACCTATTCAAGATGGCTGCCGGATGAGCAGAGACGGGAGTATTGGTGGGAGACGGTGCGTCGGGCGGTAGAATATAACTGCAGCCTGGTTCCTACATCACGAGAGGAAGCCGAAAAGTTATACAGAAACGTCTTCGAACTGAAGCAGTTTCTTTCCGGAAGGACACTCTGGGTGGGGAGTACGGATGTGGCCAAGTATTATCCAATGGCTAACTTCAACTGCTCTTTTCAGGTGGTGGACAGCTTTGCCGCCTTCAAGGACATATTTTACCTGCTCATGGTGGGTTCCGGCGTGGGTGTCCGCGTTTTGAAATCCGACGTTGAAAAGCTTCCCATGGTGCGCACGGATATAGAAATCATACATGAATCTTATACGCCGGTGCCGAAAGCCCTGAGACAGGACAGCACTTCGCTGGAATTCACTCACAACGATACGGTGAAGATTTTAATAGGCGACAGCAAGGAGGGCTGGGTACAGGCCCTGGACTATTTCCTGAAAGTGCATTACAGCACCGAATATCGCAAAATTAAGAGAATCATCCTGAACTACGATCAGGTGAGAAACAAGGGTGAAAGGCTGAAAACTTTCGGCGGAACGGCCAGCGGGCATTCCAGCATGAAGAACATGTTTATAAAGATCAGCAAGGTGGTCGAAAAAGCCGCAAGCCGGTCCACCACCAACAAAGTGAAGCTGATGCCTATCGATTGTCTCGATATCGCCAATATCATCGGTGAGAACGTGGTAGTAGGCGGGGTGCGCAGAACGGCGGAGATCGTTTTAATCGATTCCGACGACAAAGAGTGTATCCAGGCGAAGAATGAGCTCTATAAAAAAGTGGATGAAAAGTGGGTAATCGATACGGAAATTGCACATCGCCAGATGAGCAACAACTCCATTTATTATACGCAAAAACCTACCCGGGAACAGCTTCATTGGCATCTGGAGCAGATGCGCTATTCCGGAGAACCGGGCTGGGTCAATGGTGAGGCAGGCGCAAGGCGGCGTCCAAACTTCAACGGCGTCAATCCTTGCGGCGAAGTCCTTCTGGACTCTAAAGGCATGTGCAATCTGACCACAGTCAACGTCATGGGGTTCGTTAAAGACGGCAAACTGGATCGGGAAGAGCTGATGGAAGCCCAGAGATTGTCCGCAAGAGCTGCATACCGCATGACATGTACAGAACTTGAAATTCCCGAATGGAATGCGGTGCAGCAACGTGATAAGCTTCTGGGATGTTCTCTCACCGGTTGGCAGGACATGGTGAACGCATTGTCGTTAAGCCGTGAAGAGCAGGTAGAACTTCTGCAGGAACTGAGACAGGTTGCCAGGAATGCGGCAAAAGAGTACGCGAGAGAACTGGGCCAGAAAGAACCTCTCCTGGTAACTACCATAAAACCGGAGGGGACAATAAGCCTTCTCCCGGTAGTATCGAGCGGCGTGCATTTCTCCCATGCTCCGTATTTTGTTCGCAGAATACGAATCAGCAGCGACGACCCGCTGGTTAAAGTCTGCGAAGAGCTGGGCTATCCGGTTTATCCCGAAGTGGGTCAGGATCGTGAAACCTGCGTAACCAAAGTTGTGGAGTTTCCTGTAAAGTCTCCTTCCGGAAGGCATAAAGGAGATGTTTCAGCGATAGAACAGCTGGAAATCTATAAAATGTTCATGGAGCATTACGTGGACCATAACTGTTCCATCACGGTTCATGTACGCGACCACGAGTGGGAAGAAGTGGAACAGTGGGTATGGGACAATTGGGATGACACGGTGGCCCTGACCTTCCTGTCATATGAAGATAACTTCTACGACCTCTTACCCTTTGAGGAAATCTCAGAAGAGGAGTATAATAGAAGAGTAGCTGAAATGAAATCGTTTATCCCTTCTTTGATTTCAAAATATGAAAAAGAGGAAGTGGATTATGATATAGGTGATGAAGGATGTGAGGGGGGAATATGTCCGGTCAGATAATCGTAACAATCAGCACCCAGCCCGGCTGCGGCGGTGCTGAGATAGGACAACGCCTGGCCCGGCGCATGCCGGCGGTCTACGTGGATAAAAGGCTGGTGGCGAAGGTTGCCAGTGGATTGGATGCTGTTATTGAAAACAGCGATGACACAAAAACCAAGAGCAAATTCTGGGAACTGTTGGGACAGACGCCGATCCTTACCAATATAGAATCCTATATTCCGGAAATAAGAAGCGTGGTCAGCGATGCGGAAGTCCATGAAAAGGAGGGAGAGATCCTTCTTAAACTGGTGGGAAAGAACACTGCTGTTGCAGTGGGACGAGCGGGATTCTACAGGTTTCGCGAACACCCGCGGCTGGTTAAGGTCTTTCTTGGAGGCGATTGGCAGTATAGACACGATAACTACAAACGCTTCTACGGATTGAGCGATGAAGACGCAGAAGATCTGCTTCGCACGACGGATCAGGCTACGGAGCGCTATATCTATAAAGTGACCGGAAAAGACATGCTGGATATACGCAACTACGATCTTTCCTTTAACGTGAGCAAGATAGACTTCAATGTGGTGGTAAACCTGATCCTCGATTACGTTCATTATCGCTTCCAATAGCATTTGATTGTTAGTGAGGCCGGCACTGCAGGTTTTTCGCATTGCTGTCCGCGTCCGAAAGATTTGTATTGTGAGTAAAATATGCCCCTGCAAAACTCTGCGGGGGCATAGTCGTTTTCTTCCGTGAAAAAGGGGTTCTAAATATAAATTGATTGACATCTTCTTTTTATCAAAGTAACATGTTTATAGAAAGCTACCGACCCGCGGGTCGGTTTCAAACCCATACACTGGAGCATATGCGAGCTGGGAGGACGAAAAATTGAAAAGCAAACCGAAAGTCACAAAGAAAATCGTGCTGATTATAGTTATCCTTGTCCTTGTTGCATTGGGGATATATAGGATTGTAGAATCTCTGGAACCCCCTGTGACAGCGGAAAAGACACCGGTCAACGTTGTGACAGCTGTAGTGGAAAGAGGAAACATTTATGCCACATCTCCACTAACAGGCCGCATCGAAGCGGTGGACTCGGCGGTGGTAGTTCCCATGGTGGCGGGGGAGGTTACAAGGGTAGCTGTAAGCCTGGGCGATTATGTTAAAAAAGGTGATCTGTTGTTCGAAATAGACAAGACCCAGGCGGCTACATCATACAATTCAGCAAAGATAGCATACGATAGCGCGCTGAAAGATTATGAACGTATGAAAGTGCTCTATCAAGAAGGAGCCATATCCCTCCAGCAATATCAGGGTGTGGAGACGCAGCTTAACGTAGCCAGAGAGAATCTCAACGCGGCAGCAGAGGCGTTGGGATATTGCACGGTTACATCTCCCATTGACGGTTATATAACCTCGGTCAACGTTGCTGAAGGAAGCATAGCATCCCAGGCCTCACCCGCGGTCACTGTGGCGGATGTGAGTAAACTGGAGATCAACACCAACATTTCCGAGTACTTGATAAACAATGTGAAGGTGGGCAACCGGGTAGACATTTTTATTAAAGCCCTGTCCAAGGAGCCTTACCAGGGAACGATTACAGCTATTTCTCCCGCCCCTGCTCCCGGAACTCTCACGTACCCCATAACCATATCCGTAGATGACGACTCGGGTGATATCAAGGCTGGCATGTTTGCGGAAGTGCAGATCGTGTCCGACATGAGAGAGAACGTTATCTGCGTTCCTTCCGATGCTATTTTCATACGGGCCGGGGAACCTAAGGTGGTAGTGCTTGACGGAAATATTCCGTCCTTGGTAACCGTGGAAACGGGTCTTGATAACGGGGTTATGGCAGAAGTCATATCAGGACTGAAAGAGGGATACGTTATAGTCGTTTCCGGGCAGCAGTATGTGGTGGAAGGTGAACCCGTTAATATCATAGAGTAGTGGGAGGCATTCATGGACGTTTTCTCTAGAATTTCAATTAACCGGCCGGTAACCACGGCAATGTTTGTTTTGATTATCATTTTGGTGGGTGCCGTATCCCTCCTTGGTATTCCCATGGATCTGCTTCCCGATATTGAGTTTCCCGTTGCCATAGTGTTTGTCCAATATCCTAATGCGGGTCCTGAAGAGGTGGAATCCATGGTCACCAAGCCTTTGGAACAGGCTCTGGCTTCGGTGGAGAACATGGAGAATATAATGTCCATGACCATGGAAGGGACATCTATTGTCATGATGGAATTTGCCATGAAAACCGATATGGATTTTGCTACGTTAGATATGCGCGAGAAAATCGCCGTGGTTGAAAGCTTTCTGCCCTCCGGCGCCACGGACCCGATGGTACTTAAAATGAGCATGGATTTTACCCCTGTGGTGCAGGTTTATATAGCCGGAGACAAACCGTTGGCGGAGCTGACCCGGGAAGTTGAAGATAATATAATTTCTCACCTGGAACGCACAAAAGGTGTGGCTTCTGTTGACGTTTTTGGCGGAATCACGGAAGAAGTTGCAATCGAATTCGATCAGGAAAGACTGTCGGGCTACGGGTTGACTCTGTCCACCATAAGCCAGATACTGGCCGCTGAGAATATCAACCTGCCCAGCGGAGAGGTCACAAAAGGTTCCACGAAGATCATTGTAAGAACCCTGGGCGAGTTCAAATCCGTGGAAGAAATACGGCAGCTTCCCGTGGCTCTGATGGATCGAAGCATCATCCATCTGTCGGATATAGCCACAATTGAACAGGGTTATAAGGAACAGACATCCATCAGTCGGGTCGACGGGATAACCTCCATCGGGCTCTCCATTACGAAGCAGTCCACTTCCAATACAGTTGAAGTATCCAATGCCATTCATAAGACCTTGGAGAAACTAAGAGAAGAATATCCCGAACTGAGTTTTACAGTGGGTTTGGATCAGGCCGACTACATCAAGCGTTCAATCTATTCCGTGGGCGAGTCGGCGCTTTTGGGCGCTGCCTTGGCGATTATGGTCATATTCCTGTTCCTGCGCAATATGAGCGCCACCATGATAATCGCCATTTCTATCCCCACTTCTTTCTTTGCAACCTTTGCCATGATGAATCTGTGGGGAATGACTCTGAACTTGATTACGTTAGCCGCATTGACGCTTGCGGTTGGTATGCTGGTAGACAACTCAATCGTTTCTCTTGAGAACATCTTTCGCGTAAGCCAACACGAAGATGTGAGTTCATCGAAGGAAGCGGCTCTAATCGGGAGCCGGCAAATTGCCTTGGCCATTTCAGCTTCTACCCTTACAAACGTAGTGGTATTTTTACCCATAGCTGTCAGCGGCGGGCTTGCATCTCTGCTTTTCGCTGATTTCTGCTGGTCTTTTATCATTGCTCTCATGGTGTCATTGGTGGTAGCCATAACCGTAGTCCCCATGCTGAGTTCAAAGCTTCTGGACAGAAAGGCGTCTGCGGATTATCTGAGAATAGGCAAGCGCCACTACAGGTATCGTTTGGTGCCTTATTTTACCCGGTTTATCCAATGGGTGACAGACTATTACGGTCAGGTCATACGAAGGGCTTTGCGGCATCGTAAGAAGACCATTGCCGTCTGTCTTGTCATATTTGTGCTCTCCAGCGTTCTCATCGCCGTTGTAGGAATGGAGTTTCTCCCCGCCTCGGACGAAGCAATTTTTTCGATTAACATAGATATGCCTTACGGAACTTCTCTGGAAGATAGGGATAAGGTGGTGAGCCAGATTGAAAGCTATGTGCTGGCTATCCCTGAGATCAAGCACTGCACCGTGGATATCGGACTTACATCTGTATTCTTGGGTTCCCAGACATCTACGGTTAACGTTGTACTGGTTCCGAAACAAGAACGAGATCGCACTATTTGGGAGATAATGGAAGATGTCAGGCAGGAGTTTAAAACACTGCCCGGCGTGGAAATCTCCGTTGTCGAAACCACTTCCGTCACCGCGATGATGGGAGGAAGCGATCTGGCGGTGACGATTAAAGGTCCGGAGCTAGGCGTGCTGAGGGATATCGGCGATGATTTGTCGGAGAGAATTCGTTCGGTCCCTGGCGTAACTGAAACTAGTACCAGCATCCAGGAAGGCAGCCCGGAAGTAAGGGTTAAGCTAAACAGGAGCACAGCAGCATTTTATGGGATTACGGCATATCAGTTAGCAAATGCTCTCGATAGTGCTCTTTCGGGGACTTCTTCCACGAACTTGAAGATAGACGGCAAAGAAATCGAAGTAAACCTTTCCTTATCGGATGAGTACAGCGCATCCGTGGATAATATGAAGCAGATACTGGTTTCTACCGCTACAGGTGCGTCTGTTCCAATAGGCCAGATTGCCGAATTCGAATTTGGCAATTCACCTTCGCAGATCGATCGGATGAACCAGGAAAGATATGTCACTGTAAACGTATCCATAGGAGACAGCGATTTGGCCAAAGTTTCGAAAAACGTATTCGCCCTGTTAGATGAATATCATTTCCCCAATGGGTATTATTATGAGGAAGGCGGTATGTATGAGCAGATGGTGGAGGCTTTTGGCGACCTGTTCATAGCTTTGCTCGTAGCAATCCTGTTGGTATATATGATTTTGGCTTCCCAATTTGAATCACTGACCCAGCCGTTTATCATCATGATCGCTATCCCCTTTGCAGTTTCCGGAACCTTCCTCGCCCTGTTCCTTACTGGCAAGACTCTGTCTATAACTTCTTTCCTGGGGCTGATCTTACTGATGGGTATAGTTGTGAACAATTCCATACTGCTCATCGAATTCATCAAGTTGCGGAAGGGCAGCGTACCTTTAGAAGAAGCCCTGGTAGAAGCGGGTATATATAGATTACGTCCTATACTAATGACGACGATAACAACAGTAGTGGGCATGATTCCCTTATCCCTGGGTTACGGCGACGGCGGGGAAATATTATCTCCCTTGGGCATATCCATCATAGGAGGTCTTTTGGGTTCCACCGTCATAACGTTGATATTGGTGCCGGTGCTTTATTCCATGATGGATGAAGCGAAACAGCGCAGATTACAGCGCAAGATTGCCAAAGCAAAGGAAATTGAAATGCTTGAAGAGAAGTGGAGAAAGGAGTTATTAAATCGTGAGCAAGGCTGACTTTGAGGCAAATACGGCAGATATTGCCTCTGTAGGAAAGCGCGAACTAATTTTGGATACAGCTTTGGATCTTTTCGTTCAAAAGGGATATTTGGATACGAAGATTATCGACATTGCTAACGCGGCAGGGATCGGTAAAGGTACCATCTACGAATATTTCAGCAGCAAGGAAGAGCTGTTTGCCGAGCTTTTGCAGACTCACGTGTTAGAACCCTATTCTGGCATGGAAGAAGAGATTACTTCGGGAAATGTCCCGTGTTCCGAACAGATTAAGCGCTATATCCTGTTTGATACGCGAATGGCAAAGCGCTTTGGAAACGGGAAGAACTTTATCGACCAGTTGTTCGATGAATCCTTGATGTCCCAATGTCCTGATTTAAAAAAAATCCTCCGCCGGTTGATGCACTACCGCCTTTCCACACTCTCGTCCATCATAGAAAGGGGAATTGAACGAGGGGAATTTGCGCCGGTTGACTCCAGATCTGCAGCCTTTTCCATAATGGGAGCAATCGCTGCTTTTATCAGCTATCGTTGTGAACTTTTCTCCGAATGGAGGCCCACCGATCCGGACTCTAATGAAGAGGGTGATCCATTGGCAACGGGGGAACCATTATTGGGATTGTTGCTGTATGGCCTGTCATCTCAAGATGTAGAATCGGATTAAACCGGTTACATCTAATAGATATTTTATCGTTTCAATACCGATTTAAACTAGTTACATTTTTTCAATTTTCATATACTCTTTTGTATACGATTCGTCAAAAGCGTTGGAATTGCAGTGTTTTAGCCAGCAAATGAAAATATTCTAAAAATTAAAAAAAAACTATCTTTTTTTTCCGGTATATACTATAATGATATATGTAATGTTTCCTTAATTATTTTTTAGATGGAGGTGCAAAAAATGTCACAGTTCACTCAAAAAGAGGCAGGTGGGTTGTACGAACTGACCGATGCGGCACGCGCCGATTTAGCAGCGTCGAAGTATTACAACGAAGACCTGGCTCCAACATCCGTTTCGCAGAGGACATGGACTACATATAACATTACCGCCCTCTGGGTCGGGATGTGTATCTGTATTCCATCTCTCTCGCTGGCCTCAGCTGCCATCGCCCTCGGGCTATCTCCTTGGCTGGCCGTTTTTAACGTAGTCCTGGGCAATATTATCGTTCTTGTTCCTATTCAGCTCAACTCTCATGCAGGAACCAAATACGGTATTCCTTTCCCTGTATTTGCCAGATTGACTTTTGGCACAACAGGCGCACACGTACCGTCAGTAATGAGAGGTCTCGTTGCATGCGGTTGGGTAGCGGTTCAATCCTGGGTCGGCGGTGGTGCTATAGCAGCAATATTAGGTACATTTGCCGGGTTCTTTAGGGACAATACAATAACCGTCGCATTACCCGGAAACGACGCCGTAGTTGTAGGACAGTTAATAGGATTCTTCATCTTTATGGTTTTCGTTGCATGGATCGCATACAACGGATTCGAGAATATCAAATGGGTACAGAATATCGGATCCCCGATTCTGGTAGTAGTAATTATTCTTTTGCTGGCATGGTCAATTGCACTGGTTATCGGCGCAGGTTATGGCGTCGGCGACGTTATGAAACAAGGCATTGACTGGGCTGCACTTGAAGCAAACGGAGGCTTCGTATACGTCTTCGCAGCTTGCTTGACCGGAAACATCGCTTTCTGGGCTACCATGGCGCTGAATATCCCGGACTTCTCAAGATATGCCAAGTCCCAGAGAGTTCAGTTTATGGGTCAGCTTCTGGGCGTACCCATTCCTATGTTTGCTATGGCGTTCATCGGTGCATACTTCGCACAGGCAACTAAGCTTGTCATGGGTGAAGCCTTGTTCGATCCTACGAATGTATTCTACTATGTTGAGAATAAGCTGGTTATAATCTTCTGCGCAATCGGAGTTGTCATAGCAACACTTACAACTACCGTAGCTGCTAACGTAGTTGCACCTGCAAACGGATTCAGTAACTTAAGCCCACAGAGAATTTCCTATAAGAAGGGCGTTCTCATTGCTTGTATTATAGCTACATTTGTATTCCAGCCCTGGTGGATTTACGGTTCCGGTGCTGCGTATATCTTTACTTGGATGAATAACTATGGTATGATCCTGGCTCCTATTGCAGCTGTATTCGTTGCCGATTACTATATCTGTAAACAACGCAGGATAGATGTAGCTGCGCTGTATGCCGGTGATAAGGGCAGATATTGGTACAACAACGGATTTAACTGGGCGGCTATCATTGCATGGGTTGCTGCGTTTATACTTCCGCTGCTCGGAAATACGGTATGGCTTTATGACGGTGGCGTCCCCAACGTTATGGATCACATCGCAGCCAACGGTTACATCTTCTCCTTTGCAGTCGGTTTGATCGTCTATGTGCTTCTGATGAAATCACCTGCATTTGCAAGAGATTCCCTTATAACTGCGGCTGAAGAAGAAGCTATGACGGAGAGATAATTTTCATTTATAACAGTTAATAATAAATTGAACGATTTTGGTCACTAATAAGTAGAAGCTTTTGGCAACCAAAAGCTTCTACTCATGTTCGTTAATGTTATACAGTCGTTAGTGAGGAGGATTGGAGGGAAGAACAGATGGATTTAATCATTAAAAACGGTACCATTGTAACCGCAGAGGCTACTTTTAAAGGAGACATTGGCGTAAAGAACGGTAAGATCAAATCCGTTGGAGTCAATTTGGATCCGGCAGGCTATAAGGGAGCCACTGTAGTGGATGCCAAGGGACTCTTGGTCCTTCCCGGCGCCATTGACGGGCATGTGCATCTCGAGATGCCGTTTGGCGGAACGATTTCAGCCGACAGCTACGAAGCAGGTACACGGGCGGCTGCTTGCGGGGGAACTACCACGGTATTCGACTTTGTGCTCCAGGATTTCGGCGAAAACCTGGTTGACGCTGTCAAGAGGAGAGACGAGCTCTGCGCTCCACAGGCCTGCATAGATTACGCATTCCATACGGGAGTCAAGGATCTGTCAGGCAATCTCATAGACAGCATGGCGGAATCGGTTAAATACGGCGTATCCAGCTTCAAGGTCTTTATGGTTTACGATTTCGGCGTTACAGACGGCCTGTTCTACCAAGTTCTGAGAAAAGCAAAGGAAATCGGCGCTCTCATCGGTGTTCACGCTGAAAACAAGGAGATCATCGATACGCTCACCGCTGAATTCCTGGCACAGGGCAAGACCTCTGCTTGGTATCATTATGCCAGCCGTTCCGAATTTGTCGAGGGAGAAGCGGATTTCAGGGCAATCCAGTGGGCAAAGAGCCTGAATGCGCCGATGTATATCGTACATCTGGCCAATGCCCAGGGTATGGCAGAAGTCACAAAGGCCAGAGATGAAGGATATCCGATCTTTGCCGAAACATGCCCTCAATACCTGTATTTCACCAATGAAGTTTACAAGCGGTCCGACGGGCGGAACTTCGTATGCTCGCCGCCAATGAAAGGAAAAGAAAGCCAAAAAGCTCTCTGGGAAGGCATCAAAAGAGGCGATATCACCACCATTGCAACAGACCACTGCCCGTTCCAGTCCTATGAGAAAGATTGGGGCAAGGACGACTTCACCAAGATCCCGAACGGCTGCGCAGGCATCGAAAACATGTATCCCTACATGCTTTCCGAAGCGAACAAAGGCAGGATTACCTTCAATAAAGCGGTTGAACTCTGCGCCACAAATCCGGCCAAGCTCTTCGGCTGCGCTCCGCAGAAAGGTATGCTCGTTCCCGGTGCCGATGCGGACATCGTGCTCTACGATCCTAAGAAAGAGTTCACGATTAGCGTAGACAACATGCATTCCGATTACGATCACACCATCTGGGAGGGCGTCAAGCTCAAGGGTTATCCTGTGGCAACATACAGCAGAGGCCGGTTGGTCTACAAGGACGGAGAGTTCTTGGGCAAGCCGGGCGAAGGAAAGTTCGTCAAGTGCAAACCTATCCACCACAAGACTCCGGAACTCTAACCTGGATAATCGAATCACAACAGCAAGGACGACAACAGAGTTTTACGGCGGCTTCAGGCGAAGCCGCCTTTTTGCGGCTTGTTTCTTAAAAGGGGGTTAGATATAATACAAGTTATTAAAACAGACAGGGATTGCGGCGATACTATGGCAAAACTTAAAAAAGCACAGATGGCGGAATTAATTAAAAAGATGGGGGAACTGTATCCGGAAGCAGAATGCGCCCTGGTGCATGATAATCCCTTTCAACTGTTGATAGCAGTTGTGCTTTCCGCCCAAACTACCGACAAAAGCGTCAACAAGGTGACTCCTATATTGTTCAGCAGGTACCCGGACGCAGCATCCCTGGCATCTGCCAATCAAGAAGAACTGGAAGAGATTTTAAAACCCATCGGCATGTATCGTACAAAAGCCAAAAATATTATTGCATTGTCAAGGATGCTGGTAGAGGAACACGAAGGCCGGGTGCCGGGAGATTACGGACAGCTTACAAAATTGCCGGGAGTAGGGCGGAAAACGGCCAATGTGGTCCTGGCCGTCGGCTTCGGAGAGCCGCGAATTGCCGTAGACACCCATGTATTTCGTCTGGCAAACCGCATCGGACTTACAGCGGAAAAGAATGTGCTGAATACAGAGCTTGCTCTTATGAAAGCCATTCCAAAAGAACATTGGATCATGATGCATCACGCCCTGATCTGGCACGGGCGGCGGGTCTGTACCGCCAGAAATCCCAAATGTGATGAATGCGGTATTTATGGGTTGTGTTGCAGAAACGGCCTGGAGGCAAAGTCATGAAAGAGATAAAAGTAAGGAATCAGATTCTGGGACAAGGGCCTCCGAAGATCTGCATCCCCCTCATGGGAAAAGATTTAGCCGAGTTGCTTGCAGCTACCGGCATTGCCGTAGAAGCAAATGCGGATATGTATGAATTTCGAGCCGATTTCCTGGAAGCTGCGGCAGATGAGGAAAGAGTGGAGGAGGCATTAAATGGGATACGGAGTCTTATCGGAGACAGCCCTCTCATCTTCACACTGCGCAGCGAAAGGGAAGGAGGCAAAAAGACCCTGTCTCTCGATAAATACATCTCATTAAATCAGAAGGTTGTGGGAACCGGGTTGGCGGACATATTGGATGTGGAGCTGGACAGGGGAGAAGAGGCTGTCAAGCATCTTCTTTCTGCTTCGCATCAAAAAGGAGTGTTCGTACTTTTATCGAATCATAATTTTGAAGGGACGCCGCCGAAAGAAGAAATCATTTCAATTCTGTGTAGAATGCAACAGTTGGGCGCCGACATTACAAAGCTTGCAGTTATGGCAAGATCCGAGAAGGATGTCTTGGTTCTTTTGGAGGCCACCCTTGCCATGAGGGAGCGATACGGTGATCGTCCTTTCATTACAGTATCCATGGGGCAGAAGGGAATTATAAGTAGAGTGGCAGGCGGCCTTTTCGGTTCGGCAGTGACATATGCCAGCGGCAACGATCCTTCGGCTCCCGGACAGCTTCAGGCGTCTAGCGTACGTTATGTTTTGAACCTGTTGTACTAAAACGGAAGCTTGTATTCAGAAAAACGAATTGATAAAGGAGAGAGCATATGAAAAAGATTATCAGTACGGAAAAAGCTCCGAAAGCGGTAGGGGCTTACTCACAAGGGATCAGCTTCTCCGGACTTGTCTTTACTTCCGGACAGATTCCCATCGATCCTGCTACGGGAGAGCTTAACACAGGAGATATAGCTTCCCAGACAGAGCAGGTCATGAAAAACGTGAAGGCCGTTATAGAAGAGGCAGGACTTACTATGGACGATGTGCTGAAAGTAACCATCCTGCTGGCGAACATCGAGGACTTTGCCGTAGTAAACCAGGTATATGAAAGCTTTTTCAACGGCAACTACCCGGCAAGGTCGTGCTTTGCGGTTAAAGATCTCCCTAAAGGAGTAGGAATCGAGATTGAAGCCATCGCAGGAAGAAACTGCTGCTAAAAAATACTGTAAAAAAAATGCTGCGGCTCAGGCGCCGCAGCATTTTTTATATTTCTTGCCGCTGCCACAGGGGCAGGGGTCGTTTCGGTCGGGTTTTTCTCCTTCGCAACGGTCTTGGATCTGTTGTATGCCTTGGTGACTCCTGCCTTTTTTCTTCGGAAAGGATGGAGTTCCATTCCTCGAAGGTGTATAGGTAATCCGCTTTTGCCTGAAGCATATTGAAGTACAGCTTTTCAAAATCTATGTCCAGGGTGATGCTGTCTTTGTCTTCGAGACCTTCAAGCTCAAGAGGAGTGCGCAGGCTGGTGTGATTCCGTCCAGGAATCCCATGAAAATAACCGGGTCCACTTCATATTTCTCTGCCAGTTCCTTGATGTTGCCCTGAACAACAGGATTGCCTTTCCCTAAAATAGAAGAATAGATTCTGGTTTCTCCGGATCTATATTTGTCCCAAAATGCTTCAAAGGTCTCGTCGGTTTGATTTTCCAGCTCTTCTTTCCACTGTTCGCAGAGGCTCATTTCCTTTTTCCTCCCGATATGACAATATCGTAGGCCGCGCCTTTTACAATAGCGGTGCCGATTTCAATCACGTCACCCATAACAGCGCTTCCTGTGGGCAGAGGTCCCGCACCTTTACCATAGAACATCAGCTCACCTACCGCATTGCCTTTGACGAAGATGGCGTTGAACTCATTGTTGACGCCGGCCAGAGGATGGGATACGGGAATCAACGTGGGTCTTACACTGTATGTGAGATTGCCGTTTTCCCTCTTGGCGGAGCCGATGAGCTTAATCTTGTTCCCCGATTTTGCCGCCCGCTTGATATCGTCCTTGGTGATCTTAGTGATACCTTCCGTAGGTATGGATTCAGGAGGCACGCGGATACCGAAGACCAATGAAATGAGGATGGAAAGCTTATTGGCCACATCGATGCCTTTCACATCAGCCGTTGGGTCCGCTTCTGCGAATCCTTTTTCTTGCGCCACTTTGAGAACTTCCTCATACTCTAGTCCAAAGTCGGTCATCTGTGAGAGGATATAGTTGGTGGTGCCGTTGAGAATTCCCATGATTTCAATAAAGGAATTTGCCTTGAGAGCGGTTGTCAGCGCATTGAGAATGGGGATTCCGCCGCCTACGCTGGCTTCATAGCGGAACATGACCTTGTTCTTTTCCGCCGCTTCACGGAGCTGGTCATAGTTGGCGGCAACGGCGGCTTTGTTGGCAGTAACGACATGCTTGCCGTTGTTCATTGCTTTGAGCATGAAATCGGTGGCAGGCTGGATTCCTCCCAACAGTTCGATTACAATATCTATGTCCGGATCCAAGAACAAGTCATCAGGATTCTGGGTGAAAATTTCTTTCGGGGCTGTGACATCCCTCTTCCTTTCCAGGTCTTTTTCAAGGATTTTCGTTATGTGAAAATCGATTCCCGTTTGCTGTTCAATTGTGCTCCGGTTCATTTCCAAGGCCGCGTAAGTTCCTGTACCGATGTTGCCAAATCCCATGAGACCGATTCTTATTAACTTTTTTTCCATCAATAATACCTCCCGCATTTTATCTACAATAAAATCCATTTAGTCTGTGCCAACAAAATAACGTGACGTACTTTGTCAATTGGTGCTATTATAATATAATATTTGAAAATAGTCTCGAATCAAATTGAAAATAATGAAAAAAATATTATTATGTACACATTAACTATGGATTTTCCCTTATTATTCATTCAAAAGAAAGCGGAGCAAGAGGATAAAAGAGTAGAGATGCAAAATACAGGACATGAATTAAGCATCGTATTAGTCGAACCGGAGATTCCTCCCAACACGGGAAATATTGCAAGAACATGCGCGGCCACGGGAGCCGGTCTGCATCTCGTAAAGCCTTTGGGATTTTCCATCGATGACGCACAGGTGAAGAGAGCAGGGTTGGATTATTGGAAATTCGTCAACCTGGAAATTCATGAAAACTTGGAGGAGTTCTTGGAAAAATATAAGGACAGGCCCATGTACCTGGCAACTACGAAGGGAATAAGGGTTTACACGGATGTTCGCTATGAAAGGGATGCCATGCTGATCTTCGGAAGGGAGACCGCAGGGCTGCCCAAGGACTTTTTAAAAGAGAAAATAGAAAAAACCATTAGAATTCCAATGAGCGATAATGTGAAGCTGAGGTCGCTGAACCTGTCCAATTCGGCGGCCATCGTGATATACGAAGCGCTGCGTCAATTAGGTTTCCCGAAACTGATCTGAGGTTAGTTCCCGGTAGGGCTTTAAAGCACTAAATTTGGGTTTTTAGTTTTCTGCCATCCTGAATTATGGTATACTTAGCGGTAGTAGATTTTATTTATTTTAGGTGTATGTATGAGATATTTTTAGATATGAGTGTTCGCTACTTCTACATAAGGGAGTGCGGGGGCTGCTATGAAGCTGGGTTATGAACTGACAATTGAACAGACTCAGAAACTGGTCATGACACCTGAATTGATCCAGGCCATTCAGCTGCTGCAATTCAATACCCAGGAGCTTGAAAGCTATGTGCAGGAACAGCTCTTGACAAATCCTGTGCTGGAAAGGGTGGACAAAACCGACGACGATATTCATGACGGGGAGCCCGGCGAGGAAAACGACAGGATGTCGGGAGGAACGGAGGAAAGCAGGGAGAGTTACGAATTTGACTGGGCTGAGCACTTTAAGGAGCACGGATACGATGACATCAGTTACAGCATGGGCGAGGACAGCGACGATCAAAGCGATTATTCCTACGAACAGTTTGTTTCCTCTGAACCCACATTGACTGAACATTTGATGATGCAGTTGGAATTGGTATCCATGAAACCGGCATGCAAGATGATTGCCCGGTATATAATCGAATCCCTGGATGAGAACGGATACCTCACCTCCTCAATTCAGGAAATTTGCCAAGTGTTCAGGGCCAGGGAAGAAAAAGTGATGGAGGCCTTGGCAGTGATCCAGGGCTTTGAGCCGGTAGGCGTCGGAGCACGGGATTTGAAGGAATGCCTGTTGATCCAGCTTAAACACCGGGGAAAGGACAAGCCTGAAGCCCGCCTTATAATAGAAAATCATCTGGAAGATATTGCGGAAAACCGGCTATGCAACATAGCGAAGGCATTGGGCATTTCCGTAAAGGAAGTACAAGATATCAGCGATGAGATAAAGTCCTTGGAACCCAAACCCGGAAGACAATTCGGCAGTTCCAGCGATAATCGCTACATTGTCCCTGACGTTACTGTGGAGAAAGTGGGAGACGAATATGTCATAATCGTAAACGACAGTACAGCGCCCAGATTGAACATCAGCCCTTACTATCAAAAGATGCTCAGGGAAGCGGACAAGGATTCAAACATTTCCAAGTTCCTTTCAAGCAGGCTGAACTCCGCTCTTTGGCTGATTCGCAGCATAGAGCAGAGGCGGCAGACCATCTATAACGTTGTCAAGGCAGTGGTAAATTATCAGCGAGATTTCCTCGACCATGGCCCCAAGCATTTAAAAACCCTTACATTGAAGCAGATAGCCGACGAGCTGGGCATTCACGAATCCACGGTGAGCCGTTCTATTAACGGGAAATATATGCAGACTCCAAGGGGTCTTTTTGAGATCAAGTATTTCTTCACCAGCGGTGTTACCGGTCAAGACGGTTCAAGCATTGCGTCAGAAAGTATCAAAACCATAATCCGTGAAATGATAGAAAACGAAGACCCTAAATCTCCTCTTTCCGATCAGGCCATTGCCGATTCTATGGAGGAGTGCGGTATAGAAATATCCAGGCGGACCATAGCCAAGTACAGGGATGAGATGAGCATCCCTTCATCCACCAAACGAAAGCGGTTCTGATTTGAAATGAAAAGTACCTTTCAAATACATAGTTTGTATCTGGGTTCCTAATGATCCCATGTAAATAAATATCGGATGGAGGATATAGAAATGAAAACGAAAATAGGCATAAACGGTTTTGGAAGGATAGGGAGAAACGCTTTTAAGATCGCGAAGGAAATGGGAGATGAGTTTGACATCGTTGCGATCAATGATATTACAGAACCGAAGACATTGGCTCATCTGTTGAAGTATGACAGCTGTTTCGGCAAGTTCGAAGGAACTGTAGAAGCCACCGAAGATGCCATCATCGTAAACGGTAAAGAGATTAAAATTCTGGCTAAGACCAATCCGGAGGAATTGCCATGGAAAGAATTGGGCGTAGATGTTGTGCTGGAGTCCACAGGGCGATTCACAAAAAGAATCGATTCGGAGAAGCATATTAAGGCAGGGGCTAAAAAAGTTATCATTTCCGCTCCTGCAACCGGCGAAGACATTACCATAGTCATGGGCGTGAACGATGAGCAATACGATCCGGTAAATCATGATATCATTTCCAACGCATCCTGCACCACCAACTGCCTGGCTCCTGTTGCCAAGGTAATCGATGAAAATTTCGGCATCGAAAGAGGATTGATGACGACGATCCACTCATATACCAATGACCAGAGGATTCTTGACTTGCCTCATAAGGATTTAAGAAGGGCAAGAGCAGCAGCCATATCCATGATTCCCACAACCACGGGAGCAGCCAAGGCAGTTTCTTTAGTACTGCCTCAGCTGCAGGGCAAACTGAACGGCATGGCCATTCGCGTTCCAACCCCGGCAGTTTCCCTGGTGGATGTTGTCTTTGAGTTGAAGCAGGAAACTGGCAAAGAGGAAGTCAACGAGGCTCTCAAGAGAGCGGCCGAAGGAGATCTGAAAGGCATTCTCGGTTACTGCGATGAGCCTCTTGTATCGGTGGATTTCAAACAGGATCCCAGGTCTTCAATTATCGACGCTCAATCCACCATGGTTATGGAAGGGAATATGCTCAAAGTTCTGTCTTGGTATGACAATGAATGGGGCTATTCCAACCGCGTAGTAGACGTGATCAAAATGGTGATCGATAAAGGTCTGTAATAGCGGGGGTAACGATGAAGAAGACGATTAAAGATATAGATGTCAGGGGCAAGCGCGTCATCCTGCGCTGCGATTTTAATGTGCCTTTGGATGAAAAGGGACAAATAAATGACGACAGCAGGATCAGGGCTTCATTGCCTACTATAAGATATTTGATTGAAAAAGGTGCAAAAATCATCGTGATGTCCCATTTAGGAAGACCTAAAGGAGAGCCGGACATGAAGTACAGCCTGAAGCCCGTGGCGGAGCGGCTTTCTTCCCTTTTGGGGCAGGATGTGCTGTTTCGCGGCGAACCGCAGGTAATCACGGATGAAATTCACGAATTGGCTGCCTGGCTGAAGCCGGGACAGGTCCTGCTGCTGGAAAACGTCCGTTTCCGGAAGGAAGAGACGAAAAACGATCCTTCTTTCTCAAAGGAACTGGCGGAACTGGCGGACATTTTTGTCAACGACGCCTTTGGTTCCGCTCACAGAGCTCACTGCTCTACAACGGGAATAGCGGAATACATTCCGGGCGTTTCGGGACTTCTATTGGAAAAGGAGCTGGAATTTTTGGGGGAAACGGTAAACAACCCCAGGAGACCGTTTTTGGCCATTCTGGGCGGCGCGAAAGTCAGCGACAAAATTCCGGTTATCGAAAACTTGTTGAATAAGGTGGATGTGCTTATCATCGGAGGCGGCATGGCCTATACATTTTTGAAAGCACAGGGCTACGAAATAGGTAAGTCTCTGCTGGAGGAAGACAAAATGGAAATGGCCTTGTCCCTTCTCGCCAAGGCGAAGGAGCGAGGAGTAACTCTGTTGCTGCCCGTGGATATTTTAGCTGCTAAGGAGTTCAGTAACGATGCGGAAGCTGCTTATTACGATATAGACAGCATCCCGAAGGATTGGATGGGGCTCGACATCGGGGAAAAGACGGTTGAGCTGTTTAAGGGCGAGATTGAAAAAGCGGCCACAGTTGTTTGGAACGGGCCCATGGGCGTTTTTGAGATGCCTAATTTCGCCAAAGGAACAAAAGCTATAGCCGATGCGTTAGCTGCAAGCCAAGCTACCACCATTATCGGCGGGGGAGATTCCGCTGCAGCGGTACGTCAGTTTGGATTGGCCGATAAGATGACGCACATTTCCACCGGCGGAGGAGCTTCCCTGGAGTTTCTGGAAGAAAAAATATTGCCCGGCGTGGCTGCCTTGCAGGACAAGTAATTGGCAGCGGCGCGCAACAGTAGGAGGAAGGAAAATTGAGAAAACCTTTTATAGCCGGAAATTGGAAAATGCACAAAACGGTAAAAGAAGCGGCTGAATTTGCTCGAGGATTTAAAGAACTGTACGTGCCTTCGGATGTACAGGTGGCAATATGTGCGCCCTTCACTCAGTTAAGCCTGTTGGTGGAGGCCTTCAAGGGAACGGGCATCAAAGTGGGCGCCCAGAACATGCACTACGAGGAGCAAGGCGCCTTCACCGGCGAAATATCAGGTGCCATGTTGAAGGAATTGGGAGTGGACTACTGTATTATCGGTCATTCCGAGAGAAGGCAATACTTTGGAGAGACGGATGAGACGGTAAACAAGAAATTGCATGCCGCCTTTAAGAATGGTATCCTTCCCATATTCTGCGTAGGGGAGGTGCTTCAGGAAAGGGACGAAGGAAGCGCTTTAGAGGTGGTTACCCTTCAGATGAAGGCTGCTTTGAAAGGGCTTGATGCGGATCAAGTGAAGAAACTCACCATAGCATATGAGCCTGTATGGGCCATCGGAACGGGACGCAATGCTACGCCGGAGCAAGCCGACGAGATGTGCGGTCATATCCGCAGCGTCATTGCGGGTCTTTACGATGAGGAATTAGCAGAAAATGTGATAATTCAATACGGCGGAAGCGTGAAGCCGGGCAACATATCGGAACTGATGGACATGTATGAGATCGACGGAGCTTTGGTTGGCGGAGCCAGCCTGAAGCCTGACGAATTTATAGAAATTGTGAACTTTTAGGGGGAATAAGATATGTGCTATATAGAGGATATATTGGCAAGAGAAGTGCTTGATTCAAGAGGGAACCCCACCGTGGAGGTGGAGGTGTTTCTCAGCGACGGGTCCGTAGGCAGGGCCATCGTACCTTCCGGTGCTTCCACCGGCGCTTATGAAGCCGTTGAGCTTAGAGACGGTGAAAAGAGCAGGTTCCTTGGTAAAGGAGTACTGAAAGCGGTGGATAACGTAAACGAAGTTATTGCGCCGGAGTTGATCGGATGGAACGTGTTTGACCAGGTTGGTTTGGATCAGCTCATGATCGATCTCGACGGAACGCCTAACAAGAGTAAGCTCGGTGCCAACGCCATACTTGCGGTTTCGCTGGCAGCGGCTCATGCTGCCGCAGAATGCGTAGGACTTCCGCTGTTTCAATATATCGGCGGTATCAATGCCAAGGTATTGCCTGTGCCCATGATGAATATCCTCAACGGCGGCGCTCATGCGGATAACAATGTGGACATTCAGGAATTCATGGTAATGCCCGTAGGCGCAGATAGCTTCAGCCATGGGTTGAGAATGGGGGCAGAGGTGTTCCACAACCTTAAGGCAGTTCTAAAAGGTAAAGGTTTGAATACGGCGGTGGGAGACGAGGGCGGTTTTGCACCGAACCTTGCATCTAATGAAGAAGCCATTCAGGTAATTGTGGAGGCCATTGAGAAAGCCGGTTATGTCCCGGGGAAGGACGTAAAGATCGCCTTGGACGTAGCGGCTACGGAACTGTATGATTCCGAAAAAGGATTCTACCATCTGGCCGGTGAAGGCGTGAAGAAGACTGCAGAGGAGATGGTGGAGTACTATGAAATGCTCGCAGCCAAATACCCCATCGTTTCCATAGAAGACGGTCTTGCGGAAGACGACTGGGAAGGCTGGAAGCATATGACGGACAAACTGGGCAAAAAGCTCCAACTGGTGGGAGACGATTTCTTTGTGACAAACACGGAAAGGCTGGCAAAAGGCATTGAGGCAAAGGCTGCCAATTCCATTCTGATTAAGGTCAACCAGATCGGCACATTGACAGAAACCTTGGATGCCATTGAAATGGCCAAGAGGGCCGGATATACGTCTGTCATCTCTCACAGATCCGGGGAAAGCGAAGATGTGACCATCGCAGATCTGGCTGTTGCCGTTAATGCGGGTCAGATAAAGACAGGGGCTCCCTCGAGAACGGATCGGGTGGCAAAATATAACCAGCTTTTACGGATCGAAGAAATGCTGGATTCAAGTTCCCGGTATGCCGGAAAAGAAGCTTTTTATAACTTGAGAGGTTAAAGAATAAACTTCGAATTGTCTTGTTATAATTGTGACGTTTTTTTGTAAAATGCCTTGAATTTTATTCTTTGTTGTGGTAGGCTGTAGTGGTTCTACTACTAAGGAGGTGTACTGGTGAAAATCGCACTGATGATCATACTTGCCATTGCCAGCTTGGTGCTCATTGCCAGCATTTTGCTCCAGTCGGGAAAAAGTGCAGGCTTGGCTGGATCTATCGGCGGTGGAGCTGAACAGCTTTTCGGCAAGAAAAAAGCCAAAGGGTATGATGCCATACTCAGCAAGATCAGCATAGTGGGCGCAATTTGCTTCATTATATGTTCACTGGCTTTGGTGGCAATAGAATAGTATAAAATATATTTTGTGTTGAATACAGTGTAAGAGGTGCCCAGGCGCCTCTTGCTCTGTTGGGGAGGAGGTTGTTTTCTAGATGGACGTGCTTGCGATAATAGTACCTATTTGTGCAGTTGCTGCGCTTATCGTTGCCTATGCCCTCGCTTCTTGGATTGGCAAATTGGATGTAGGTACAGACAGGATGAGCGAGATATCCGGCTATATCCGGGTAGGCGCTATGGCTTTTCTTAAGAGAGAATACAAATATATGGCCGTTGTTATAGTCGTTATTTTTTTGGTACTTGGAATTTTCATCAATTGGTTGACGGCTGTTTTTTTTGTGTTAGGAGCGTTGTTTTCCGTACTTGCCGGGTTCTTTGGCATGACTGTGGCGACGAAAGGCAATGTGCGCACAGCCAATGCTGCAAGGGATGGCAGTATGCCAAAGGCTCTCAAGGTGGCGTTTCGAAGCGGTGCCGTTATGGGCCTTTCCGTCGTGGGATTGGGCATACTTGGACTCGGAGTTATCTTTATGGTTATGGGTATAGCTTCTGCTGACTATATAACTGGTTTCGGTCTGGGGGCCTCGTCCATGGCACTGTTTGGCCGTGTGGGCGGAGGCATCTATACTAAGGCAGCGGATGTAGGAGCGGACCTGGTGGGCAAAGTAGAAGCCGGAATTCCGGAAGATGACCCGAGAAATCCTGCCGTAATCGCCGATAATGTGGGAGATAATGTAGGTGATGTAGCCGGCATGGGTTCTGACTTATTTGAGTCCTATGTAGGTTCTATCATTTCTGCCATTACGCTGGCCGTCATCATCCCCGAGGTTGTTCCGGCAGTGGGCAGCCCCTTTGTACTGGATTCTTTTACTGGAAGTATATTCCCCTTGACCCTGGCGGCTGTTGGTATACTCGCTTCCATTCTCGGTGTTATGCTGGTGAGAGGCAAGGAAGGCGGTAATCCGGCCTCTGCTCTTAACGCAGGCACATATATAAGCAGTGCCATAGTTGTTATAGCATCCATTATCATGAGCAAGGTAATGTTTGGCAATTTCAACAGCGCCATTGCTGTTATTGCCGGACTTGCTGTAGGAGTGGCTATTGGAAAGATTACAGAAATCTATACGTCCAGCGATTTCAGCCACGTGAAGAAAGTTGCAGAGCAGAGTCAGACAGGCTCTGCCACCACCATCATCAGCGGCTACGCCGTAGGCATGCTTTCTACCGTATGGCCCATTGTCTGCATTGCAATAGGAATCCTTATTGCAAATGCCTTTGCCGGACTTTACGGGATCGCTCTGGCGGCGGTTGGAATGCTTTCTACGACGGGCATGGTAGTAGCGGTTGACGCCTACGGACCCGTGTCCGATAACGCGGGGGGCATTGCGGAAATGTCCGAGCTTCCTCATGAAGTAAGAAACATTACGGACAAGCTGGATGCGGTGGGTAATACCACGGCAGCCATCGGAAAAGGGTTTGCCATCGGTTCCGCTGCGCTTACGGCTTTGGCTCTCTTCGCCTCCTATTCACAGGTGGTAGGACTGGACGATATAAGCTTGCTTGATCCCATGGTTATCGCAGGACTGTTTATCGGCGCTATGCTCCCCTTCCTGTTCTCGGCAATGACCATGAATTCGGTTGGTAAAGCTGCAAATCAGATGATCGAAGAAGTAAGGTGCCAGTTCAGAGACGACAAGGGAATTATGGAGGGTTCTTCAAAACCAGATTATGCCAGATGTGTTGATATAAGCACTAAAGCTGCGTTGAAAGAGATGATGGCGCCCGGACTTCTGGCAATCATTGCTCCCTTGGCTGTGGGCATCATCATGGGACCCGAAGCTCTGGGTGGAATGTTGGCGGGCGCACTGGCGTCAGGCGTGCTGTTGGCTATCATGATGGCCAACGCAGGCGGTGCCTGGGATAATGCAAAAAAATACATCGAAGAAGGACATTACGGCGGAAAGGGCAGCGATACTCACAAGGCAGCAGTTGTGGGTGATACGGTAGGCGATCCTTTCAAAGACACCTCCGGACCATCCATTAACATTTTGATCAAGCTCATGACCATTGTTGCGCTGGTATTTGCAGAGATCTTTGCTGCCATCGGAGGACTGATTTAATCCGGCTCCGATTGTCTATTCCTTGAATGAGTTGCCTAAATACGGATATGAGATGGTATAAACGGACAGGGCGGCGTTAACCGCCCTGTTTTTTGTATTATAAGAAAATATCGTGAAAATGACGACAAATTCAGCGGTATGTGTCTTGTCATGTGTAAAGACATGTGTTATACTGCAAACAGCCAGTTTAAAGATGAAGTATTGTGTGGAAACATAGCTGTTGGGAAAGAATTATGAATCTGTATTGGAGCTGAAAATGGCATGAAAGGCGACCTCAGGAGACAAAAAATTATCAAATTGCTTGAAGAAAGTCAGGAGCCCTTATCCGGCGCTGCTTTAGCCTCTCGTTTCAATGTGAGCCGTCAGGTCATCGTACAGGATATTACGCTGCTCCGGGCAGCAGCGCATAAAATTCTTTCCACCTACAAAGGCTATGTTTTGGAAAAGGAAGACTCGCCGAGCAGAATCATTAAAGTCCGCCACGACGACAATCAGATTGCCGATGAGTTGTACACCATAGTAGATGCAGGAGGGAAAGCTTTGGACGTCTTCGTAAATCACGAAATTTATGGCGAGCTGAGGGCGGAACTTATGCTCGGTTCGAGAAAGGATGTTGATACCTTTACTGCACAATTAAAAGCGGGGAAGATCTCTCCTTTGAAGCACCTCACGGACGATTACCATTACCATACCGTGGCTGGAGATTCGGAGGAGACTCTTGATTATATCGAGGAACAGCTTAAGAAAAAAGGTTATCTAATGTAATTTATAATTAGCCAGGAAAGGAGAAGCCTTGTTAAGTATTGCAAAGCGTATCGACCAACTCCCTTCTACACCAATGTTGCGAAAAATATTGTTGGTGACCGGTATCATATGGGTATTCGTAGCCATGAATCAGGGCATGGTATCCGGCGTTATTGCGGCTATCGGACAAGACTGGGAACTCACTCCCGGGCAGCTTGGCTGGTTGGCCAGCGCAGGGATGATAGGTATGGCCCTGGGAGCTACATTGTCGGGTATCGCCGCGGATAAATGGGGAAGAAAAACCTTAATAATCGGAAATCTGATCATTTTCGGGGTGGCCAGCGGTTTGTCGGGATTTGCCGTCAACTATCCCATGTTACTGGTTTTGAGATTTTTAACCGGTTTTGGGCTAGGAGGGGAAGGACCTGTTGCCTTTGCTTTTATCAGCGAATACTCGCCCACAAGAATAAGAGGGCGTAACGGGATATTGCTGGAGAGTTTCTGGGCCTGGGGCTGGATCTTATCCGCTTTAGTGGCTTATTTCCTCATACCGGGTTACGGCTGGAGAGTGGCATTCTGGATCGGCGCCGTACCTGCATTGCTGGCTGTGGTCTATCACAAAGCCATCCCGGAATCCCCGCGTTATTTAGCGTCAGCGGGAAGGACTGAGGAAGCGGATGCTCTGGTACGCATAATGGAAGAGCAGGCCGGAATCGAATATAATGCTCATAAGGGAGAAAAAGCAAACCTTGAGCAGGAAAGCCATGAGCCCGCAGAAAAGGTTCACGTGGGATTTATCGATCTGTGGTCAAAGAAGTATGTCAGGACCACCTTGGTGCTTTGGGTAATCTGGTTTGGCGTGAACTTCGGCTATTACGGATTTGTGTTATGGACTCCCACACTGCTATTGGGTAAAGGCTTTACTTTGGTGAAGAGCTTTGAATTTACCTTGATTATGTGCCTCGCCCAACTGCCGGGATATTACAGCGCCGCCTGGCTTGTAGAGCGTATCGGACGAAAACCGGCTCTGTTTTTGTATTTTGCCGGAACGGCTGTGGCTGCCTGGCTCTTCGGACATGCAGCCAGCACGACGGAAGTCCTGCTTTATGGATCTTTGCTTTACTTTTTCAGCCTGGGCGCCTGGGGATGTGTTTACGCGTATACCCCGGAAGTATATCCGACTGTCGCCAGGGGCAGCGGATCGGGTTGGGCTACCGCATTCGGGCGTTTGGGTGCATTTACGGCTCCCTTTGTCGTGCCGGTTATATATAATTTCTACGGCACTGACATTGGGTTTACGTATGTGTTCATAATGTTGACAGCCGTGTTTGCTGTCGTCGCCTTGGTAGTTGCCCTTCTGGGTAAAGAGACCATGGGCAAATCCCTTGAAGAAATCAGCAGATAGGCCGGTGGCCTTGTTTCAAATAAAGCAATCGATTTCAGATTTTGGAGAAAAAAGTTGCCTTTGAACTGAACAAGTCAATTTGTGGAATTATATGGAAGATAAAGCAACCGAAAAAATGCGTGACAAGATTCGGTTGCTTTTATTATTGGTCTAAAAGTTATACGCGGCAGGCACCAAAAACTAGTTTTCCTTTTTTTGCGTGATTAATTTGTGTGTAAAAAGTCACAGAATGCAGATACTATTTCGTGAAAAGGAAGGAGATGAATTGTATGAAGCGTAAAAAAATTTGTCTTGCTTTTCTGTTGATTTTAGGTTTGTTGGTATTTGCAGCCTGTGCAGACTATGATGGTGTGCCGGAGCCGGGTCCGAATAACGGGGGTATGGATAACAATGGGTTAAACGGAATTGACAACAACCGGAACGACCAAAACGGAATGGACAATAACTGGAACGGGCCGGGCAATAACTTAAATAACGGAACCCCCAATACCGGACCAAACAACAATGGAAACCTAAATCAATAATTCAGAGGAAGGCGCCGGCACCGGCGCCCCAGACTGTAGACAAAGCGTCTCAGAAAACAAGAACTTCTGAGACGCTTTTCTTTTTCAGTGATCGAATTAAATTTCTGAAAGAATTCAATAAAAAAGAAGTGTCAACAGGGTCTAATAGCCCTTTCC
>JAAYNC010000088.1:0-3878 GCA_012521055.1 Eubacteriales Family XIII. Incertae Sedis bacterium
ATAAGACACGCTGTTGCGATGCCGTACTTGAATATCGGGGCCATAAATGCTTTTAATTCGAGGTTGTCCATTTATATCACACGCGCCTGCTCAATTAATAACATATATATATGTAGACTTCCAAAAAATCAACACATATATTATGCATCTAAAACTCATAATTGTAAAGAGGAAGTCAAAATAACTTCTACGCATAAGCATTCCCAAAAATCAGCATTAGATGAATAAAAAGCATAAAATATCCCAGGCGAAAAGCCTCCGATAAGATCTCCATAAGATTAATAGATGAGGAGGGGCATTAAGCCCCGCCTCATTTGATAAGCCGTATTGCAAAATCGAAATTACAACTCACGGATTAGTGTTTGCGGGAGAAGTCTTCAAAGGCGGCTTCCGTTTGAGCTCTTCTCTCCTGGATGGCCTCAGCAAGCATCATGTCCTTAACCTTCATGAGCCGGACCTGATTGCCCCTCTCGTTTTCATCCAGCTTCATCTTGATGTATTTGATGGTCTCCTCCAGGTTGGGGATCATGATATACTCCAGCGCATTTACGCGGCGGCGGGTCTTTTCAATCTCCTGGGCAAGCAGGCTTGCTTCCTTTTCCATTGCCGCCAGCTCCAGCATGAGGGGGAACACCTCAGCCAGCCTTGCAATGGCTTTGTCCAGCTCGCCGGACGTAGTGGCAAAGCCGTAAGGATAGATATCCGTCTTATCCTCCGTCTTCGTTGTAAAATCGAAAACGGGTACGTTTACACTCATGACGTTCTTTTTGCCCAGCTCGATGGCAACCCCCTGTTTCGGGTACATCAAAGCTTCCTCCATCATTTCGGAGGACATGACCGCATTGGCAATGGCGAAGTTCCGGTAAACTTCCGCCAGCTGCCGCTCCACCTCTTCACGCAGCACTTTATTTTTACGGGCAAGCTCCAGGAATTGCTTCATCAGCTCGTCCCGCTTATCCTTCAAGAGCTTGTGCCCGCGTATCGCTACGACCAGTTTCTTTTTCAGAGAGGTCAGCACCATTCTGGTAGGGTTCACGTTGAGCCGTGCCATAGCGCGTCACCTCCCTCTATTCTTTTCTGTTTACTTCGCGTACACAAGGCAGGTATTTATCCAGATATTCGTCGCGAATACGTTTGAGTTCGCCTCGCGGCAGCATATCCAAAAGCTTCCAACCCAGATCCAATGTATCCTCAATGGACCGGTTCATTTCATAACCCTGGGACACGTACTGGTTTTCAAAAGCGTCGGCAAATTGGGCGTACAGCTTATCTATATCCGTCAGGGCAGCCTCGCCCAGGATCGCCATCAGCTCCTTGCACTGCTTTCCGCGGGAATAGGCGGCGAAAAGCTGGTTCATGGTATCCGCGTGGTCCTCCCTGGTCTTGCCTTTACCGATACCTTTATCCTTCAGACGGGACAGGGAGGGCAGCACGTCGATGGGCGGAACTACGCCTTTCCTGTGAAGCTCACGAGAGAGGATGATCTGTCCTTCCGTGATATATCCCGTCAGGTCCGGAATCGGGTGAGTCTTGTCGTCTTCCGGCATGGTCAGGATCGGAATCAATGTAATGGATCCGCGATGATTCTTCTTCCTTCCCGCTCTCTCGTACAAGGTAGCCAGGTCCGTGTAAAGGTAACCGGGATAACCTCTTCTTCCGGGAACTTCCTTACGGGCGGCGGAAACCTCCCGAAGAGCCTCCGCATAGTTGGTGATATCCGTCAGGATGACCAAGACGTGCATATCCTTTTCGAAGGCCAGGTATTCGGCCGCAGTCAGGGCGATGCGAGGTGTGGAAATACGCTCGATGGCCGGGTCGTTGGCCAGGTTGGTGAAGAGAACGGTCCTGTCGATGGCGCCTGTTCTCTTGAAGTCGGAAACGAAGAAATCCGCCTCTTCAAAGGTAATACCGATGGCGGCGAACACTACGGCGAAGTTCTCCCCGCCTCCGAGAACCTTGGCCTGCCGCGCAATCTGAGCTGCCAGCTCGGCGTGGGGAAGTCCGGAGCCGGAGAATATGGGCAGCTTCTGCCCTCTGACCAAAGTGTTCAGCCCGTCGATGGCGGATACGCCGGTCTGGATGAATTCCGCCGGGTAGTCCCGGGCCGCCGGATTAATAGGCAGGCCGTTGACGTCCATCCGGGCGTCGGGGATGATTTCCGGACCGCCGTCAATGGGCCTTCCCAGTCCGTCAAAGACGCGGCCAAGCATATCTTCTGAAACTCCCAGTTCGATTCCGCGCCCGAGGAACCGCACCTTGCTTTCAGCCAGGTTGATGCCGGCAGCGCTCTCAAAGAGCTGCACCAGCGCGTTGGTTCCGTTGACCTCAAGCACCTTACACTGCCGGGTCTCGCCGCTTGGAAGCTCGATCTCGCCCAGCTCGTCGTAAGTAACACCTTCTACGCCTTGAACCAACATCAGCGGGCCGGCAACTTCGGATATGGTTCTGTATTCTTTAATCATCCTGCTCACCTCCCTGGCTGATCAGTTCTTGAATTCCTTTCCTCAGTTCCTCCATCAGCACTTCAAACTGTTTATCCACTTCCGATTCTTCAACGTATTTGAAACGCCCGATAGTCTCTCGAATGGGCATGGAAACCACTTTGTTGTAGTCGGCTCCCTTATCGATAGCTTCGCTGCCCTGCCTGTAATATTCTAAGATGAGCTTCAACATCTTGTATTGCTTGTTGGTTGAAGCGTAGGTATCGATCTCATGGAAAGCGTTCTGGTGCAGGTAGTCCTCCCGGATGGATTTGCAAGCTTCCAGTTTGAATTGATCCTGGAAGGACAGGGCATCCACACCAACCAGCTGAACGATTTCCTGCAGTTCCGCTTCTTCCTGGAGGAGCTTCATGGTCTCGCTCCTCAGTTCGGGGAATTCCTTGTTCACGTTATCCGCGAACCACTTGGACAGCCGGTCAATATATAGGGAGTAACTGGTAAGCCAGTTGATGGCCGGGAAGTGTCTCGCATAGGCCAGATTCGCGTCCAGCCCCCAGAACACCTTGACGATACGCAGCGTCGCCTGGGAAACGGGTTCGGAAATGTCTCCGCCGGGAGGCGATACGGCACCGATGGCGGAAAGGGCACCTTCGCGGCCGTCGGATCCGAGACAGACCACCCTTCCTGCTCTCTCGTAGAACTGGGCAAGCCGAGAAGCCAGATAGGCGGGATAGCCCTCTTCACCGGGCATTTCCTCAAGCCTACCGGACATCTCTCTCAAAGCTTCGGCCCACCGGGAGGTGGAGTCTGCCATCAGGGCTACCGAGTAACCCATATCTCTATAGAATTCCGCAATGGTAATTCCCGTATAAATGGATGCTTCCCGGGCGGCTACCGGCATGTCGGAGGTGTTGGCGATAAGCACCGTCCGCTTCATCAACGGTTCGCCGGACTTGGGGTCTTTCAGTTCCGGGAACTCCATAAGTACGTCTGTCATCTCGTTGCCCCGTTCGCCGCATCCGATATAGACTACGATGTCCGCATCCGCCCACTTAGCCAGCTGGTGCTGTACTACGGTCTTGCCGCTTCCGAAAGGTCCCGGTACAGCTGCAACGCCGCCTTTCGCAATGGGGAATAAGGTATCGATAACCCGCTGCCCTGTCAAAAGGGGCATTTCGGGAACCAATTTCTCTTTATATGGCCTTCCTCGACGGACGGGCCATTTCTGCATCATGGTGATATCGGCCAGGGTCCCGTCGTCCTTTTCAACCACGCATACCACGTCTTCCACGGTGAAGTCACCGCTCTCAATTTCCTTTACTACGCCCTCGATGCCGTAAGGCACCATGATCTTAATCTCTACGATGACCGTTTCTTTAACCGTTCCGATGACGTCCCCGGCCTGCACCCGTTGGCCCGCTTCCACGGTGGGAACGA
>JAAYNC010000007.1:0-1577 GCA_012521055.1 Eubacteriales Family XIII. Incertae Sedis bacterium
GGCTTCCTTCATCGGCCCGAACAACGGAAGGATCCCCGTTGCGAAAAACGGCACCAGAATGACAGCGATCCAGCCGTACAGTACGAAAGGAGCCGTCGCCGTATAAGCTGCAAACGCGGATAATTCACCCGTCATTCCCGCCGCCTCCATCTGGCCGGACATGAATGCTCCCCAAGTAGAGAACGGTATGATGGCACAGACGGTAACTCCTGTAGAGTTGACGATGTAGGCCAGCATCTCCCTGGATACTCTGTACTTGTCCGTGATGGGCCTGGTGGCCGCACCTACCGCCAGGCAATTGAGATAATCGTCTACGAAAACAATGATTCCAAGAATCCACGCACCTATCACCGATGCTTTCCTGCCCTTGATAAACCTTTGCGCCAGGTTGGCAAAGCCCAGAACTCCGCCGGAATCCTGCATCAAGGCGATAAGGCTTCCGAACAGTGCGCAAAGCAACAATACCCAAACCGTGGTTTCATCCATCAATACCTGGTACAGCCCGTCAAGAAACAAGTTGAAGGTCTCCAACGGATTCCCGCCGGCCAGGATCACAAAACCCACCACAACCCCCACAAAAATGGAGATGAAAGTCTGCTTTGTGATCAGGGCCAGTACGACGATGGCAATAATCGGAATAAGACTTATAATTCCGTATGTACCCTCCATAAAATATCCCACCTTTCCACGCTAATATAAAATAATGGATTATTTAAAACTGTCTTCAGATAGTACCAGGTCCGCTATTGCCCCCGCAAAGATCTTTGCATTGAGCATAAAGCTTTTAATGGATATGTATTCGTTCTCCTCGTGGCAGGTATCTTCTTCGCCGGGGAAAATAGGCCCCCATGATACAACATTTTTCATAGCCTTGGCATAGGATCCTCCGTAAGCCAGTGTGAACTCGTTGGGACGGCCGCTGACCTCTTCATATGCCTTTGCCAGCACTTTTAAGAAAGGTTTGTCTTTGCTGATGTAAACAGCCGGCAGGCTGGTGTGCCGACCGATTCTTCCTCCTATCGGGCTAATGACCTTTTCAATGGCAGAAAGGAAATCCTCTTCCTTTACCCCGTATGCAAATCGAATATTGACATTTACCCTGATCCGGTCCTGCTCGGTGGCGATGATGGTCACCGACATGGTATTGCGATGGATGTATTCCCCGTTGTAGTACTCGCTTTCGCTGTACATGTCGATTCCGCTGCAATAGATGTCCTCAAACCGCTCCAGGAGCAGCCTTACGACTTCGGCTTGTTTGTTCCCGGACAGGTCCATATCGCTGAGCATCCGGCAGAGCCGGATGATGGCATTGTCTCCCTTCTCAGGCTGGCAGGAATGGGCCGCGGTTCCCGCAACCGTCAAGACCTTTTCTTCCTCTTCGAAAGACCCGTCTGATCTTTTTACCCGTTTTACAAGCTTTGCCGTGCATTGCCCCGGAACCGTGTTGGTAGCCGTACCTCCGTCAATGGCTGTCAGAAACAATCCCTCTCCCGGATTTTCTTCTATGGGAAAGAGCATCTCCACATCCATGACACCTTTTTCGATGTTGCATATGGGGAATTCCCCATCCGGAGTAA